>NZ_CP126740.1:651955-977932 GCF_030246925.1 Microbacterium sp. zg-Y625
TGACCCCGTAGTCGGGCTCCGATATCCCGGTGGCCTGCTGCATCGCCTTCGAGGTCAGCCCGATCTTGCGCCCCACCAGCCGCCGGCCGGCAGCGAGATTCCTGTCGCGCCACACGCCCTGGATCGCGTACGAGTCCTCCACCGTCGCCTGCGGGTGGCGCGCGGTGATGCGGGGGACCACGCCGTGGGTGCGATCGGCCTCGGCCAGCTCGGTGGCGATCGCGGCGACGGTGTCGGGGTCCAGCATCGGGGTCTCCTTCGGTGTCCTCAGCGTAGGGGTGCGCGGCGTTTCGTCTCGCTGCGCTCGCTCAACGACCGGTCACAGCTGGTGACCCAGCTTGTGCTCGCCGTCGGCGGGCCGGGTGTACGAGAAGCCGTCGGCGCCGATCGTCACGGCCATCTCGCTGGTGTCGGTGCGTGCTGTCAACGGCTGCGGATTGCCGTCGAGGTCGAGCACGAGGGATGCCTCGGTGTACCAGGACGGCACGACGGGGTTCCCCCACCAGTCGCGGCGCTGGTTGTCGTGCACGTCCCACGTCACGACGGGGTTGTCGGGATCCCCGGTGTAGTAGTCCTGCGTGTAGATCTCCACGCGGTGTCCATCGGGGTCGCGCAGGTAGAGATAGAAGGCGTTCGACACGCCGTGACGGCCCGGGCCGCGCTCGATGGCATCCGACCGGCGGAGGGCTCCGAGCTTGTCGCAGATCGCCAGGATGTTGTGCTTCTCGTGCGTCGAGAACGCCACGTGGTGCATGCGGGGGCCGTCGCCGCCGGTCATGGCGGTGTCGTGGACGGTGGGCTTGCGTCGCATCCAGGCGGCGTAGACGGTGCCCTCGTCGTCCTGGATGTCCTCGGTGACCCGGAAGCCCAGATCCTGCATGAACTTCACCGCCCGCGGCACGTCAGGGGTGACCTGGTTGAAATGGTCGAGGCGCACCAGCGACCCCGGCGAGTAGAGGTCGTAGCGCCAGGCGAGACGCTCGACGTGCTCCACGTCGTGGAAGAACTCGTACGGGAATCCGAGGGGGTCTTCGACCCGGACGGAGTCGCCGATGCCCTTCGTCCACCCCTCCGCACGGCGCTCGACGCGGCATCCGAGCTCGGTGTAGAAGGCGACGGCCCGGTCGAGGTCCTCGGGGGAGCGGACGCGATAGGAGAACGCGGCGACCGCCGCGACCGGACCCTGGCGCAGCACGAGGTTGTGGTGGATGAACTCCTCCATCGAGCGGAGGTAGACGGTGTTCTCGTCCTCTTCGGTGACGACGAGGTCCAGCACGTCGACGTAGAACCGTCGCGAGGCGGCGAGGTCGGTGACCACGAGCTCCATGTACGCGCACCGCAGGATGTCCGGCGCCGGCGAGGAGGGTGTGGGGATGGGGTCGTCGGTGTGGATCGGCGCCTCCTGCGAGACGAAGAATCCGGACGAGGTGAGGGTCATGTCGTCGCGGTGGGTCATGTCAGCGTCCTCGCAGTCATGGTCGGGGGGTGTTCAGCGCTTGCCGAAGGTGGGGTTGTGCACCTCGCCGAGGGTGATGTGCACCGCCTGCTGGTGGGTGTAGAAGTCGATCGAGCGGTAGCCGCCCTCGTGCCCGAGGCCCGAGGCCTTCACCCCGCCGAAGGGCGTGCGCAGGTCCCGCACGTTGTTGGAGTTGAGCCACACCATGCCGGCGTCGACGGCCTGCGAGAAGTTGTGTGCGCGCGTGAGGTCGTTGGTCCACACATACGCGGCGAGCCCGTACCGGGTGTCGTTGGCCAGGGTCAGCGCCTCCGCATCGGTCTCGAACGGGGTGATCGTCACGACCGGGCCGAAGATCTCCTCCTGGAAGATGCGGGCATCGGGTCGGACGTCGGCGAACACCGTCGGTGCGACGAAGTTGCCGAACTCGAACCCTTCCGCCCGCCCGCCGCCGGCGACCAGGCGCCCCTCGGTCTTGCCGAGCTCGACGTAGCCCATGACCTTGTCGAAGTGCTCGGGATGCACGAGAGCGCCGACCTCGGTGTCGGGGTCGTGGGGGTAGCCGACGGTCACCCGGGAAGCCTGGGCGGCGTAGCGCTCCACGAACTCGTCGTAGACGGCGCGCTCCACGAGGATGCGGCTGCCGGCCGTGCAGCGCTCGCCGTTGAGGGAGAAGACGCCGAAGATGGTGGCATCCACCGCCGCCTCGAGGTCGGCGTCGGCGAAGACGATAGCCGGCGACTTGCCGCCGAGCTCCATCGACAGGCCCTTGAGATACGGTGCCGCGTTGGCGAAGATCAGCTGCCCGGTGCGGCTCTCGCCGGTGAACGAGATGAGCGGGACGTCCGGATGCTTCACGAGCGCGTCCCCGGCATCCTCTCCCAGGCCGTTGACGAGGTTGAAGACCCCCTGCGGGAGCCCGGCCTCCTCGAAGATCCCCGCCCACAGCGACGCCGACAGCGGGGTGAACTCGGCGGGCTTGAGCACGACGGTGTTGCCGGTGGCCAGGGCCGGCCCGAGCTTCCACGACTCCAGCATGAACGGGGTGTTCCAGGGCGTGATGAGCCCGGCGACCCCGATCGGCTTGCGGTTGACGTAGTTGATCTGGCGACCGGGCACCTTGAAGGTGTCGTCGGACTGCGCCACGATCAGGTCGGCGAAGAAGCGGAAGTTCTCGGCGGCACGCCGGGCCTGGCCGAGCGCCTGGGTGATCGGCAGGCCGGAGTCGAAGGACTCGAGCTCTGCCAGCCGCCGGTCGCGCGACTCCACGAGGTCGGCGATGCGGTGCAGGATGCGGGAGCGCTCGCGCGGGAGCATGCGCGGCCAGGGGCCGTCGGTGAAGGCGCGCCGCGCGGCGGCGACGGCGAGATCGATGTCGGCCTTCTTGCCCGCCGCGGCCGGCGCGTACGTCTCGTTCGAGACCGGCTCGAGCACGTCGAACGTGTCGCCGTCCACGGAATCGACGAAAGCGCCGTCGATGTAGTGCCGGATGCGATCGGGGAGGTCCGCCGGAACATGGCGGCGGTCACGCGCCGGAGTGCTGTCGGTCATGTCGGTTCCTCCAGGGGGAGCGGTCAGAAGGCCGGAAGGCCGAGGGCCTCGTCGGGATGCTCGTGGATCATGTAGGCGTCGAGCGTGGCGGAGCGGTGACGGCGCGCGGCCTTCTCGATCTCGCCCAGCGGGGCGCCGCGCTCGATGAGCACGAGGATGTTCTCGTGCTCGCGCACCGACTCCTGGGCGCGACCGGGCACGAAGCTGAAGGTCGAGTCCCGCAGGTGCCCGAGCCGCCCCCACTCGGTGGTGACGAGCTCGAGCATGCGGGGGTTGGCGCACTTGGCGTACAGCAGCGCGTGGAACTCCTGGTTCAGTGCCGTGAACGCGCGGGGGTCGAAGTCATCGAGCCGCTCGATCATGCGCGCGTTGACGTCGCGGGCGGCGCGGATGTCGTCGGCGGTCAAACGGCGGGCCGCCAGCGCGGTGGCCGCACCCTCGAGGATGCTCAGCGCCTGCATGCTGGCGCGGTACTGCGAGTCGTCGACCATCGACACGTGCGCTCCGACGTTGCGCTCGAAGGTCACCAGCCCCTCGGCTTCCAGCTGACGGATCGCCTCGCGCACCGGCACGACGCTCATGTTCAGCTCTCCGGCGATGGTGCCCAGCACCAGCCGGTAGCCCGGCGTGAACTCCTGGCTCGCGATGCGGGCCTTCAGCCACTGGTACGCCTGCTGCGACTTGCTGAAGCCGTTCGCCGCGCTCATGCGTCCGCCCGCTCGGCGTCGTAACGGGCCCGCCACTGCGCGTTCATGGGGAAGAGTCCCTGCACGGGGTGGCCGGCGGCCACCTGGGCGGCCACCCAGGCGTCCTCGTCCTCCTGCGCGAGGGCGGCGGCGGCGACCTCCGCGGCAAGGGCGGGCGGGATCACGATCACACCGTCGGCGTCGCCCACGATGATGTCGCCCGGCTGCACGGCGGTGCCGCCGCAGGCGACCGCCACGTCGGTCTCCCACGGCACGTGGCGCCGGCCGAGCACAGCCGGGTGCGCGCCGACGGTGTACACCGGGATGCCGACGGCGGTCACGGCATCCGCATCACGCACGCCGCCGTCGGTGACGATGCCGGCGGCCCCGCGGGCCTGGGCGCGGAGGGCGAGGATGTCGCCGAGCGTGCCGGAGCCGGCTTCGCCCCGGGCCTCGATGACGATGACCTCGCCGGTCTCGACCGCGTCGAAGGCGCGCTTCTGCGCGTTGTAGCCGCCGCCGTGCTCGGCGAAGAGGTCTTCGCGGCCGGGCAGGAACCGCAGCGTCCGGGCGGTGCCGACGAGCTTGCGGTCGGGATGCAGCGGACGGACGCCGTCGACCGTCACGTTGTTCAGCCCGCGCTTGCGCAGCTGCTGCGAGAGCGCGGCGACCGGCACCCGCTCGAGCGTGGCGCGAAGCTGCGGGTCAAGGCCCCGCGGCGCCAGGCCTGCGGTCTCTCGCGATCCCCAGGCCTCCTCGCGTTGCGTGTCGTCGACCGACGGCAGCGAACCCAGCGACGGGTCGAACGGCGCGCCGGTACCTGCCACCACGGTCGTCGTGAGGCGGCCCGACGTGACGCCGGTGTCGGGGGAGTCGACCTCGACTTCGACGACGTCGCCCGGCGCGACGACGGAGGAGCCGGCGGGCGTGCCCGTGAGGATGACGTCGCCGGGCTCGAGCGTGAAGTGCTGCGACAGGTCGGCGACGAACTGCGCGAGGGGGAAGAGCAGGTCGGCCGTCGTGCCCTCCTGCCGCAGCTCGCCGTTGACCCACGCGCGCACCCGCAGGCCCGTGGGGTCGACGGTGCGCGCGTCCATGAGACGGGGACCGAGCGGTGTGAAGCCGTCGCCGCCCTTCGAGCGCACGTTGGAGCCTTTGTCGTTGGCGCGCAGGTCGTAGAGCCCCAGGTCGTCGGCGGCCGTCACCCAGCCCACGTGGGACCAGGCGCGGGCGAGCGGCACGCGGCGGGCCGTGGTGCCGATCACGAGCGCGATCTCGCCTTCGAAGGCCAGCAGCTCCGTGCCCGCGGGGCGCTCCACCGTGCCGCCGGACGCGGCGACCGAGCTCGAGGGCTTCAGGAAGTACGACGGCGCCGAGGGGGTGCGCCCCCGCTGGGCTGCCCGCGAGGCGTAGGACAGATGGACGGCGATGATCTTGCCGGGGCGCTGGGGGAGAGCGCCGAAGCCTTCGTCGGCCGGTGCCTGGTCGGAATCAGGGGTCATGAGCTCCCTCGCTCTTGCGTCGTATCTGAAATCGTATATGATCATCCCGCACGCGGCAACCACGGTCGCGCCCCAGACAGCGACGTCACATGGGAGTCAACGATGAGCACACGCCAGCCCGCCGCCCCGGAGGGATTCACCCCCACGGGCACCATCGCCACCAGCGCGGACCGCCGACGCGTCGTCTTCGCGACCGTGGTGGGAACCACCGTCGAGTGGTACGACTTCTTCATCTACGCCACGGCCGTCGGTCTTGTCTTCGGCCAGCTCTTCTTCGCGCCGCTCGGCGCCAACAGCGCGCTCATCGCCTTCGCGACGGTGGGTGTCAGCTTCCTCTTCCGTCCGCTCGGCGCCTTCCTCGCGGGGCACTTCGGTGACAAGTACGGCCGCAAGGTGGTGCTCATGTGGACGCTCATCCTCATGGGCGTCGCCACCGCTCTCATTGGCGTGCTGCCCGACTATGAGGCGATCGGCATCCTGGCGCCCATCCTGCTCGTCGTGCTGCGGATCCTGCAGGGTGTCTCGGCCGGCGGCGAGTGGGGCGGCGCGGTGCTCATGGCAGTGGAGCACGCGCCCAAGAAGCGCCGCGGCATGTTCGGGGCGTCGCCGCAGATCGGCGTTCCGCTCGGGCTGCTGCTGGCCTCGGGCGTGATGGCGCTCATGGCCATGATCGCGCCGGGCGATGCGTTCCTCGAGTGGGGGTGGCGCGTGCCGTTCCTCCTCAGCGTCGTGCTCATCCTCATCGGCTGGTACGTCCGCCGCCGCGTCGAGGAGAGCCCCGTGTTCGCGGAGCTCAACGCGCGCAAGGAGAAGGCGCAGATGCCGGTCGTGCAGCTGTTCCGCAAGCACGCGCTGCTCGTCGTGATCGCCGCGCTGGTGTTCGCCGGCAACAACGCCGTGGGGTACATGACCACCGGCGGCTACATCCAGGGCTACGCGACGAATCCCGACGGTCCCCTCGGCCTCGAGCGCGGCCCGGTGCTGTGGGCCGTCACCGGCTCGGCCGTCACCTGGCTGCTGTCGACCCTCGCCGCCGGCTGGTTCGCCGACCGGATCGGGCGCCGGACGACGTACCTCATCGGCTGGGGGCTGCAGCTGGTGGGCGTCTTCCTTCTCTTCCCGCTCGTCAACACCGGGGACGTCGGGCTGCTCTTCCTGGGCCTGGCGATCCTGACCCTGGGGTTGGGCTTCACGTATGGACCGCAGGCGGCGCTCTACACCGAGCTCTTCCCGGCATCCATCCGCTTCTCCGGGGTCTCGATCTCCTATGCGATCGGCGCGATCCTCGGCGGCGCCTTCGCCCCCACGATCGCCACGGCGCTCGTGCAGGCGACCGGGTCCACCCAGTCGGTGACCTGGTACCTCGCCGGCATGACGGTGATCGGCCTCATCGCGACGCTGCTCCTGCGTGACCGGTCCGGCATCCCGCTCGGGCCAGACCACGAGGACGAGCAGTCGGTCAGCCCGATCTACGGTATGTCGAAGGTCTGAGGGGACCGGCGCCGATGCAGTTCCACCACCACGGCTACGTCTCCACCGACCCGCGCGTGCAGCCCGCGGCGGGCACCGGCATCGACCGCCCCGCCGAGCTTCCCGACGAGGTGGACGTGCTCATCGTCGGCTCCGGACCCGCCGGCATGCTGCTGGCCGCCCAGCTGGCGCAGTATCCGAGCGTGACCACCCGACTCGTCGAGCGCCGCACCGGGCGCCTCGCGATCGGCCAGGCCGACGGCATCCAGGCGCGCAGTGTCGAGACCTTCCAGGCCTTCGGGTTCGCCGAGCGCATCACGGCCGAGGCCTACCGCATCAGCGAGATGAACTTCTGGGCGCCGGACACCGCCGACCGCTCGCGCATCGTGCGCACCGCCCGCGCCGACGACGACCCCCACGGCATCAGCGAGTTCCCGCACCTCATCGTCAACCAGGCGCGGGTGCTCGACTACTTCGCCGAGGTCGCGGCGACGTCGCCGGCGCGCATCACCCCCGACTACGGCTGGGAGTTCGTCTCGCTCGAGGTCGGGGAGGGGGAGTACCCGGTGACGGTGACGCTGCTGCGCCCCGAAGGCCCCGACGCGGGAAAGGAGCGCACGGTGCGCGCGAAGTACGTCGTCGGCTGCGACGGCGCGCGCAGCAGGGTGCGCCAGGCCATCGGGCGCACGCACATCGGGGATCAGTCCCGGCACGCGTGGGGGGTCATGGACGTCCTGGCCGTCACCGACTTCCCCGACATCCGCATCAAGTGCGCGATCCAGTCCCCGCACGGCAGCATCCTGCACATCCCCCGCGAGGGCGGGCATCTCTTCCGCATGTACGTCGACCTCGGGGAGGTGCCCGAGGATGACAACGGGCGCATCCGCACGACCCCGCTGGAGACGATCATCGCGAAGGCCAACGACATCCTGGGCCAGTACACCCTCGACGTCAAAGACGTCGCCTGGTGGTCGGTGTACGAGGTGGGGCATCGGGTCACCGACAAGTTCGACGACGTCGAGCCGGGTGGGGAGCGGGCGCCCCACGTCTTCATCTGCGGAGACGCCTGCCACACCCACAGCGCCAAGGCCGGCCAGGGGATGAACGTGTCGATGCAGGACGGATTCAACCTCGGCTGGAAGCTCGGGTCGGTGCTCACCGGCCGCGCGCCCGAAGCGCTGCTGGCGACCTACTCCGCCGAGCGGCAGGAGATCGCGCAGAACCTCATCGACTTCGACAAGGAGTGGTCGAGCCTCATGGCCAGAAAGCCCGAGGAGTTCGACAGCCCCGAGGAGCTCGCCGAGTTCTACACGGCCACGGCGGAGTTCCCCGCCGGGTTCATGACCCAGTACCCGCCGTCGATGATCGTGGGCGAGGCGACCCACCAGCAGCGGGCGACGGGCTTCCCTGTCGGCAAGCGCTTCACCTCCGCGCCGGTGGTGCGCATCGGCGACGCGGTGCCGGCCCACCTCGGCCACCACGCACGTGCCGACGGTCGGTGGCGCATCTACGCCTTCGCCGACCGCGACGCCTCCGCGCTCGCGGCGTGGGCGGACTGGCTGGCGACGGCATCCGACTCGCCCGTCGTGCGCTTCACGCCGGCCGGCGCCGACCTCGACGCCGTGTTCGACGTGAAGGCCGTCTACCAGCAGGACCACTCCGAGGTCGAGATGGCGGACATCCCGGCGGTCTTCCTGCCACGCGTCGGGCCCTTCGGACTGATCGACTACGAGAAGATCTACGCCGCCCGCAGCGACGACGACATCTTCGAGCGGCGCGGCATCGACCGCGACGGCGCCGTCGTCGTGGTGCGCCCCGACCAGTACGTCGCGCACGTCCTGCCACTGAGCGACCGCGAGAAGCTGGCGGACTTCTTCGCGCAGCATATGCTGCCCGCCCGCCCCTGACCCCCGCCGCCGGGCGCCCGGGGCTGCTCCGGTGTCGCTTCCGCACGGTGCGGGCCCGCGGGACCCACCTCTCGCGACACCGGAGCAGCGCGCGACGCGCCACGCGGGGATGCGGGGTCAGGAGTTCACACGGATGATCTCCTGCTGGTACGGCGCGATGACCGAGGACGAGATGCGCAGGTCGAGCAGCAGGTAGGGCCGGTCGGATGCCGGCAGGGCCGCCCACTCCGCCAGCGCCGCCAGGTCGGCGAGCTCGCGTACGACCACGCCGCGGGCGCCGACGGCCGAAGCGAGGCCGGCGAAATCCACATCGGGGATCATCATCGGGCCGCGGGCGACGCCTTTCAGCCCGTAGAGGTTCACCTCGGCGCCGTACGCGCCGTCGTTCCACACCACCGCGAGCCCGCGCCCGCCGGCGACCCGCACCGCCGACTCGAGGTCGGCCAGCGCCATCAGCCCACCGCCGTCCCCGGTGGTGAGCACGACGGTCGACGTCGGCCGCGCGAGCGCCGCGCCCGGAACGCTCGGGAACCCCAGGCCGATGGACTGGAAGGCCGTGCCGATCATCATCATGCGGTCAGGCGACGCGACCGGCCAGTACATGTTGGCCCAGCCGATGAAGTGACCGCCGTCCGAGACCACGATGCGGTCCTCGGGCAGCAGCTCGCCGATGGCAGCGGCCACCGCGCGGGGGTCGAGGCGCCCGTCAGCCGCGAACTCCTCGCCGGGCTCCTGAGCGCGGAGCGCCGCGATGTCCAGGCTCTCGCGCCAGCCCGAGGGGGCGGCGCCCAGCTGTGCCACGGCCGTGGCGAGGGCGTCGGCCACGACGGCGGCGTCGCCGCGGATGAAGCCGCCGACGTGCGGGTGGGTCGCCGCCGGGGCGGTGTCGACCTGCACGACGCGGGTGCCCGGGGCGAACAGGTCGCCGAAGCGCATCGTGAACTGGTTGAGCGACGCCCCGAAGACCACCGCGACGTCGGCGTCGCGCACGAGCTGCATCGCGCCCTCGGCACCGAATCCGCCGGTGACCCCGAGGTCGTACTCCGGGCGCGGAAAGACGCCGCGCCCGAGCGCGGTCGTCGCCGTCACCGCGCCGGTGGCGTCGGCGAGGCGGCCGAGCGCCGCTCCGGCCCCGGACACCCACGCGCCGCGGCCTGCCACGAGGAGCGGGCGGCGGGCCCCGGCCAGCGCGCGGGCGAGGTCGTCCACGGCTGCGCGGGCGAAGGGTCCGGGCTGCAGGGGCGCGGGCAGTACGGGTTCCACGGCGGCGGGGATGGGGCCCGCCTCGCGGGTGGCCACGTCATACGGGATCGCCAGCACCGTCGGCACCCGGTAAGTCAGCGCGTGCTCGATGGCGATGACCGTGGTCGCTGCGGCATCCGTCCGCCCCACGGTGTAGGTGCGGGCGCCGACCGCCGCCGCCAGGGCGATCTGGTCGACGTCCCAGGGGCGTGGGCCCGAAGTGGGCTCGTCGCCCACCACGAGCACCAGCGGCACGTGCGCCTGCACGGCTTCGGCCAGCGCCGTGAGGGTGTTGGTGAACCCGGCCCCGTAGGTCGCGGTGGCTGCCGCCAGGCGCCCGCACGCCCGGTGATAGGCGTCGGCGGCGACGACGGCGCCGGCTTCGTGCCGCACGGCGGTGAAGGTCGCCGAGGTGTCGCGCTCGATGGCATCGAGGAACCAGGCGTTGCCGTTTCCCATGAGGCCGAAGACGTGGTCGATGTGCGTGGCGAGGGTGGCGGCGACGTGCGCGGAAACGGAGGGCATGGGCGTTCTCCAGAAGACAGGGACGGTGAATGGATGCCGTATGTGTCTGGCTCGCCCGCCCGGCGGCCGCCTTCGGTCCTGGGCGTGGGGGTGGCTGCGTGCCCCTTTTTCGGGCACCGACGGCGTGGAGGGCCGCCGGACGATACCGAGTATAAGGGTCATCGGCGCGGCATCGTATACGATCATCGGGACGCCTCTCTGCGGCATCCGATGACGAAGGAGTCCCTATGACTGACGAGCGTGAGACCGACCTGCTGGCAACGGTCCCGGACGGCCTGTTCATCGGCGGCGAGTGGCGCGCGGCGTCCGGCGGCGAGACGCTCGACGTCGTCGACCCCGCCACCGGCGACGTCGTGAAGACCATCGCCAGCGCCTCGGTCGCCGACGGCGTGGCCGCCCTGGATGCTGCCGACGCCGCCTTCCCGGCGTGGGCGGCGACGCCCGCCCGCGAGCGCGCGGAGATCCTCCGGCGCGCCTTCGACCTGCTGCAGGAGCGCAAGGAGGACTTCGCGCTGCTGATGACCCTCGAGATGGGAAAGCCGCTCGCCGAGGCGCGCGGTGAGGTCGCCTACGGCGGCGAGTTCCTGCGCTGGTTCAGCGAGGAGGCGGTGCGCGCGAACGGACGATACGGCGCGAACCCCGAGGGCACCGGTCGCATGATCGTGACGCAGCACCCGGTGGGGCCGTGCTTCCTCATCACGCCGTGGAACTTTCCCCTCGCCATGGCGACCCGCAAGATCGCCCCCGCGCTCGCCGCGGGCTGCACCGTGGTCGTCAAGCCCGCCGCCCTCACTCCGCTGACGACCCTCGCCTTCGCGAAGCTGCTGGAGGACGCGGGCCTTCCTGCCGGCGTCGTCAACGTCGTCACGACGCGATCGTCGGGGCCGCTGTCGGACGCGATCATCGCCGACCCGCGTCTGCGCAAGCTCTCGTTCACGGGGTCCACCCCGGTGGGCGTCTCGCTGCTGGAGAAGGCGGCGAAGGGGGTGCTCCGCACGTCGATGGAGCTGGGTGGCAACGCCCCGTTCATCGTGTTCGACGACGCCGACCTCGACAAGGCCGTCGAGGGGGCCATTGCGGCGAAGTTCCGCAACATCGGCCAGGCCTGCACCGCGGCCAACCGCTTCATCGTGCACCGCGCCGTCGTCGAGGAGTTCGCGCGGCGCGTCACCGAGCGCGTCGAGTCGTTCCGCGTGGGCCGCGGCACCGAGGAGGGGGTCATCATCGGCCCGCTCATCGACGACAAGGCGGTCGCGAAGACGGGCGAGCTGGTCAAGGACGCCGTCGGTCGGGGCGCGACCCTGCGCGCCGGCGGCGAGCCCATCGACCGGCCGGGCTCGTTCTTCGCCGCGACCGTGCTCAGCGACGTGCCGGCCGGAAGCGAGATCCTCCGCGAGGAGATCTTCGGCCCGGTGCTGGCGATCGTCCCCTTCGACGACGAGGACGACGCCGTGCGCATCGCCAACGACACCGAGTACGGCCTCGTGTCCTACGTCTACACCGAGAGCCTCAGCCGCGGGCAGCGGATGATCGAGCGCCTGCAGACGGGGATGATGGGGCTCAACGTCGGCGTGGTCTCGAACGCGGCGGCGCCCTTCGGCGGCTGGAAGATGTCGGGCCTCGGGCGCGAGGGCGGCGCCGAAGGCATCCACGAGTACCTGCAGACGAAGTACACGCTCACCGCGAACCCGTTCGCCTGACGCGGGGGCTGCCGTGGGCACGGCGTCGGCGGCATCCCCCATGATGGGGCCATGGATGCCGCCGCCCTCCGCCGCGAGCGCCTGCGTTCCCACCGACTGAGCGCGCCGGCGGCCAGCGTCGCCGATGTGGCATCCCACATGCTCGCCGTGCAGGCCCAGGAGTTCTGGGGAGGCCGGTGGGCGCTGGCCGCCCGCACCCGCGGCGCACCGGGCCTGAGCGATGTGGATGCCGCCTTCGCCTGCGGCGAGATCGTGCGCTCGTGGACGATGCGCGGCACGATCCACATCGTGCCCGCGCGGGACCTCGGCTGGGTGCTGGCGGTCACCGGCCCACGTCAGCGCCAGCAGGCGGCTGGGGTACACCGGTCCGAGGGCATCGACGACGCCGAGGCGCTGCGGGCGGAGCGTGCCGTCCGCGCGGCGCTCGGCGGCGGCGGACGGCTTACGCGCGCCGAGATCTTCGCCGTGCTCGAAGCGGCGGGAGTGTCGACCGCCGGGCAGCGGGGCTACCACCTGCTCGTCGTGCTCTCGACGCGGCTGGTGATCTGCCAAGGCCCGGTCGTCGCGCGCCAGGGACTGCCGACGCGGGAGCAGCGTTTCGTGCTGGTCGAGGAGTGGGCGCCCGACCAGGCGGCGCCCGAAGACCCGCTGGCGGAGTTCTTCCGTCGGTTCGTCGCCTCGCACGGTCCGGCCGGGCCGCGCGACTTCTCCTGGTGGTCTGGTCTTCCCCTGGGCGTCGCGCGTCAGGCCGCCGATGCCGCAGCCGAGGACGTCGAAGTGGTAGCCGAGCGTGCGGGCGAACGGCTGTACGTCCGCCGCTCCCGTGGCCCGCGGCGTCTGCTGTCAGCGCCCCGCGTCATGGCGCTCCCGCCGTTCGAGGAGTCCTACATCTCCTACGCGGATCGCACCGTGGCCTGCCCTGCCCCGTTGCTCGGAGAGGTCGGGCCGGCCAAGAACGGCATCGTCAAGCCCATCCTCGTCGCCGAGGGGGAGGTCGTGGGGGTGTGGTCGACGTCGGTGGCGGCCGGCCGGCAAGACCGGCTCCCGGTGGCGCGCGTCCTGGTGCCCGATCAGGTGGAGGCATCCGAGGTCGACGCCGCGTTGGCCCGTTTCTCACACTTCCTCGGTCGCTGAGGCGGATGCCGGCGCTCAGCCCTGGGCGTGCCGCTCGAGGAAGTCGTACACCTCGTTGTCGTCGACGCCGGGGAAGGCCCCCCGCGGCAGGGGCGAGAACATCTGCATGTGCACGCGGGCGCTCGGCCAGGCCTTCCCCTCCCAGCGCGAGGCGACGTCGGCGGGCGGGCGGCGGCAGCACGCCTCGTCGGGGCACGATGACGTTGCCCGCTTGGGTGTCTCCCGCCCCCGGAACCACCGGGCGTCGTCGAAGGGGACCCCGACGGTGATCGAGAACTCCCCGTCGGACGTCGTTCCCGTCTGTGTCGAGCACCAGAACGTCCCCGCCGGTGTGTCGGTGTACTGGTAGTGCTCGGTCGTGCGGTTCTGCTCCTCGAACGCCGACCGGGCCAGGAACCGCCGGCACACCACCTGCCCCTCGACGGCACCGGTCACATCCATCGGCAGCGGCAGCCCGTCGTTCTCGTAGACCCGTGAGATGGCGCCGTTGCCGTCCACGCGCAGGAAGTGCAGCGGAATGTCGAGGTGGGCCGTCAGCAGGTTGGTCATCCGCATGCCCGCGGCCTCGTGGGTGACGCCGAACGCGTCGCGGAAATCCTCGACGGCGAGGTTGCGGTCGCGCTTGGCCTGCTGCAGGAATGCGACGGATGCCGCCTGGGGCATGAGGCAGCAGGCGGCGTAGTAGTTGATCTCCAGCCGCTGCTGCAGGAAATCCGCGTAATCGGTGGGCTGGCGGTGACCGAGCAGGCGGTGGGCCATGGCCTGCAGCGCCATCGAGCGCAGGCCGTGACCGCCGGGGATGGATGCCGGCGGGAGGTAGATGCGGCCGTTCTCGAGGTCGGTCACCGAGCGGACAGAGGTCGGCAGATCACCGGCGTAGATGAGCTCGAACCCCAGCTGGGAGGCCATGATGCTGACGGTGCGGTGGGTGAGGGCGCCCGCGACGTGTCCCGCCGCCTTCAGCTGCTTCTCGGCGAGGGCCTCGATCTCGGGCAGGTGGTTGGCCTGCGTGCGCATCGCCAGCCGCAGCTCGGTGTTGGCGCGCCGTGCCTCCTCGGGAGTGGCGATCGCCTCGCGCTCGCGTCGCTGCAGCTCGCGGTGCAGCCCCAGGATGGACTCGAGGGTCTCGTCCGGCGTGCCCTTGGTGACCTTGACCGGCGGGACGCCCAGGCGACGGAAGACCGTGCTCGCCTGCGCGCGCTCGAGTTCGATCTCGAGCGCAGCGCGCCGGTTCGGCGGTTCGGCCGACAGCAGCTCGGCGACCTGGGTGCCGGTGGCGTCGGCGATCGCCTGCAGCAGCGACAGCTTGGGCTCGCGCTTGCCGTTCTCGATGAGGCTCAGCTGGCTGCCGGCCACCCCCACGAGCGCCCCCAGCTCGTCGAGCGTGAATCCGCTCGCAAGGCGGTGGTGGCGGATCCGGTGACCCAGCGTGGTCAGTTCCAGCGAGGAGGCGGCCATTCCTTGATGGTAGCGAAAGAATCGCACTTCTTGCGGCCGCCGACGATGCCAAAAGCACGCGAACCCACGGCACGCTGAAGACGTACCCGCCTCCAAGGAGAGAAATGGCACTCGCAGACATCTTCGCCCGCCCCGCTTCGACCGCGCTGCGACGGGTGCCCACGGCCGTCCCGAACGGCAAGCGCCCCGCGCTCAGCGGCGACGCCGCCGAGGCGCTTTTCGCGTGGGTCGACGAGATCGCCGCGCTGACGCAGCCCGACCGCATCCACTGGGTGGACGGGTCGACCGCCGAGAACGAAGCGCTCCTGCGCGAGATGGTCGACGAGGGGAAGCTCATCAAGCTGAATCCCGAGTGGCGACCGGGCTCCTACCTGGCGCGCTCGCACCCGAGCGACGTCGCGCGCACCGAGGGGCGCACCTTCATCGCCTCGGAGCTCGAGGAAGACGCGGGGCCCACCAACAACTGGGTCGCGCCCGACGAGATCCGCGCCACGATCACCCCGCTGTTCGCCGGGTCCATGCGCGGGCGCACGATGTACGTCGTGCCCTTCTCGATGGGTGCCGTCGGCGGACCGCTGTCGCAGATCGGCGTGCAGGTCACCGACAGCGCCTACGCCGTGGCATCCATCGGCATCATGACCCGGGTGGGCCGGGGCGTCGTCGAGGAGATCGCGGCAGGCAAGCCCTGGGTGAAGACCGTGCATTCCGTCGGTGCGCCGCTGGCCCCGGGCGAGCAGGACGTGGCCTGGCCGTGCAACGACGAGAAGTACATCGTGCACTTCCCCGACACCCTCGAGGTCTGGTCGTACGGATCCGGATACGGCGGCAACGCGATCCTGGCGAAGAAGTGCTTTGCGCTGCGCATCGCCTCGGTGATCGGCCGCAACGAGGGGTGGCTGGCGGAGCACATGCTGCTCATCCGGGTGATCGACCCGAAGGGAAAGGCCTTCCATATCGCCGCGGCCTTCCCCTCGGCGTGCGGCAAGACGAACCTCGCGATGCTGCGCCCCACGATCCCGGGCTACCGGGTCGAGACGCTCGGCGACGACATCACCTGGATCCGCCCCGGCGAGGACGGGCGCCTGTGGGCCATCAATCCCGAGGCCGGGTTCTTCGGCGTCGCCCCGGGCACGGGGGAGTCGACGAACGTCACGGCCGTCGAGACGCTGTGGGGCAACACGATCTTCACCAACGTCGCGCTGCGCCCCGACGGCGACGTCTGGTGGGAGGGGCTCACCGACGACGCCCCCGCGCACCTGACCGACTGGGAGGGCAACCCCTGGACCCCCGACAGCGGCCGGCCGGCGGCTCATCCCAACTCCCGCTTCACGGTCGCCGCGGCCCAGTGCCCGCAGATCGCCGCGGACTGGGACTCGCCCGAGGGCGTGCCGCTGGATGCCATCCTCTTCGGCGGCCGGCGGGCGACGAATGTGCCCCTCGTGCTCGAGGCCACCGACTGGGCCCACGGCGTGTTCCTCGGCTCCAACATCTCGTCCGAGCAGACCGCCGCCGCCGAGGGGACCGTGGGGGAGCTGCGCCGCGACCCGTTCGCGATGCTGCCCTTCTGCGGCTACAACATGGCCGACTACTTCGCGCACTGGCTGAAGGTCGGCCAGCAGGTGCGGTTCGACCGGGCGCCGCGCATCTTCCAGGTCAACTGGTTCCGCAAGGGCGCCGACGGCCGGTTCCTGTGGCCGGGCTTCGGCGACAACGCGCGGGTCATCGACTGGATCGTCCGTCGCATCGAGGGCACCGTGCCCGCCGTCGACAGTGCCATCGGCCGACTCCCGCGCATCGAAGACCTCGACCTCGACGGCGTCGACGTCTCGCCGCGGGACCTCGACGAGCTCTTCGCGATCGATCCCGCGCTGTGGCTGCAGGAGGCGGACCTCACCGAGGAGTTCTACCGCACCTTCGACGGCCGCGTGCCGGCGACCCTGCACGCCGAACTCGCCGCGCTGCGCTATCGGCTGAAGCTCGCCCAGCAGGCCTGAGCCGCCCGGGAGCGCCAGGCCGGGTCACACCAGCAGCTGGTGCTTCGCGAGATCACGGTACAGCGGGGTGGATGCCACGAGCTCGGAGTGCGTGCCCTGACCGACGACCTCGCCGTGGTCGATGACCACGATGTGATCGCTGTCGACGACGGTCGACAGGCGATGGGCGATGACCACGAGCGTGCGGCCGGTCGCGACAGCATCGAACGCCTCGCGCATCCGCTGCTCGTTGAGGCCGTCCAGCGATGACGTGGATTCGTCGAGCAGCAGGATCGGGGGCGCCGCCAGCAGCGCCCGTGCGATCGCGAGGCGCTGGCGCTCGCCGCCGGACAGCATGACACCCGCCTCGCCGACGGGGGCGTCCAGGCCCAGTGGGCTGCGCTCGAGCACCTCGCCCAGGTTGACGTCGCGCAGCACCCGTTCGCACTGCTCGTCTGAGGCGTCGGGGGAGGCGAGCCGCAGGTTCTCGGCGATGGTGCCGGCGAGGGTCGGGGCGTCCTGCTCCACGTAGCCGAGCTGGGAGCGCAGCTCGTCGCGGTGGAGCGTGCGGATGTCGCGGCCGTGCAGCAGGATCGCCCCGCCGGTGGGGTCGTAGAACCGCTCGATGAGCGAAAGCGTCGTGCTCTTGCCGGCGCCGGACGGCCCAACGAGGGCGACGCGGGCGCCCGCGGGCACCGAGAACGACACGCCCCGCAGCACGTCGTCGTCGACCACAGGCTGGTCAGCAACAGCCACGGCGGGCGTCTCGACGTGCGCGTCCGTGAGCGTCTTCATCGCCTCGTTCTCGGCCTTGCGCCGGGCGGCGACGACGGATTCGGGGTACCGGAAACGCACATCGCGGAACTCGATCGCGGGCACGACGCCCGCGGCATCCGCCACCATCGGCTCCGCGGCGACGGCAGCGGCGATCACGGCGTCGTCGTCGCTCTCGGTCGGCAGATCCAGCACCTCCTGGATGCGTCCCAGCGCCCCGAGTGCCTGGTTGACCGAGCTGATCGCGCCGAAGAACGAGCCCAGCGGGCCCACCAGGAAGAAGAGGAACATCACGAACGTGACGAGCTCCGCGATGGAGATGGCGCCGGATGCCACGCGGAACCCGCCCACCCCGAGCACCACCAGCAGCGACACCTGCAGTGCGACGCCGGCGATGGGGACGACCAGCGCCGACGCCTTCGCGACGTTCACTCCGGCGTCGTAGGCGCCGCGCGCCGTCTCGCCGATCGCCGCTTGCTCGCGTTCGGCGGCTCCGGCCGCACGGATCGTGCGGATGGAGCCCACGGCCCGCTCCACGCCGGAGGCGAGCTCGCCCACCTTCTCCTGCTGGGCCTGCGTCGCGGTGCGGATGCGACCGCTGAGGAGGGCGACGACCGTGCCGGAGACGCCGATGACCACGAGGATCAGCAGCAGCAGCACCGGGTCGATGAGCGCCATCGCGATGATCGCGCCGACGAAGATCAGCGCACCGCCGAGGGAGTCCGCCAGCCCCTGCGTCAGTACGGCGTAGAGCAGCGTCGTGTCGGTGCCGACGCGCGAGACGAGGTCGCCGGTGCGGCGGGCGTCGAACTCCCGCACCGGCAGGTGCAGCAGCCGCGCGATCAGCCGCTTGCGGCTCGAGTACACCACCGCGGTGCCGGTGCGCTGCAGCAGGTAGTGCTGCCATCCGCCGATCAGGGAGGATGCCACGACCAGCCCGATCAGCAACCAGACGAGCATGCCGAGCATCTCGCCGGCCTGCACCCGTTCGATCACCTGCCCGACGACGAGCGGCTGGCCGAGGGTCGCGAGCGCCTCGAGGATGCTCAGGATCGCGACGACGACGAGCACGCCCTTGTGTTCGAGGAGGAACGGCAGCAGCTGCTTCAGGCTGGCGCGGGGCCCGTCAGCGGGGGCCTTGCGGCCACGGCGGCTGCGGGGGGAGGTGGGGGAGGACATGGGTGATACCTCGTTCATGCGGGGGGTTACCTTCGACCGTACTTCTTGTGCACGGCCTGTCGGCTCACGCCGAGGGCGCCGGCGATCGCCTGCCAGGAGAAGCCCAGGTTGCGGGCGCGGCGCACCTGCGTCTCCTCCGCGCGGGAGAGCTCCCGACGCACTTCGGCCAGTCGGTGCAGCTCCGCGATGGGCTCCCGCTCGCCGGGCGTGCCCACCAGAGTGCGGATGTCATCTGAGCTCATCGCGCCTCCTTCTCCATGTGTCAACCGTAATTGACGCATGCGCGCGATGTCAATGCAGGTTGACGCGTGTCAGGAGAGAGCCCGGTGTCGGGCGCCGGCGCTACTGTGGTGCGGTGCCAGAACCGGTCATCTCCGCCCACAACCTCGTCAAGGCCTACCGCACGAAGGGCAAGCCGGATTTCCTCGCCGTAGACGATCTGTCGTTCGAGGTCGCGCCGGGGGAGTCCTTCGGCCTGCTCGGACCCAACGGGGCGGGCAAGTCCACGACGATGAAGATGATCGGCGCGGTGTCCACGCGCACCGCCGGCGACCTGCAGATCCTGGGCCTCGATCCCGACCGGTACGGACCCGAGATCCGCTCGCGCCTGGGGGTGGTGCCCCAGCAGGACAACCTCGACGGTGAGCTGAACGCCCGCGAGAACCTCTACATCTACGGCCGCTACTTCGGGCTCCCGGGCAAGGTCTGCGCGCAGAAGGCCGATGAGCTGCTCGCCTTCGCCCAGCTGCAGGACAAGGCCAAGAGCAAGGTCGACCAGCTCTCCGGCGGCATGAAGCGCCGGCTCACCATCGCCCGCGGCCTCATCAACGACCCCCGCATCCTGCTGCTGGACGAGCCGACGACGGGCCTGGACCCGCAGGCCCGTCACGTGCTGTGGGACCGCCTCTTCCGGCTGAAGGAGCGCGGCACCACGCTCGTGCTCACCACGCACTACATGGACGAGGCCGAGCAGCTGTGCGATCGGCTCGTCGTGGTCGACAACGGCCGCATCATGGCCGAGGGGACGCCGGCCTCGCTCATCCGCGAGCATTCCAGCCGCGAGGTGCTGGAGCTTCGCTTCGGTTCCAGCCGCAACGAGCAGGTGGCCGTGCAGCTGCAGGGCATCGGCGAACGCACCGAAGTGCTGCCCGACCGCATCCTCATCTATGCACACGACGGCGAAGAGGCGCTGGAGCGGGTCACAGCCACCGGCCTCGAGCCGCTCACGAGCCTCGTGCGCCGCTCGTCGCTGGAGGACGTGTTCCTGCGCCTCACGGGAAGGTCGCTGATCGAATGAGCGCGGCGGAGGACAGCCGGGCCGGGGCGTCCGCCACAGCGGTGCCCCCGACTCTCGACGAGCTGCGCGACGAGGCGATGGCCTGGGGGCGCAAGCCGCGGCGCTTCGGCGGCTGGTACGTCACCGAGCACATGGTGCGCGCCATGCGCGCCTACGGCTGGACGATCGTCATCGGCGCCCTCGGTCAGCCGGTGCTCTACCTCCTGGGCATGGCGGTGGGGCTCGCCGCCCTCATCGACGCGCCCATCATCGACCGCGGGCAGCAGGTCGACTATCTCGTCTTCGTCGCCCCGGCACTGCTGATGACGGCGGCGATCGCGGTGGCATCCGAGGAGTTCACCTACCCCGTGATGGCGGGCTTCAAATGGCGCCGGTACTTCTTCGGGTTCAGCGCGTCGCCGATCGCCTCAGCGCAGATCGCGGGGGGAGTCGTCGCCGGGGCCGCCGCCCGCATGGTGGTGACGGTCGTGCTGTACTACCTGTTCCTCTGGCTCTTCGGCGCCGTGCCCGACCCGGCGACCGGCTGGCTCTCGATCTTCGCCGGATTGGCCGCCGGGCTCGCCTTCGGCATCCCGGTCATGGCGTACGCCGCCTCCATCGAAGACGACAAGGGCCAGTTCGCGCTCGTGCAGCGCTTCATCTTCATGCCGATGTTCCTCTTCTCGGGGACGTTCTATCCGCTCAGCGAGCTGCCGGGCTGGCTGCAGTGGATCGGCTGGATCTCGCCGCTCTGGCACGCCACCGAGCTCGGCCGCGCGGCGACCTACGGTGACGGCATGCCGCCGATGATCGGGGTGCACATCGCCTACCTGCTCGCGCTGGCGGCGGGGGGCTGGTTCCTCGGCAGGCACTACTTCGAGCGGAGGCTGGCGCGGTGAGCGTGCGCGACACCGGCGGAACCGGAATCACTGCCGGGACGATGGTGGATGTCACGCCGCGCCGCGGCGGCGTGCGGGCCCTGTGGGCGGGCAACCCGTGGGCCGTCGTGCAGCGGGGGCTCCTCGCCGCGCGGTCGTCGAGCTGGATCGTCGTGCTCTCGGGGTTCTTCGAGCCGGTCTTCTACCTCGCCTCGATGGGTATCGGCCTCGGCTCCCTCATCGGTGACGTGCAGACCAGCGGCGGCGTCGACGTGCCCTACGCCGCCTTCATCGCCCCGGCCCTCCTGGCGGTCTCGGCAATGAACGGCGCGGTGTACGACTCCACCTGGAACGTCTTCTTCAAGCTCAACTACGGCAAGCTCTACGAGGGCATGCTGTCGACGTCGCTCGGACCGCTCGATGTGGCGCTGGGGGAGATGCTCTACGCACTTCTGCGCGGACTCCTCTACGCCACCGGGTTCCTCATCATCATGCAGATCCTCGGGCTGAACCTCGCCCCGACGGCGATCCTCGCGATCCCGGCGGTGCTGCTGATCGCGTTCGGCTTCGCCAGCCTCGGCATGGCGGTCACCAGCTACATGAAGACCTTCCAGCACATGGACTGGATCAACTTCGTGCTGCTGCCGATGTTCCTCTTCTCCTCGACGCTGTACCCGATCACGGTGTACCCCGAGGTCGTGCAGTGGATCGTGAAGGCCTTCCCGCTGTGGCATGGTGTCGAGCTGATCCGCGGGTTCACCACCGGGGTCATGAGCCCCGACATGGGATGGCACATCCTCTACTACGTCGTCATGATCGCCGTCGGGCTGGTGTTCACCACCAAGCGGATGCGGGCCCTGTTCCTGGACTGACATCCGATCGCACGCCCGAGACGGCGGATGCCGCGGAGCCTCGGCCCCGCGGCATCCGCCGTGCTGTCGGTCGCGTCAGAGCGACCCGGTGGCTCCGAGGCCGATGTTCGTCTCGTACTCGACGTCCTTGGTCTCCTTCGAGAGAACCAGGGCGATGAAGGTGAGCACCGCGGACCCGGTGAGGTACACGCCCACCAGCCACGGCTGGCCGTCGGCGGCGGCCCACAGTGCCACGGCCACCAGCGGGGCCAGAGCTGCACCCAGGATCGACGACACGTTGTACGAGATCGCCGACCCGGTGTAGCGCACGTTCGTCGGGAAGAGCTCGGGCAGCACCGCACCCATCGGCCCGAACGTCACACCCATGAGCATGAAGCCGAGGATGAGGAAGGCCTGCGTGAGAGCGCCGGTGAACTTCGGGTCGGCGTGCGGCAGCAGGAAGACGTTGAACAGCAGGCCGAACACCGCGATCGCGGCGGTGACCCACAGCAGGAGCTTGCGGCGTCCGATGCTGTCGGCGACGGGCCCCGAGAGCAGCGTGAAGATGCCGAAGAAGACCACGCCGATGATCTGCATGATGACGAAATCGGTGTAACCGAACCCGAGGCCGGGGACGTATGCCGCGGCGTCGAAGGCCTGGCCGGCGTCGAGGGCGGCCTGCTCGGCGGCCTCGAGCCCCGGCTTGGTGCCGTACGACAGGGTGAAGCTCGTCATCAGGTAGAAGAGCACGTAGGTGGCCAGCATGATGAACGTGCCGAGGATGAGCGGACGCCAGTGGCGGCGGACGACCTCGCCCAGCGGGAACTTGTGGATCGCGCCGGTCTTCTCCGCCTTGGCGAAGGTCTCGGACTCGACGAGCTTCAGTCGCACCCACAGTCCCACGATGACCATGACTGCGGAGAACAGGAACGGCACGCGCCAGCCCCACTCCAGGAACTCCGCGGAGCGCTGCGCGGGGCCGTCGGGGTGAGGCAGCGCGAAGTTGATGACCAGGAAGATGCCGTTGGCGATGATGAACCCGATGGGGGCGCCCAACTGCGGGAAGGTGCCGTACCAGGCGCGCTTTCCCTTCGGGGCGTTCTCGGTGGCCACGAGCGCGGCGCCCGACCACTCGCCGCCGAGGGCGAAGCCCTGCGCGAGCCGCATGAGCAGCAGCAGGAGCGCCGCCCACCAGCCGATGTCGTTGTACGTCGGCAGCAGGCCGATGAGGAAGGTGGCGATGCCCATCGTCAGCAGCGACCCGACGAGGGTCGCCTTGCGGCCGAAGCGGTCGCCGAAGTGGCCGAAGATCACCGCGCCGATGGGGCGGGCGACCATCGCGGCACCGAACACCGCGAACGACGACAACAGGGCCGTCGTCTCGTCGCCGGTGGGGAAGAAGAGGATGGGGAAGACCAGGACGGCGGCGGTCGCGTAGACGTAGAAGTCGTAGAACTCGATCGTCGTGCCGACAAGGCTCGCGGTGATGACACGCGAGCGGGGGTTGGCGGGAGCGGTGGATGCCGCGGGTGCTGAGGACATGGAGGAGGAAGCCTGTCGACAAGTGGTGGTCCCGCCCGGGTGGGACGGTCCGGTGGCAGGCGTCCGGAGCGGGGTGGTGCGGCGGGCGTCTCAGCGCTGAATCACCGGGTGTGCGCCCGCGTTGTCGCGGCCGCACGGTGGTCCATCCTAAGCCGCTGCCGGGCGCGCGCCCGGCAGCGGCGCGGGATCAGCGCCAGATGACGGCGATCCCGGCGTTGAGCAGCGTCAGCACGCCGACGGACCAGAACATGGCCGAGGGTACGGCGCCCGTCTTGCGCTGGCGGCCGGTGCCGATGCCCAGGAGCGCGCCGATGACCAGCAGCACGCCGAGCTTGACGCCGAGCTTGACGTAGTTGAGGTCGTACTCGATGCCCCAGGGGGCGGCGAGGGCGAGGCCGGCGACCGCGGCGATGGTCATGCCGATCGTCATGAGCCGCGTGAAGCGGCGACGGCCGCCGAAGGCCTCGACGGCCCAGGCGCCGAAGAGCACGGCGAACCCGGTCAGGTGGATGAAGACGACGACGTGACGCAGGATTTCCATGCCGCCAGTCTAGCCGCCACCTTCAGCGTTCCTGATGGTCGCGATCAGCCCCGCAGGTCGCGGAGCACGATCGCGGTGCGCATCGCGGCATCCGCCGCCTCGGCGCCCTTGTCCTCCTTCGAGCCCTCCAGGCCCGCACGGTCCAGGCCCTGCTGCTCGTCGTCGAGCGTGAGCACGCCGAATCCGACCGGCTTGCCGGTGTCCAGCGCCACCCGCGTGAGGCCGTCGGTGGCGGCGGAGGAGACGTAGTCGAAGTGCGGGGTGCCGCCGCGGATGATGACGCCGAGTGCGACGACCGCGTCGGCGCCGGACTCGAGCGCCGCCTTCGAGACGAGGGGCAGCTCGAACGATCCGGGCACCCGCACCAGCGACCAGGTCGCCCGCGCCGCATCCAGAGCGCGCTGCGCTCCCGCGATCAGGCCGTCGGTGATGACGTCGTGCCAGGTGCCGGCGACGACGACGACCCGCAGGCCCGTGCCATCGACCGGGGCGTGCTGCTGGGGGGATCCGGTGCCGCTCATGCGCGGGCCTCCTTGCTCTGCGCCAGGGCGCTGTCGAGGTCGTCGCTCGCGATGATGTGGCCCATGCGGTCGGCCTTCGTCGCCAGGTACTGGTGGTTGTTGGGGCCGACGCCCACGAGGAGAGGAACCTGCTCGGCGACGTCGAGGCCGAGGGCGCGCAGCTGGTCGACCTTGTCGACGTTGTTCGTCAGGAGCCGCACCTTGTCGACGCCGAGGTCGGAGAGGATGCCGGCGGCGGCGGCGTAATCGCGCGCATCGGCGGGAAGACCGAGGGCGAGGTTCGCGTCGACCGTGTCCAGGCCGTTCTCCTGCAGGCTGTAGGCGCGCAGCTTGTTGATCAGCCCGATGCCTCGGCCCTCGTGGCCACGCATGTAGATCACGACGCCGCCGTCCTGCTCGATCGCGTCGAGGGCGGCGTCGAGCTGCGGCCCGCACTCGCACTTCAGTGACCCGAAGGCCTCACCGGTCAGGCACTCGGAGTGCACGCGCACCAGGGGAGCGTCGTCGGTGAGGTCGCCGGAGACGATGGCCAGGTGATCGGTGCCGGTCACGCGGTCCTTGTAGGCCAGCACCCGGAAGACGCCGTGCGAGGTGGGGAGCTTGGTCTCCGCGCGCAGGCTCACCCGGCGCCGGTGCGGCACGTTCGCGGGCGAGACGACAGGCTCGTGCTCGTCGAGGTAGGCCACGAGCTGCTCGATCGTGATGACGTGCAGGCCGTCGCGCTCGCCGAGCTCCAGCAGGCCGGGGAGGCGCATCATCGACCCGTCCTCGGCGACGAGCTCGCAGATCGCGGCCACCGGCTCGAGGCCGGCCAGGCGCATGAGCTCCACCGAGGCCTCGGTGTGGCCGCCGCGCTCGCGCACCCCGCCGTCCACCGCCCGCAGCGGCAGGATGTGGCCGGGGCGGATCACGCTCGCCGGCGTGGCATCCGGATCGGCGAGCACGTTGAGGGTGTGCGAACGGTCGCCCGCGCTGATGCCGGTGGTGACGCGATCGGCGGCATCCACGCTGACCGTGTACGCGGTGCCTCGGGCGTCCTCGTTGACCTCGACCATCGGTGGGAGATCCAGCCGGTCGGCCCACTCTGCGGGCATGGGTGCGCAGATGAATCCGCTGGAGTGGCGCACGGTCCAGGCGATCCATTCGGGTGTCGCCAGCTGGGCCGACAGGACGACGTCGCCCTCGTTCTCGCGGTTCTCGTCGTCGGCGACGATGACCGGGCGCCCGGCGCGCAGGGCCGCGAGGGCCTCGGGAATGGTGGAAAGGCTCATCGGGAGCCTCCTTCGTTCGGGACCGCGGGGGCGGTCGGGGGGAATGCGAGCAGGCGCTGCACGTGGCGCGCGAGGATGTCGGTCTCGAGGTTGACGCGGTGACCCGGGGTGAGGGCGCCGAGCGTCGTGGCGGTGAGCGTCTCGGGGATGAGTGATACCTCGAACCACGCGGGCTCGGCACCGGCAGGGCTGACCGCGCTGACGGTGAGCGACACGCCGTCTACGGCGATGGAGCCCTTGTCGACCACGAGCGGGGCGTGCGCGGGGTCGAGCGAGATGCGCAGCACCCGCCACTGGTCGCCCGGACGCACCTCGAGCACCTCCCCGGTGCCGTCGATGTGCCCCTGCACGATGTGCCCGCCCAGGCGGCCGTGCGCGGCCATGGCACGCTCGACGTTCACGCTCCTGCCGGCGGCCACCTCGCCGAGGGTCGACATGTCGAGGGTCTGCTTCATGACGTCGGCGGTGAATGCGTCGCCCTGCTGGTCGACGACGGTGAGGCACACTCCGCTGATGGAGATCGAGTCGCCATGCCCGGCATCCGACACCGCCAGCGGTGCGCGCACCGTCAGGCGCACGCCATCGCCCGAGGGTGCGACGGCCGTGATCTCGCCCAGTTCCTCCACGATTCCGGTGAACATCAGCGCGTTCCTTCCTGTTGCTGTTCCCCGGCCCGCCGGGGGGTCGCGACGATCAGCAGATCGTCGCCGAGTCGTTCGACGGCGGCCACGTCCAGGCGCAGCTGCTCGTCGATGGTGGTCACTCCGGCATCGCCGATCGCCGTGATCGGTCCGCCCAGAAGGGTGGGGGCGACGTATGCGAGCACCTCATCGGCGAGCCCCGCACGCAGGAAGGCGCTGGCGAGGGTCGGGCCGCCCTCGACGAACACCCGCTGCACGCCCCGGTCGCGCAGCTGCGCCAGCAGAGACGTCGCCGCGTGGTCGTCCTCGCCGAAGAGCTCGGCGCCTTCGTGCAGCATGAGGGGACGAGGATGCCGGTGCACGCGCGCGTCGCCGGGAATCGGGCGACGCCCCACGACCACCGGCATGGGCTGCGCGTCGTGCAGTGCGCCATCCGGGCGTCGTGCGGTCAGCGCCGGGTCGTCTGCGAGCACGGTCCCGGTGCCGACGACGATCGCGTCGGCGGCGGCACGCCGGCGGTGCACGTCCTCCCGGGCGGCGGGCCCGGTGATCCACTGACTGGTGCCGTCGGCCGCCGCGGCACGCCCGTCCAGGGACTGCGCCCACTTGACGGTCACGTGGGGGCGGCCCAGTCGCTGCACGGTGAGCCACGAGTCCAGCAGCGCGCGGCCCTCGTCGGCCAGCACTCCTCCGGTGACGTCGACGCCCGCCGCGCGCAGCCGCGCCGCGCCGCCGGACGATGCCCGGCCGGGATCGTCGACGGCGTAGACGACCCGGGCGACGCCGGCCGCGATGAGCGCCTCGGAGCACGGACCGGTCCGTCCGGTGTGGTTGCAGGGTTCCAGCGTGACCACCGCGGTGGCGCCCCGCGCCGCATCGGGGCCGAGCCTGCCGAGGGCGTCGACTTCGGCGTGGGCCGTGCCGGCGCCGCGGTGCCAGCCTTCGGCCAGCACCGTGCCGTCGGGGGAGAGCAGCACGGCACCCACCTGCGGATTGACCCCGCGCGGTCCGTGCAGGGCGAGAGACATCGCGCGGCGCATCGCCTCGCGTTCTCGCTCCGTCGCTTCCATCCGTGGTCCTCCGGTCAAGACTCCGGGGCAACGGACGGGCCGCCGACGACGCACGGGGCGTCGTTCGTGCTTCCTCCCATCCGGACTAGCGACATCTGTCGCATCACCGTCGGTCCCGGAATCCCACCGGGTCAACCCTTGCCGTCAGGCGCGGGTTCGCGGACTGTCACCGCCGGTTCGGATTCCCACCGACCCCGGAGCACGTTTCTGCTCCGAGTCTAGTCAACGCGGCGCCACCCTGTTCATTCCCCGTCAGGGCGCCCGTGGCGACCGCTCGACCCGCCGAAACGTGCGAGGGTGGGAGGCGCGCACACGAAGGAGAGACGCACGGATGACGGTCGACGACAGCAACGTATTCGCCGGCCTGGCCGCGCGACCACACGCGGACGTGCTCATCCTCGGGGGAGGCATCAACGGCCTCGCAACCTTCCGCGACCTGGCGATGCAGGGCGTGGACGTGGCCCTCGTGGAGCGGGCGGACTATGTCAGCGGCGCCTCCGCGGCGTCGTCGCACATGATCCACGGCGGGGTGCGCTACCTCGAGAACGGCGAGTTCCGGCTCGTGCACGAGGCGGTCACCGAGCGCAACGCCCTGCTGCGGACCGCGCCGCACTATGTGCGCCCGCTGCAGACCACCATCCCGATCTTCTCGACGTTCTCGGGTCTGCTCGCGGCGCCCCTGCGGTTCCTCCGCCATGGCTCGGGGGCCAAGCGCGAGCGCGGGGCGGCCCTGATCAAGATCGGCCTGGTCATCTACGACTCGTTCTCGCGCGGCGGCGGGCAGGTGCCGCGGCACGCCTTCCGTGGGCGCAAGCGCTCCCTGCAGGAGCTCCCCGACCTGAATCCGGCCGTGAAGTACACCGCGACCTACTGGGATGCCTCGGTGCACGACCCGGAGCGGCTCGCGATCGACGTGCTGCGCGACGCGCTCGCGGCCGGGGGCGGCCGTGCTCGGGCGGCCAACTACACCGCGGCGGTCGGAGTGGGAGAAAACGGCATCCTGCTGCGTGACGCCATGAGCGGCGAGGAGACCGTGTTCGCAGCGTCCGTCGTCGTCAACGCCACCGGACCCTGGGCGGACCTCACCAACGCGGGACTCGGCGACCCGGTGCGGCGCATGGGGGGCACGAAAGGGTCGCACATCGTCGTGGACAGCCCCGAGCTGCTGGCGGCCACCGGCGGGCGGGAGCTGTTCTTCGAGAACGAGGACGGCCGGATCGTGCTGATCTATCCGTTGCGCGGCCGCGTGCTCATCGGCACCACCGATCTCGAGCACGACATGCGGCAGCCGGCGGTGTGCACCGAGGCCGAGGTCGATTACTTCATCGACCTGGTCGGTCAGGTGCTTCCCGGCATCCGGGTCGAGCGCGACCAGATCGTGTACCGCTTCTCCGGCGTGCGGCCGCTCCCGCGCCATGACGATGTCGCCCCCGGGTTCGTCTCGCGGGACTACCGCATCGACGAGACACGGGTGGCGGGGCTCCCCGCGGTCGTGCTGACCCTCGTGGGCGGAAAGTGGACCACGTTCCGGGCGTCTGCGGAGCGCCTCGCCGACACCGTGCTCGGCCACCTCGCCGCACCTCGCCGGCGCTCGACGAAGGGGGTGGCGATCGGGGGCGGGCGGGGCTTCCCCACCACGCAGCGCGCCCGCGCGCAATGGGTCAAGGCCCACGCCGGCGACCTGCCGGTGGACCGGGTCGACCAGCTGCTCAGCCGCTACGGCACGATCGCCGCCGACGTCATCGCCGCCATCATTGCCGATCCCGACGACCGCCCCCTCGCGAACGCGGCCGGCTACAGCTCCGGCGAGCTCCGTCACCTCGCGGCGACCGAGCACGTGCGCCACCTCGACGACATGCTCATGCGCCGCACGGGCCTGGCCTTCACCGGCGGGGTCACCGCCGAGGCCGCGCGCGAGGTCGCGGGCGTCATCGCCCCGGTGCTCGGGTGGAACCGCTCGCGTGTCGGCCAGGAGGTCGACCGGGCGATGCTGGCCGTGCGCGCCGCCGATCCCGCAGCGGTGTCCGACGCACCCGCCCCGGCGCTGCCGGAACCGCTCACCGACAGTCAGGACGCCCGATGACCGACCACGTGATCGCGATCGACCAGGGCACGACGTCCACGCGCGCCATCGTCTTCGACGCCGAGGGCACCATCGTCACCACCGCGCAGCGCGAGCACGCGCAGATCTTTCCGCGCGCCGGCTGGGTCGAGCACGATCCGGTCGAGATCTGGACGAACACCGAGTGGGTGCTCTCGTCGGCGATGTCGCGCGCCGGCGTGGGCGCGGGCGACGTCGCCGCCATCGGCATCACCAACCAGCGCGAGACCGCGATGCTGTGGGACCGGCGCACCGGCCGTCCGGTGCACAACGCCCTCGTCTGGCAGGACACCCGCACGCAGCGGCGCATCGATCAGCTGGCCGCCGAGTCCGACGCCGGCAGCCAGCGGTTCGCGGAGCAGACCGGGCTGCCGCTGGCAACGTACTTCTCGGCATCCAAGATCGCCTGGATCCTCGACAACGTCCCGGGCGTGCGCGCGGCGGCGGAAGCCGGCGACGTGCTCTTCGGCACCCTCGACAGCTGGGTGATCTGGAACCTCACCGGCGGCAGCCGCGGCGGCATCCACGTCACCGACGTCACCAATGCCAGCCGCACCCTCCTGATGGACCTGCGGACCCTGGACTGGTCGGACGAGCTGCTCGAGGTGTGGGGGATCCCGCGGGCGGTGCTGCCGGAGATCCGCTCGTCGTCCGAAGTGGTCGGCGAGGTCACGGTGCCGGGCGTCGCGCGCGGCATCCGCATCGCCGGCATCCTGGGCGACCAGCAGGCGGCGACCTTCGGGCAGGCGGCGTTCGACGCGGGGCAGTCGAAGAACACCTACGGCACCGGCAACTTCCTCCTCGTCAACACCGGCGACGAGCTCGTGCGCTCGCAGCACGGCCTCATCACGACCGTCGCCTATCGCCGCGAGGGCGAGGCCGCCCGCTACGCCCTGGAAGGGTCGATCGCCGTCACCGGATCGCTCGTGCAGTGGCTGCGCGACAATCTTGGGATCATCCAGCGCTCCGAAGAGGTCGAGACCCTCGCAGCGACCGTGGAGAACAACGGCGGCGCATACTTCGTGCCGGCCTTCTCCGGCCTGTTCGCACCGTTCTGGCGGCCCGAAGCACGCGGGGCGCTGGTGGGCATGACGCGCTACGTCAACCGCGGGCACATCGCCCGCGCCGCCCTGGAATCGACCGCGTTCCAGACGCGCGACATCGTGGAGGCGGTCGCCGCCGACACCGGCGTGACCCTCGAGGAGCTGCGGGTGGACGGTGGCATGACCCGCAACGATCTCCTCATGCAGTTCCAGGCCGACATCCTGGGCATCCCGGTGGTGCGGCCGCGCGTGATCGAGACGACTGCGCTCGGCGCCGCGTACGCCGCCGGGCTCGCCACCGGGGTCTGGTCGGACCAGGACGAGCTGCGCGCGTACTGGCAGGAGGAGGCCCGCTTCGAGCCCCGCATGGGCGAGGACGAGCGGGAGCGTCGGCACCGGCTGTGGCGCAAGGCCGTGACGAAGTCCTTCGACTGGGTCGACGAGGACGCCCGCATCCTCATGGGCACCGACCAGTAGCCCCGGCGGTCCCTATCGCTCGGTGTCCACGGGCATCCACACGCGCATCGTCGACGGTCCGCGCTCGGCCCACGCGTGGTAGGGGACGAGTGCGACGTCCCGCGCGGTGTCGGTGTCGGTCTCGCCGGCCGGCGGCGCTCCCGCATACGGCCACGGTGCGTCGGCGGTCGCTGCCGTGCGCAGCCGCACCACTACACGGCCGTCGTCGTCGAGGGGCGCCGCCTGCGTGCTCACGCGGGCATCGGCCACGTCGGCGCCGAGGTCCACCGACTCGAGCGCATACACGACGGGTCCGCGCTCGACGGCGACCTGTCCGCGCACCGCGTCCACGCGGGGGTCGGCCCAGGTCCAGCGCGCGCGCATCGGCAGTTCCACGACGACCGTGTCGCCGGCTCGCGGTCCGCTGACCACGAGGTAACCGTCTTCGGCTCGTCGCTCGACCCCGTCGACGCGCACGAGACCGTCCGGCACCCAGCCCGGCACCCGCACCGAGAGCGTCCAATCCCCGGCAGCCCCGGTCGCGGAGATCTCGAGGCGCCCGTCCGCGGGATAGGCGGTCCGCACCTCGAGCTCGAGCGGGCCGCCGGCCAGCTCGGTGCGGATCGTGGCGGGGGCGAACTGATGCAGTTGCAGGCCGGTGTCATCGACCGAGGCCAGATAGGCCCCGAGCGACGCGAACGTGCGGGTCAGGTTGGTCGGGCAGCATGACACCTCGAACCAGGGGGCGCGCAGGCTCGACGCGGCGCGAGGGCTCGCCTCGTCGGGGTCGACCTCACGGCCCGGCACGCGCTGCTGCAGCGGGTTGGTATAGAAGAACGCGCGCCCGTTGGCTGCGGGGGATGCCGCCACGACGTTGAAGAGGGCGCGCTCCACCGCGTCGGCGTGGCGGGCGTCGGCGGTGGCGAGCAGCAGACGGTGGTTGAGCATGACGGATGCCACCCCGGCGCACGTCTCGGAGTAGGCGCGGTCCGGCGGCAGCTCGAAGTCCAGCCCGAAGGACTCGCCCTCGTGGTGCGCACCCATCCCGCCGGTGAGATAGGTGCGGCGGGCGAGGGTCGCGGTGGTCTGCTGGACGACGGCATCCAGGAGCGCCTGCTCGCCGGTCTCATCGGCGACGTCGGCCGCGCCCGCGGCGAGGTACAGCGCCCTCACCGCGTGGCCGTCGAACACCGTCGCCTCCCGCACCGGCACGTCGTCCTGGAAATACGCGGAGCCGAGCCCGATCTCGCCGAGCACGCCCCGGCCGCGACGGTCGATGAACAAGCGTGCCTGGTCGAGGTAGCGCCGCTGCCCCGTTACGCGGAAGAGCTCGACGAGGGCGACCTCGATCTCGGGGTGGCCGCACACGCCCTGATTGCCATCGGGGCCGAACTCGCGGCACACGTGGTCGGCTGCGCGGATCGCGACGCGGACGAGCTCGTCGTCGCCGTGGGTGCGTGCCCGGGCGACGCCGGCCTGGATGAGATGGCCGAAGCAGTACAGCTCGTGCCCCCACTGCAGATCGCTGTAGCGGGCGGCATGGCCGGGACGGCCGAACATCGTGTTGAGGTACCCGTCGTCCTCCTGCGCCGCGGCCACACGTGCCGCCAGACGGCGCAGGCGCGCGTCGAGGTCGGCGTCGCCGGTGCGCCCGACCTCCCAGCTCATCGCCTCGAGCAGCTTGTAGATCTCCGAGTCCGAGAACTCACGACCTCGGCGGTCCGCCGGCAGACGCCCCTGGACGGCGGCGTCGAAGTTGCCCGCCCACCCCATCTTCTCGATCCAGCGCTCGACATGCGCGATCATGTCGCTGGCGTTGCGCTCTTGACGCTCGCCCCAGAAGCCGCCGTCGATGCGCACCTCGGCCAACCCGAGCGGCCGCCACCGAGTGTGGGAGGGGGACATGGGGCGACCGGCATCGGGTCCCGCCTCGTGGCGGATGCCGGGGGCGAGGGGGACGGCTGTGTCGCTCATACGTGGGTCTCCGCAGCTCGGGGCGAGGCTCGCTACTTCAGCAGCCGGGACAACCGGCGGTCGGCCAGGATCTTGCCGCCGGTCTGGCAGGTCGGGCAGTACTCCAGCGAATTGTCGGCGAAGAACACCGAGCGCACCTCGTCGCCGCAGACCGGGCAGGTCTCACCGCGCCGGCCGTGCACCTGCATGCCGCGGCGCTTGGCATCCTTCAGATCGGCGGGGGGCTTTCCGGATGCCGCGGCGACGGCATCCGTGATGGTCTCCCGGAGGGCCGCATAGAGCCGGTCGATCTCGGCGTCGTCGAGACCCGCCGCGAGGGCGTACGGAGACATGCGCGCGGCGTGGAGGATCTCGTCGGAGTAGGCGTTCCCGACCCCGGCGATGACGGACTGGTCGCGCAGCACCCCCTTGATCTGCGTGCGCCGGCCGGCGAGCAGTCCCGCGAGCGTGTCGCGGTCGAAGCCCGGGTCGAGCGGATCGGGGCCGAGGCGCGCGATGCCGGGAACGTCGGCGGGAGCCCGGACGACGTAGACGGCGAGGGACTTCTTGGTGCCGGCCTCGGTGAGGTCGAAGCCCGCTCCGTCGTCGAAGGCGATGCGCAGGGCGATCGGGGTGCGACCCGGCTTGATGACGGTCGCCGGGAGCCGGTCGTACCAGCGCAGCCACCCCGCCTTGGCGAGGTGGAACACGAGGTGCAGCGTGTCGCCGGTCGGGGTGCGCGCGGCGAGGTCGACGAACTTCCCATGGCGCTCGGCGGCGGTGATCTCCGCCTCGGTCAGCGCGTCGACCGGAGGGTCGTACGTCTTCAGTGCGGCGATGTTCGCGACCGTCGCGCGGGACACGCGCAGGCCGCGTGCGCGCTCGCCGAGGAAGTCGACGAGCCCCTGCACTTCTGGCATCTCGGGCATACCAGGCATCCTGGCACGGACACGCGGAGCGCGGGCGGGGCTTGCGTCGGCGCCCCCGGGCCCCCGTGGTGCAGGTCAGACGGCGAGGATGGGCCAGTCCACGGGCGAGCGATCGTCGGTGGGGAGGAGCCCGGCGACCCAGCCGTCGTGACGGCCGCGGGGGTCGACGAGCTTCTGGCGCATCAGGCCCTCGTAGCGGAATCCCAGCGAGCGCGCTGTGCGGGCGGAGGGGATGTTGCCGACGATCGCCTGCCACTCGATGCGCTGGAGACCCAGCCCGTCGGGGTCGAACGCGAAGTCGATGACGGCGCGCGCCGCCTCGCCGAGGTAGCCCTGGCCGCGCGCGGACGCCGCCATCCAGAACCCGATCTCGGCGTCGCCTCCCACGTGCAGGTGCTGCAGGCCCAGCATGCCGATCCACGCGCCGTCGAGGCGGACGGCCCAGGTCAGCTCGGTCTCGGCGTCCCACCACTCGGCGGCCTTGGCGATGAAGTCGATGGCGTGGCTGCGGTAATAGGGGGAGGGCAGCGTCGTCCAGCGCGCCACTTCGGGGTCCTGCGCGGCCGCAGTGACGGCGTCGGCATCCGTCTCGGTCGGGAGCGACAGCTCGAGGCGGGACGTGCGGAGGGTCACCGGTTGCATCATTCGAGCCTAACCGCGCGCCGACGGGCGCAATGCCGCCGGCCGGGGTGCGCCCCGCACCCGCCGGCGCCGCCCGCCCGTGCACAACGTCGGCGATCCGGGCCGGGCCGCCACCGCGCGCCCCCGCGGCGGGCTATCCGCCTCGATGTGGCGACGTTGTGCACAGCGAGACGCGCAGCCGAGAAGCGCCGGCTCCTCCACAGCCGCCAGCTGCCCCCGGCTATCCCCGAAACCGTCGTCGGCCCGCCGGCGCCCGACCGCGCTGGAGCATCATCGGGACGGTGCACGCCACCCGAGTCGCCATCGCCCCCGACGCACCGGCACCGTCCGAGCTCCCCCGTGTCCCGGCCACGATCAGCTACGCGGCGTTGCGCCGGCACGGTGCCAGTCGGCGCCGCATCAGCGTCGCCGTGGCCAGCGGATCGCTCGTCCGCGTGCGCCGCGGCACCTACGTCGACGGCAGTGCTCCGCCCGAGTTCCTCGCCGCCGCCCGCCACGGCGGACGCGTGGACTGCCTGTCACTGCTGTCGGCACTGAAGGTGTTCGTCGCGGTGAACCACGTGCTGCACGTGCAGATGGATCGCGGGTCCACGCGGGTTCCGCCTCGGACCGATCGCGTCATCCGGCACTGGAGGTCCACGGCCGCTGCGAGTGACGCGCTCGCGGCGCCGCTGATCGAAGCGCTCGCGCAGGCGTGCCGGTGCCAGCCACCGCGCGCGGCGATCGCCACCCTGGACAGCGCGTGGTACCGGGGGCTGGTGGACGAAGCCGGCATCGCCGAGGTGTTCCGGATGCTGCCGCAGCGATTCCTGGTGCTGCGTCCGCTCCTCGACCCCCGTGCGGAGTCGGGTATCGAGACGCTCATGCGGCTGCTGCTGCGGGCGCACGGGTGGCAGGTCGACGTCCAGGTGCAGATCCGCGGCGTGGGCCGGGTGGACCTGGTGGTCGATGGCTGGCTGATCATCGAATGCGACAGCGAGCAGTTCCACGGCGGCTGGAAGGAGAGCCGCCGAGACCGCCGGAGGGATCTGCAGGCCGCGCGGCAGGGGTACGTCACACTGCGCCCGATCGCCGAGGACATCCTGCACCGACCCGATGAGGTGATCAGTGCCATCCGCGACGTCGTAGCCCACCGGACGGCGCTGCTCGGCGCGCACCAGGTCGCCACCGGTCGTCGGCGTCGGGCGGCGAGCTCCCGCTGACGGCGCCGGGCAGGCGCGCTGCGCGTGCACAACGTCGCCGGATCCAGCGGCGAGAGCGGCGGTCGCGCTCCTGAGGGGTGGCCGCGGCTGGATTGCCGACGTTGTGCACGCTGCGCGGCTTGCACGCCGGCCGTCGATGCCGCCGGCCAGCCGGCGTCAGGCGCGGCGGAGCAGGCCCACCCGGTCGTACACGGCCGACAGCGTCGCGTCGGCGACCTCGTCGGCACGGGCGGCGTTCGCCGCGAGCACGCGGTCGAGCTCCGCCGGGTCCGAAAGCAGTTCGAGCGCGCGCTCGCGCACCGGGCCGAACTCGTTCACGACGACCTCGGCGAGCCCCTTCTTGAAGTCGCCGTAGCCACGGCCTGCGTACTCGTCCTCGATCGACGGGATCTGCCGGCCGGTGAGGGCGGCGTAGATCACCAGGAGGTTCGACACCCCGGGCTTGTTCTCGCGGTCGTACCGCACCACGCCCTCACTGTCGGTGACGGCGCGCATGATCTTCTTCGCCGACACCTTGGGGTCGTCCAGCAGCCACAGCACGCCGGCATCCGATTCGGCCGACTTCGACATCTTCGCCAGCGGGTTCTGCAGGTCGTAGATGCGTGCCGTCTCCTTCTGGATCACCGGCATCGGCACCGTGAACGTCTCGCCGTAGCGGGAGTTGAACCGCTCGGCGAGGTCGCGCGTGAGCTCGACGTGCTGCTTCTGGTCGTCGCCGACGGGCACGATGTCGGTCTGGTACAGCAGGATGTCGGCGGCCATCAGGATCGGGTAGGTGAACAGGCCCACCGAGGTGCTGTCGGCGCCGTACCGCTGCGACTTGTCCTTGAACTGCGTCATGCGCCCGGCCTCGCCGAATCCGGTGATCGTCGAGAGGATCCACGCCAGCTCGGCGTGTGCGCGCACGTGCGACTGGACATAGAGGGTCGACCGCGACGGCTCGATGCCGGCGGCGATGTACTGCGCCGCGGTGCGACGGGTCTTCTCGCGGAGCTCGGCGGGATCGTTGGGCTGGGTGAGCGCGTGCAGGTCCACCACCGAGAAGTACGCCTCGTACGCCTCCTGCAGGTCACGCCACTGCAGGAGCGCCCCGATGTAGTTGCCGATCTGGAGCGAATCGGCCGAGGGCTGCATTCCGGAGTAGAGACGGGGCTTGGTCACCCCTCCAGTCTATGGAGCGGATGCCACGCCCCTCGCCGCGCCCGCATCACACTCCCACCGTGTAGTCCGCGATGACGGGCGCGTGATCGCTCCAGCGGGTGTCCCACGAGGGCGCCCGCACGACGCGGTAATCCGTCACCCGTTCCGCCAGCGCGGGGGAGGCCAGGTGGTAGTCGATGCGCCAGCCGGTGTCGGTGTCGAACGCCTTGCCGCGGTTGGACCACCACGTGTACGGGCCGTCGACGTCGCCGTGGAACGCGCGGCCCACGTCGACCCAGCCGAGCCCGGTGCCGGTGGATCCGTCGACGCCGCGGACCTCTGCCCCGGCGGCGCCGGTGAACCGGTCGAAGTAGGCCCGCTCGCGGGGGAGGAACCCGGCCTTCTTGACGTTGCCCTTCCAGTTGCGGATGTCGAGCTCCCGGTGTCCCACGTTCAGATCGCCGGTGATGACCGCCAGCGCGCCGTCGGCCGCGAGGCGCGGCATCCGCGCCTCCATCGCATCGAGGAAGGCGTACTTGGCCACCTGCTTGTCGGTGTCGGCCTGGCCGGTGAAGACGTAGGCACTGACGATCGTGACCGGCTCGCCGTCGACGTCGATGTCCGCCTCGACCCAGCGGCCCTTGGCATCGAGGGTCTCGTCCGCGCCGAGGTCGGTGCGCCACACCTCCAGCGGCTCGCGGGCGGCGATGGCGACGCCGGCGCGGCCCTTCGCCAGCGCCTCGTCGTTGACGACGTGCCAACCGGGCAAGGCGGCGGCGAGGTCGGATGCCTCGGCCCGCACCTCCTGCAGGGTCAGGATGTCGACCTCGGCTGATTCGAGCCAGGGCGTCATGCCCTTGCGGACGGCGGCGCGGATGCCATTGACGTTGACGGAGGCGATGCGGAGTGTTCGTGGCACGACGAAAAGCCTAACCAGCGGGGCTGACACCCGACGTCGCAGCGAACCAGCGGAACGCCGCCTCAGTCCAGCAGCCCGCCGGGGACGCGGGTGTCGGCCCGTGGCAGCGCCGCCTGCGCGCGGGCCAGCTCCTGCTTCGCCGCGCGCACGTCGCGAGCGGCTCGGCGGGCTCGGTACCAGGGCGCGCGCCGGCGCCGTTCGCGTGCCTCGCGCAGGTGCACCTCCGCGGCGATCACGAGCGCGCGCGCTTCGACGGCGCGGCGCTGCGCATCGCTGACCGGGGCGAGGGGGATGTCGCGGTCCCGTGCCACGACGGCGGTCCACGAAGCGGCGACGAGGATCACGATCGCGATCAGACGGAACCACACCAGGAACGCGATGAAGACCGAGAACGTCGCCAGCAGCGGGTTGGCCGGCGTGTAGACCAGCAGCAGGCCGGCACCCAGCTGCAGCACCCCGATCGCCGCTCCGCCCAGCACCGCGCCGGGCCAGATGGTCGGCCACGGCACCGAGGCCCCGGCGAGAAACCGGAACAGCAGCGCCAGCGCGGTGGAGTTGATCCCGAAGGCCACCACGACCGACCCCACCCGGCTGGCCACCGACACCCAGGCCGCGGCATCCTGCCACCCGAACAGGTCGAACAGCAGATTGACCGCGCCCGAGGCCATCGCCCCGAGCCCCGCACCGAGCACGAGCGCGATGCCGAACATCGCCCCGGCGACGAAGTCGCGCGCCTTCAGCACCAGATAGCTGCGGGGGTCGAACGGCAGCCCGAAGATGTCGCGCACGGCACGGCGGGTGTAGGTGACGAAGCCGATGGCGGTCCAGATCGCCACCACGAACGCCACGGAACCGGTGATCGCGAGCGCGCCCGTGCTGGAACGGGCCACCTCGGTGACCTCCTCCCGCGTCACCAGACCGCCGGCGGAGATGAGGTCGGGGATGTAGAGGTTCACCAGCGCGATGAGAGCGTCGATGGCATCCCTGCTGCCGCCGAGCCAGACTCCGACGATCGCGAAGGCGAAGTACAGCACCGCGAACATCGCGAACAGCGACTGGTAGCTGATGCTGGCAGCGAGGAGGAACCCGTTGTGGCGCAGGAAGTGCCGCCACACCCGCACCGGGAACCACGCCAGCGTGCGCCGGCGCAGCGCCGTGGCGCGCTCGATCGGCTCGTCCAGGCGTTCGCGCAGCACCGAATCGTCCCAGCGGGCGCGCCACGAATCGTCCCGCCCGTCGTCGGGCGCGCCCTCCCGGCCGGGGTCGCTCACGCGCCCCAGCGTACCGAGGGGGATCCGGCTACTTGCGCAGGATCGCCTGCTTCACCTCGGCGATGGCCTTGGTGACCTCGATGCCGCGGGGGCACGCCTCGGTGCAGTTGAAGGTCGTGCGGCAGCGCCACACGCCTTCCTTGTCGTTGAGGATGTCCAGGCGTGCGTCGCCGGCGTCGTCGCGCGAGTCGAAGATGAACCGGTGCGCGTTGACGATCGCGGCGGGCCCGAAGTACTGCCCGTCGGTCCAGAACACCGGGCACGACGAGGTGCACGCGGCGCAGAGGATGCACTTGGTGGTGTCGTCGAAGATCTCGCGGTTGGCGATGGTCTGGATGCGCTCCTTGCCGGGCTCCGGCTTGGAGGTGGCGATGAGGAACGGCTGCACCTCGCGGTACGACGCGAAGAACGGCTCCATGTCGACGATCAGGTCCTTCTCCAGCGGCAGGCCCTTGATGGCCTCCACGTAGATGGGCTTGGAGATGTCGAGGTCTTTGATGAGCGTCTTGCAGGCCAGGCGGTTGCGACCGTTGATGCGCATGGCGTCGGAGCCGCAGATGCCGTGCGCGCACGAGCGGCGGAAGCTCAGCGAGCCGTCGACCTCCCACTTGATCTTGTGGAGGGCGTCCAGCACACGGTCGGTGGAGTACAGCTCCACGTCGTAGTCGACCCAGCGCGGCTCGGTGTCCTTCTCGGGGTCGAACCGGCGGATGATGAAGGTGACGAGGAACGACTGGATGCCGGTGGCGCCGGACTCCACGGCGTCGGCCGTCTCGGCGGGGGCGAGTGCGGTGGCCATGCCTAGTACTTCCTCTCCATGGGCTGGTAACGCGTGATGACGACGGGCTTCCAGTCCAGGCGGATGTGGTCCTCGGGGTGCGAGGACTGCGGGTCGCCGGAGAGGTAGGCCATCGTGTGCTTCATGTAGTTCTCGTCGTCGCGCTTGGGGTAGTCGTCGCGCATGTGGCCGCCGCGGCTCTCCTTGCGGTTGCGGGCGGTGACGACGACGACCTCGGCGAGGTCCAGGAGGAACCCGAGCTCGACGGCCTCGAGCAGGTCGGTGTTGAACCGCTTGCCCTTGTCGTCGACGTGCACGTTGCGGTAGCGCTCGCGGAGGTCCGCGATGACGTCCATGACCTCGGCGAGGGACTCGTCGGTGCGGAAGACCTGGGCCTTGCGGTCCATCTCGTCCTGCAGCGTCTTGCGCAGCACCGCGATGCGCTCGGTACCCGGGTTGTTGCGGAGGGTCTCGAGCATGTCGCGGACCTCCTTGGCGGGGTCCTCCGGCAGCGGCACGAAGTCCGCGGTCTGCACGTACTCGACGGCGTTGCGGCCGGCGCGCTTGCCGAACACGTTGATGTCCAGCAGCGAGTTGGTGCCCAGACGGTTGGAGCCGTGCACCGAGACGCACGCGCACTCGCCGGCGGCGTAGAGGCCGGGGACGACGGTGGTGTTGTCGGCGAGCACCTCGGCCTTGACGTTGGTGGGGATGCCGCCCATCGCGTAGTGGGCGGTCGGCATGACCGGCACGGGCTCCACCACCGGGTCCACGCCCAGGTAGGTGCGGGCGAACTCGGTGATGTCGGGGAGCTTCGTCTCGAGCACCTCGGCGCCCAGGTGCGTGCAGTCCAGCAGCACGTAGTCGCGGTCCGGCCCGGCACCGCGGCCCTCGGCGACCTCCTGCACCATGCAGCGGCTGACGATGTCGCGGGGGGCGAGGTCCTTGATGGTGGGGGCGTAGCGCTCCATGAACCGCTCACCCGAGGCGTTGCGCAGGATCGCCCCTTCACCGCGGGCGCCCTCGGTGAGGAGGATGCCGAGGCCGGCGAGGCCGGTGGGGTGGAACTGGAAGAACTCCATGTCCTCCAGGGGCAGGCCCTTGCGCCAGATCACGCCGACGCCGTCACCGGTGAGGGTGTGCGCGTTCGAGGTCGTCTTGAAGATCTTGCCGAAGCCGCCGGTGGCGAAGATGACGGCCTTGGACTGGAAGACGTGGAGGTCGCCGGTCGCGAGGTCGTAGGCGACGACGCCCGCGACCTGCATGCTGCCGTCGGGCGCCTTCACCGTCACGAGGTCGAGCACGTAGAACTCGTTGAAGAAGTTGATGCCGAGGCGCACGCAGTTCTGGAACAGCGTCTGCAGGATCATGTGGCCGGTGCGGTCTGCGGCGTAGCAGGCGCGGCGCACCGGGGTCTTGCCGTGGTCGGCGGTGTGACCGCCGAAGCGGCGCTGGTCGATCTTGCCCTCGGGGGTGCGGTTGAACGGCAGCCCCATGTTCTCGAGGTCGATGACGGCGTCGATCGCCTCTTTGGCGAGGATCTCCGCGGCATCCTGGTCGACGAGGTAGTCGCCGCCCTTGACAGTGTCGAAGGTGTGCCACTCCCACGAGTCCTCTTCGACGTTGGCCAGGGCCGCCGCCATGCCGCCCTGCGCCGCACCGGTGTGCGAGCGGGTCGGGTAGAGCTTCGAGATCACGGCGGTCTTCGCGCCAGGGCCGGCCTCGATGGCCGCCCGCATGCCGGCGCCGCCGGCGCCCACGATCACGATGTCGAACTGGTGGTAGTGCACGCCGTCCTTGACGACGGCGCCTTCGCTCTGGGTGCTCACGTGTCAGATGCCTTCAATCTCTGCTGTGTCGCGCGACGTCGCTACGCCGCGCACTTCTCGATCAGCCACTCGGTGGCGCTGTTCTCAATCCCGAGGCAGGGGTCGAAGGTGAACACCACGAGCGTGCCCAGGACGATCATGAGCCCCGACGACAGCCAGACCGCCCAGACCAGCGCGCGACGGGCCTTGGGGCCGGTGACGTAGTCGTTGACGATCGTGCGCATGCCGTTGGCGCCGTGGATGAAGGCGAGCCAGAGCATCAGCACATCCCACCACTGCCAGAACGGCGAGGCGAACTTGCCGGCGACGAATGCGAAGTCGATGCCGTGGATGCCTTCGCCCAGCATGAGGTTCACGAACAGGTGGCCGAAGATCAGCACGACCAGCAGCACGCCCGAGACGCGCATGTAGATCCAGCCCCACTTCTCCAGGTTCGCGCCCTTCTTGCGGGGCGTGGAGTGCGGCGCGCGGGGCGCGGCGAGGGTGTCGGCGGTCATCAGTGGCCTCCCCATCCGGAAGCGAACACGATCGAGAGGTGGCGCACCGAGAACGGCACGAGGGTCACGAGCCACAGGGCCAGAACGCCCCACCAGAGCTGGCGCTGGTAGCGCGCGCCCTTGGACCAGAAGTCCACGAGGATGATGCGCAGCCCGTTGTACGCGTGGTACGCGATCGCAGCGACGAGGACGACCTCGCCGAGCCCCATGATCGGGTTCTTGTACGTGCTCATGACCGCGTTGTACGCCTCAGGCGCCACGCGGATCAGTGCCGTGTCGAGCACGTGCACGAGCAGGAAGAAGAAGATGGCGACGCCGGTGATGCGGTGCAGCACCCACGACCACATGCCCTCGTTGCCGCGGTACAGCGTGCCGCGCGGCGTTCTGGATGTCGTCTCTTTCACCGACAGCGTGACGCGTGCTGGTGCAGCCACTTTCGTCCTCCATGGTCGACAGGGGGGAGGTGGACCGCTCGCACAGGAGGGGCGGAATCCACGTTGCGTCACAGGGGCGCGTCGTCCATCCTATTCCCGCGGATCGAACCGAGGCGACGAAGGCCTGCCTAATCGCGGCTGTTCACGGGGCGGATGCCGCGTGTCGCTAGCCTGGGCCCCATGGCAGACACCCTTGCGAACTTCTACGCCGTCATCCCCGCGGGGGGAATCGGCAGCCGCCTGTGGCCGCTCTCGCGCGCCGACGCCCCCAAGTTCCTGCACGACCTGACCGGGTCCGGGCAGACGCTGCTGCGCGACACCTGGGACCGCCTCGAGCCCCTCGCGGGTGCTGACCGCATCGCCGTGGTCACCGGTCGCGCGCACCGCGCGGCGGTGGAGGAGCAGCTGCCCGGCATCCCCGACCGCAACGTCTTCCTCGAATCCGACCCGCGGGAATCCGCCGCCGCGATCGGGCTGGCAGCGGCCGTGCTCGTGCGCCGTGAGCCCGATGTCATCATCGGCTCGTTCGCCGCCGACCACGTGATCCGTGGCACCCGCACGTTCGAGTTCGCCGTGCAGCAAGCCGTCGCCGTCGCCCGCGAGGGCTACATCTGCACGATCGGCATCCAGCCCTCCGAACCCTCCGTGGGGTTCGGATACATCAAGAAGGACGGCGAGCTCATCGTCGACGGAGCCCCGGAGGCCGCCGTCGTCGAGCGCTTCGTGGAGAAGCCCGACCTCGACACCGCGAAGGAGTACTTCGCCGACCGCTCGTACCTGTGGAACGCGGGCATGTTCATCTCCCGTGCCGACGTGCTGCTGGCCGAGCTCGCTGAGAACGCGCCCGAGCTGCACGCGGGCCTGCTGGAGCTCGCGGAGGCGTGGGACGACCGGGAGCGCCGCGGTCCCGTCGTCGACCGGGTGTGGCCGACGCTCCCCAAGATCGCGATCGACTACGTCGTGGCCGAGCCCGCGGCCGAGAAGGGGCGCCTCGCCGTCATCCCCGGGCACTTCGACTGGGATGACGTGGGGGACTTCGCGAGCCTCGCCAAGCTCAACTCCCACGGCCGCAACGAGCTGGCGATCCTGGGAAAGAACGCGCGCGTCCTCTCGGACGCCGCCAGTGGCATCGTGGTCAGCCAGACCTCGCGCGTCATCAGCCTCATCGGCGTGAAGGACATCGTGGTCGTCGACACCGAGGACGCTCTGCTGGTCACCACGAGCGAGCACGCGCAGCGCGTGAAGGGCGTGGTCGATGCGCTCAAGCTCACCGGCCGCGGCGACGTTTTGTGAGCTGTCTATGACGCGATGATTGCGTCTTTGTAACCTTTCGCCGTCAGGCCCGGATTCGGTCAAGGGCACCGCGTCACAGTGGGTAACTTTCAGATGGCGCCGCGAAATCCGCGGGAGCCATCGTGGAGGCTGCTTTGACCATCTCGACCACCAAGAAGGTCCTCGGCGCGACCGGCGTCGCTACGCTGCTCGTCGCCCTCGCAGGCTGCGGAAGCGCGCCCGAGGAGAACACCGGCGGCAGTGCCGCACCCGAGCCGGCAGACGACTTCAAGCCCTGCCTGATCTCTGACGAGGGCGGCTGGAACGACCGTTCGTTCAACCAGTCCGCCAAGGAAGGCATGGACCGCGCCCTCGAGGAGCTCGACATCGAGGGCATCGAGATGGAGTCGACGACGCCCAACGACTACGCGCCGAACCTCGAGACGCTCGTCTCCGAGGGCTGCACGTTCATCGTCTCGGTGGGCTTCAACCTCTCGGCCGCCACGGTCGAGTCGGCGCTGGCCAACCTTGACATCGACTACGCGATCATCGATGACTGGGCCGACAACGACTTCGACGGCGCCACCGACGCCCCGAACATCAAGCCCCTCGTGTTCGACACCGCGCAGGCGTCGTACCTCGGCGGCTACGCCGCGGCGGCCTGGTCGGCGCAGAACGGCGTCAACAAGGTCGGCACCTTCGGCGGCATGCAGATCCCGTCGGTCGCCGTGTTCATGGACGGCTTCGAGATGGGCGTCGACAAGTACAACGAGGACAAGGGCGCTGCCGTCGAGGTCTTCGGCTGGGACACCGCCGCGCAGGAGGGCGCCTTCACCGGCGGCTTCGCGGCCAACGACACCGCCAAGCAGACCGCGCAGGGCGTGCTCGACCAGGGTGTGGATGTCATCCTCCCCGTGGGCGGACCGATCTACCAGAGCGCAGCGGCGGCCATCACCGACGCTGGCCTGGACGTCGTCATGGTGGGCGTCGACAAGGACCTCGCCGTGGCCGATGACAACGTCACCGACGTGACCCTCGTCTCGATCATGAAGGCCATCGACGTGGCCGTGTACGACGCCACCCTCGAGGCCGCCGCGGGCGACTTCAACGTGGAGCCGTACGTGGGGACGCTCGAGAACGAGGGCGTCAAGCTCTCCGAGTTCCACGAGTTCGAGGCCGAGCTGCCCGAGGGTCTCGCCGACGAGCTGGCTGCCCTGCAGGAGCAGATCATCGCGGGTGACATCACGGTCGAGTCGCCGAACTCCCCGTGACCTTCTGAAGTCCCGCTCGGGGCGAGCAGCGATGATCGCTGCTCGCCCCGCGCATGTTCCCATGGACAGGGGAGCGGCGGCTGCGCGGCTCCTGGAATAGGGTTGAGATATGAAGCTCGAGCTTCGCGGAATCACCAAGCGATTCGGCACCCTCGTCGCCAACGATCGGATCGATCTCACCGTGGAGCCCGGTGAGATCCATGCGCTGCTGGGCGAGAACGGTGCCGGAAAGTCCACGCTGATGAACGTCCTCTACGGCCTGTACCAGGCCGACGAGGGGGAGATCCTGCTCGACGGGGTGCCGCAGCACTTCCGCGGGCCGGGCGACGCGATGGCCGCGGGCATCGGCATGGTGCACCAGCACTTCATGCTGATCCCGGTGTTCACCGTCGCCGAGAACGTCATGCTCGGCCATGAGTCGACCAAGGGTCTGGGCGTGCTCGACCTCGGCGCCGCCCGCGCGCACGTGCGCGCCGTGGCCGACCGGTTCGGATTCGACATCGACCCGGATGCCATCGTGGGAGACCTCCCCGTGGGCGTGCAGCAGCGCGTCGAGATCATCAAGGCGCTCTCCCGCGATGCCAAGGTGCTCGTCTTCGACGAGCCGACCGCGGTGCTCACCCCGCAGGAGACCGACGAGCTGATGACGATCATGCGTCAGCTGCGCGACGAGGGCACCTCGATCGTCTTCATCACCCACAAGCTGCGCGAGGTGCGCGAAGTCGCCGACCGCATCACCGTCATCCGCCTCGGCGCGGTCGTCGGCGAGGCCTCGCCGACCGCGTCCAACACCGAGCTCGCGTCGCTCATGGTCGGTCGTGCTGTCGAGCTGACCGTGCAGAAGCAGCCGCCGCGCCTCGGTTCCGGCGGACTGGAGGTCCGCGACCTCCGCGTGCTCACCCACCACGGCGCCATCGTCGTCGACGCCGTCTCGTTCGACGTCCGCCCCGGCGAGGTGCTCGCCATCGCCGGAGTGCAGGGCAACGGGCAGACCGAGCTGGTCGAGGCCATCGTCGGCCTCGCCGCCCGCGTCGAAGGCTCCATCAGCCTCGACGGCACCGAGCTCGTGGGCCGGAGCGTGCGTGGCATCCTCGACGCCGGCGTGGGGTTCGTCCCCGAGGACCGCAACGAGGACGGCTTGGTGGGGGAGTTCTCCGTCGCCGAGAACCTCATCCTCGACCGCTCCTCCGACCGCGCGTTCGTCCGCATGGGCACGATCATGCGACAGGCCCTCGACGGCTTCGCCCGCGACCGCATCGCCGAGTACGACATCCGCACGCAGGGCCCGCAGACCCTCGCCGCGACTCTCTCCGGCGGCAACCAGCAGAAGGTCGTCATCGCCCGCGAGCTCAGCCGCGAACTGCGGCTGCTCGTCGCCGCCCAGCCGACCCGCGGCGTCGATGTCGGTTCCATCGAATTCATCCACAAGCGCATCATCGAGACGCGCGACAGCGGCGTGCCGGTGATCGTCGTGTCGACCGAGCTCGACGAGGTGACCGCGCTCGCCGACCGCATCGCCGTGATGTACCGCGGCGCGATCGTCGGCGTCGTCCCCGGCGACACCCCGCGCGACATCCTCGGCCTCATGATGGCCGGCGCCAGCGACCCGGAGGTGGCAGCATGACCGGCACGACACCCGGTGCCGACGACGTGACCCAGGGGCTGCCCCCCGAGCAGCTGCCTCCCGTCAAGAGCCCGCTGGCGGGGGACCCCGAGGTTCCGCCGCCGCCGCGCACCAACGTCTTCATCAAGGACCTCCTTCGCGGCAGCGCATTCACCACGATCCTCGCGATCGTGCTGGCGCTGGTCGTCGGCGGCATCCTCATCGCCCTCACCGACGAAGATGTCCAAGAGGCGGCCGGCTACTTCTTCGCCCGCCCCGGCGACACGTTCGCCGCGATCTGGAGCGCCGTGTACGGCGGCTACGAGGCCCTCTTCCGCGGCGCGGTGTTCAACCCGCGCGGGGCGGACTTCGCCGCGCAGATCCGCCCGTTGACCAGCTCCCTGGGATTCGCAGCTCCCCTCATCGCCGCCGGACTCGGCGTGGCGCTGGCGTTCCGCGTGGGCCTGTTCAACATCGGCGCCCGCGGCCAGATGCTCGTCGGCGCGATCTTCGCGGCGCTGTTCGCCTTCAATCTCGACCTGCCGTTCTGGCTGCACATGCCGCTGACGATGCTCGCCGGCATCATCGGGGGCGCCCTGTGGGGCGGGATCGTGGGGGTGCTGAAGGCGCGCACGGGCGCGCACGAGGTGATCCTCACGATCATGCTCAACTACGTCGCCTACTACCTGCTGCTGTGGATGATCCGCACGCCCGGCCTGCTGCAGAAGCCGGGCACCAACCAGCCCATCACTTCGGCCACACCCGAGACGGCGCAGTTCCCCGAGCTCTTCGGGTCTGCGTTCCCGCTGCTGGACTGGGGCTTCGTGATGGTGATCATCGCGACGATCGCCGTCTGGTGGATCGTGGAGTTCTCGAGCCTCGGCATGCGCCTGCGCGCCGTGGGGGAGAACCCGCACGCCGCGCGCGCGGCGGGCATCAACGTCAAGCGCATCTACGTCTACGCGATGCTCTTCGCCGGAGGACTGGCGGGCCTGGCCGCGATGAACCAGATCCAGGGGTCGGTGACCACCGGCTTCTCGGGTTCGATCGACGCCGGCATCGGCTTCGACGCCATCACCGTCGCCCTCCTCGGCCGCAGTCGCGCGTGGGGCACCTTCGCCGCCGGCATCCTGTTCGGCGCGCTGAAGTCCGGGTCGTTCTCGATGCAGGCGCAGGGGATCCCCGTCGACATCGTGCTGGTCGTTCAGGCGCTCATCGTGCTGTTCATCGCGGCGCCGCCGCTGCTGCGGGCGGTGTTCTTCCTGCCCAAGACCGACGCGGAGAAGGCGGCCAAAGCCCGAGCCAAGTCAGCGAAGAAGGCGGTGGCCGCATGAGCGCGCTCGCTCCCACGGTCTCCTCCCCGGGCGCCCTCCCGCTCGGCACGGTCAAGGAGCGGCACCTGAAGGTGCCGGTCGTCCTGGCCCTGGCCACGGTGCTGCTGGCTGCGCTGTTCTTCTTCGCCCCCCGCGACGGGATCAGCACCTTCCGGCTCGGCGACGCGTCGTCGGCGATCGCCCTTCCCAACGTGGAGCTGCCCACCGCCACCACCAGCTGGCTGCTCGTGGTGCTGCTGCTCGCCCTGACGGCATGGGCGGCGTGGGATGCCTGGTCGTACCGCCGCCCGCCGCTGTGGCTGGTCATCGTCTTCGCGGTGCTCGGGGTGTTCGCCTTCCTCGTGTGGGCGGCCGCGGGCGGACTCGTGCCGGTCACGGGGCTGCTGTTCGGAGCGATCTCCCTCTCGGTGCCGCTGGTCTTCGGCGCGCTGGGCGGGGTCATCGGCGAGCGGGTGGGCGTGGTCAACGTCGCCATCGAGGGGCAGCTGCTGCTGGGCGCCTTCTCGGCGGCGCTGCTGTCGAGCATCACGGGCAACCCCTTCATCGGCCTCATCGGCGCGATGATCGGCGGTGTGCTGGTCGCCTTCGTGCTGGCCGCCTTCGCGATCAAGTACCTCGTCGACCAGGTGATCGTCGGCGTCGTGCTGAACGTGCTGGTCACCGGCCTGACCGGCTTCCTCTACGGCGCGCTGCTCGTGCCCAACGAGAACGAGCTCAACCAGCCCGTGCGCTTCACGCGGCTCGAGATTCCGCTCCTCAGCGACATCCCGATCATCGGACCGGTTCTGTTCAACCAGACGTTCCTGGTGTACCTCATGTACATCACCGTCGCCGTGGTCGCGTGGGGTCTGTACCGCACCCGCTGGGGCCTGCGCCTGCGCGCGGTGGGCGAGCACCCGCAGGCTGCCGACACCGTCGGCATCAAGGTCAACGTGTCCCGTTTCTGGAACGTGTCGCTGGCGGGCGCCATCGCCGGCATCGGCGGGGCGTACTTCACCCTGGTGTCGGTGCCGCAGTTCGGCAAGGAGATGACTGCGGGTCTCGGCTTCATCGCCCTGGCCGCGGTGATCTTCGGCCGGTGGGACCCCATCCGCGCCGCCCTCGCGGCGCTGCTGTTCGGCTTCGCCACCAACCTGCAGAATCTGCTGACGGTGCTGGGCACGCCGATCCCGAGCGAGTTCATGCTCATGCTGCCCTACGTCGTCACCATCATCGCCGTGGCCGGTTTCGCCGGCCAGATCCGCGGACCCGCGGCAGCCGGCAAGCCATACATCAAGGGATGACACCGACATGACCGACATCGATTGGGACCATCTGCGCGCCGTCGCGACGGCGGCCATGGAGCGCGCATACGCCCCCTACTCCCGTTACCGGGTGGGCGCGGCCGCGCTCGTGACCGACGGCCGTGTGGTGGCCGGCTGCAACGTCGAGAACGCCTCGTACGGCGTCGGCCTGTGCGCGGAGTGCGCCCTGGTGGGCGACCTGCAGATGTCCGGCGGCGGCCAGCTCGTCGCGTTCGTGTGCGTCAACAACGACGGGCAGACCATCATGCCGTGCGGGCGATGCCGTCAGCTGCTGTACGAGTTCTCCCTCCCCGGCATGCTGCTCGAGACCGTCTCCGGCATCCGTACGATCGACGAGGTGCTGCCCGATGCCTTCGGGCCGCGCGACCTGGAGGAAGCCGCACGATGATCACCGACAACGAGCCCTTCGACGCCGTCGACGTCATCCGCGCCAAGCGCGACGGCGGCGCCGTCCCCGAAGACGCGCTGCGCTGGATGGTCGACGCCTTCACGCGCGGGTACGTCGCGGAGTCGCAGATGGCGGCGTTCGCGATGGCGGTGCTGCTCAACGGCATGGAGCGCGATGAGATCCGCGTGCTCACCGACGCCATGATCGCCTCGGGCGAGCGGATGAGCTTCGCGAACCTCGGAAAGCCCACGGTCGACAAGCACTCCACCGGCGGTGTCGGCGACAAGATCACCCTGCCGCTCGCGCCGCTCGTGGCATCCTTCGGGGTCGCCGTCCCTCAGCTGTCGGGGCGCGGCCTCGGTCACACCGGCGGCACGCTCGACAAGCTCGAGTCCATTCCCGGGTGGCGCGCGGCGCTCACCAACGACGAGCTGTTCGCGCAGCTGCGTGACATCGGCGCGGTCATCTGCGCCGCCGGGTCGGGCCTCGCACCGGCGGACAAGAAGCTCTATGCGCTGCGCGATGTCACCGGCACCGTCGAGGCCATTCCGCTCATCGCGTCGAGCATCATGTCCAAGAAGATCGCCGAAGGCACCGATGCGCTCGTGCTCGACGTGAAGTTCGGCGGCGGCGCCTTCATGCGCGACGTCGAGAAGGCCCGCGAGCTTGCCCGCACGATGGTGGCGCTCGGCACCGACTCGGGCGTCGCGACCACCGCGCTCCTCACCGACATGAACACTCCGCTCGGCCTCGCGATCGGCAACGCCAACGAGGTGCGGGAGTCCGTCGAGGTGCTCGCCGGCGGCGGCCCCGCCGACGTGGTGGAGCTCACCCTCGCCCTGGCCCGCGAGATGCTCGCCCTGGCGGGCCAGCCCGATGCGGATGTCGAGGCGGCCCTGCGCGACGGGCGCGCGATGGACACGTGGCGCGCCATGATCCGCGCCCAGGACGGCGACCCCGACGCGGCGCTCCCGACCCCGCGCGAGACGCACACCGTCACGGCGACCTCCGCGGGCTTCGTCACCCGCCTCGACGCGCTGCCCTTCGGCATCGCCGCGTGGCGGCTGGGCGCCGGCCGCGCTCGCGCCCAGGACCCCGTCGTCCACGCCGCCGGCATCGACCTGCACGTCAAGCCCGGTGACGCCGTGACCGAGGGTCAGCCTCTCTTCACGTTGCTGGCCGAGGATGACAAGCGGTTCGGTCGCGCGCTCGACGCCCTGGACGGCGCGTGGGAGGTCGGCGCGACGGCCCCGACGACCACGCCGCTCGTGCTCGAGCGCATCACCGCCTGACCCCGCACCGAACGAAGGAACCTCATGGCCATCGACCAGAACGACGACGCCCGCCTGCAGGGAGTCTCGATCCGCGAGCTTCCGAAGGTCTCGCTTCACGACCACCTCGACGGCGCCGTGCGGCCCGAGACCATCATCGAACTGGCCGATGCGACCGGGGTGGACGTGCCGGTGCCCGATGCCGGTCAGCTGGCCGACTGGTTCGCCGACCGCAGCGATTCGGGCTCGCTCGTGGAGTACCTGAAGACCTTCGATCTCACCACCGCCGTCATGCAGACCCGCGAGGGTCTCACCCGGGTGGCGCGCGAGTTCGTCGAGGACCTCGCCGCCGACGGCGTGGTCTACGGCGAGGTGCGCTGGGCTCCCGAGCAGCACCTGCAGGGCGGGCTGTCGCTGGACGAGGCCGTCGAGGCGGTCCAGGAGGGCATCGAGGAGGGCGAGGATGCCGTCGAGGCGACCGGCCGCGACATCCGCGTCGGCCAGCTCATCACCGCCATGCGCCACACCGACCGTTCGCTGGAGATCGCCCAGCTGGCCGTCGCCCACCGCACGCGCGGCGCCGTCGGCTTCGACATCGCCGGGCCCGAGGACGGCTTCCCCGCGTCGAACCACCGTGCCGCGTTCGACTACCTCGCCGCCCACTTCTTCCCCGTCACGGTGCACGCGGGTGAGGCGGCCGGGCTCGACTCGATCCGCTCGGCCCTCATCGACGGGCGGGCGCTGCGCCTCGGCCACGGCGTACGTCTGGCCGAGGACCTCGAGGTCGTCTCCCGCGAGGGCGAGGAGGTCTTCGTGCAGCTGGGCGACCTCGCCCGGTGGGTGCGCGACCGCGAGATCCCGCTGGAGCTGTCGCCGTCGTCGAACCTGCAGACGGGCGCCATCGAGCAGTGGGGAAAGGAGCTGGTCGACCACCCGTTCGACCTGCTGTACCAGCTGGGATTCTCCGTCACGGTGAACGTCGACAACCGCACGCAGAGCCGCACCTCGCTCACTCGCGAGCTGGCACTGCTGGCCGAGGCGTTCGAGTACGACCTCGACGACCTCGAGGCGTTCCAGCTGAACGCCGCCGCGGCTGCCTTCCTCACCGTCGAAGAGCGCGAGGAGCTCATCGAGATCATCGCGGAGGGCTTCGCCCGCTGACGCGGGCGTGCCGCGCGCGCCGCGCCCTCGATCAGGGCGTCAGGGACCCCACGAGTCCGGCGAGCTCTGCGGTGACCAGCGCTCTCATCTCCTCGTCGCCGATCGTCGGCTCGCCGTCGCCGGCCTGCGGCCCGTAGTCCCCGAAGGACGCATGCGACGCGCCATCGATCTCCACCAGCTCGGCGTCGTCCGGCAGCAGCCCTCGCGCATCGGCGATCTTCTGCGGCGTCGACAGACCGTCTTGGGTGCCCGCCAAGCTCAGCACCGCCAGGTCCGCGTCGGACAGATCCGTCGCGCAGTACGAGGCGAACAGCACCAGCGCGTCGGCATCGTCGGCCAGCTGGCACGCCCGGACGCCTCCCAGGGAGTGGCCGCCGACGATCCACGTGTCGACGTCCGGCTCGGGCTCGGTGAAGGTGTCCAGTGGGCGGGGATCGAAGAACGCGAGGTTCAGCCAGGGCTTCGTGATGACCACCGTCAGGTCATTCTCCGCGACGGCTCCGGCCAGCAGCGCGGCGTACGCCCATGGGCCGACCTTGGCGCCGGGGATGAACACCAGGCCGGTGTCGGAGTCGCCGTCGGCGGGGGAGAGCACGATCGCGCCGGGGTCGTCAGTCACGGTGATCCGCTCGTCGGCGCTCACCGCCTCCAGGGGCTCGGGTTCCGCCGCCATGACGCCCACCTGGCTCCAGATCACGACGCCGACCACGGCGACGACCAGCAGGCCGGCGACCGACCCGAGCACCCACCGCAGCACGCGGCGGCCGCGGCTGCGGTGGGTCCCCGGCATGCTCAGCGCAGCGCCTCCTGGCGCGCCGTCACGACGGCCAGCACGGGGGCGAAGAGCGGGTGGTCCGAATCGAGACCGGTGACGGATGCCGTGAACGTCGCGGCATCCTGTTCGCGCAGCAGCCGCTGCAGGTCCACGGACTGCGGGTCTTCGGGGTCGTCGAACTCCAGCGCCGCGCCCATCGCCGCCACGAGGCCCTCGACGGCGAGGCCGCGCTCGGCCGCCTCGGCGGCGGGACCGACGAACCGCTCGTGGCGGGAGAGCTTGCGCAGCGGCTGCCGACCCACGCGCCACACCGTGTCGGGGAGTGCGGGGTTGGCGAAGCGGCGCAGGATCGTCTCGCGGTAGTCGGTGAGGTCGTCAGGATCCAGACCGTGTTTGGCGACCAGCAGCGCGGACGTCTCCGACAGCGCCCGGGCGACGGCCGAGACGATCTCCGACTCCTCCAGCGCGGCGGCGATCGTGTCGACGCCGGCGCGCGCGCCGAAGTACGCCGTCGCGGCGTGACCGGTGTTGACCGTGAAGAGCTTGCGCTCGATGTACGGCGCCAGGTCCTCGACGAAGTGCGCGCCCGGGATCGAGGGCAGCTCGCCGCCGAAGGGCGGCGCCTCGATGGCCCACTCGAAGAAGGGCTCCACCGTGACGTCGACGCCTTCTCCCGGTGCCTGCGCGGGCACGATCCGGTCGACCGCGGTGTTGGCGAAGACGGCGTGCCCGGCGATGGCATCCCAGCCCTCCTCCGCCTGGGCGCGGATCTCGTCACGCAGCAGATCGGTGGCATTGATCGCGTTCTCGCACGCCATGATCTTCAGCGGCGGCAGCGCGGGGTCGCGCATCGCGAGACCGGCGACGATGTGCGGCGCGACGAAGCGCAGCACGGTGGGACCGACCGCGGTGGTGACGATGTCGGCCGTGGCCACCTCGTCGATGACGGCCTGAGGGTCCACCTGGCTGTTGATGGCCCGGAAGTTCGTCACGACCTTGTCGGTGCCGCCCTCGCCGACCTCGTGCACGGTGTACGAGTCGACCTGATTGATCGCGTCGACGAGGTCGGCGGCGACGTCGGAGAAGACCAGCTCGTAGCCGCCTTCGTGTAGCAGCAGGCCGACGAACCCGCGCCCGATGTTGCCGGCGCCGAAGTGGACGGCCTTCATGACGCGTTGACCGTCGAGAGGAGGGTGTACAGCTCCTCGGGCGTCTGCGCCTGCTTGAGCTTGGCGACCTCGTCCTCGTCGGAGAACACCAGCGCGATCTGCGACAGGATCTCGAGGTGCTCGTCGCCCTTGCCCGCGATGCCGACGACGAAGGTCACCGGGTTGCCGTCCCAGTCCACGCCGCCGTCGTAGCGGACGACCGACAGCGCCGAGTCGAGGATCGTCTCCTTGGTCTCGTTGGTGCCGTGCGGGATGGCCAGCTCGTTGCCCATGTAGGTCGAGACGGTCTCCTCGCGCTGCTGCATCGCATCGAAGTAGGCGCCGGTCACAGCGCCCGCCGCTTGGAGGATGTCGGCGGCTTCCTTCATCGCGTCCTCGCGGCTCACCGAGCCTCCGTGGATGCGGACCTGTCCTACGTTCAGCACCTCGCGTGCCATGTCGTACCCCTTTCTTCGGGCGGATGCCGCGGCATCCGGCCCATTCACTGTCTCAGCTCGCCCGTCGCGCGGGGGAGGGCTTGCGTATCCGCAGCGGACCGGGCTAACAGCCGCAAGCGGAAACGCGCGGGGCCGGGGGCATATACGCCACCCGGCCCCGCAGCGGTCTCTCAGGACCCGTTGTGCTGATCGCGGACCAGCTCCACGACCTCGTCGTACTTCGGCGAGTTCATGAAGTTGTCCACCGACACGTGGATCGCATTCGGCGTCTGCCGGCGCGCGCGGTCGGTGAGCTGGTTCTGCGTGATGACCAGGTCGGCGGAGGGGTCGAGGTTCGCGATCGCCTTGTTGACGACCGTGACGTCCTCGATGCCCGCCTTCTTGATCTTGTTGCGCAGCACGCTCGCCCCCATTGCGGAGGACCCCATGCCTGCGTCGCACGCGAACACGATGTTGCGCACCGGCTTGGTCGCGACGGCGCCGCCGTCGAGGCGTCCACCGGTCTCGGCCTCGGTCTCCAGGCGGTCGACCGCCTGCTCGCCCTCGCGCACGGCCTCGCGGTCGTTACGGTCGGCGGCGCGCAGGGCGTCGAGCGACGCCGACGACTTGCCCTTGTTCGCCTCGGTCTGCGAGACCGCCGAGGCGAACTTGTCGCCCTCGGCCAGCAGGTCCCGCTTGCGCGTGGCCCGCAGGATGATCGAGGCGATGATGAACGTGACCGCCGCCGACAGGATCACCGAGAGGATGACCCCGAGGTAGCTGTCGTTGGCCGTCTGCGCGAGCACCGCGAAGATCGATCCCGGTGCGGCGGGAGCCCGCAGGCCGGTGTCGAACAGCATGTTGGTGGTGACACCGGTCATGCCGCCGGCGATCAGGGCCACGATGAGGACGGGCTTCATCAGGGCGAACGGGAAGTACACCTCGTGGATGCCGCCGAAGAACTGGATGACGGCCGCACCCGGTGCCGACGCGCGCGCGGCGCCGATGCCGAAGAAGGTGAAGGCCAGCAGCAGTCCGAGACCCGGGCCGGGGTTGGCCTCGAGCAGGAACAGGATCGACTTGCCGGTCTCGTCCGCCTGCGCCACGCCGAGCGGCGTGAGCGCGCCGTGGTTGATGGCGTTGTTCAGGAAGAACACCTTCGCCGGCTCGATCAGGATGCTCGTCAGCGGAAGCAGGTTGGCCTCGATGAGCCAGTCGACCGCGTTGCCCAGCACGTCCATGAGGCCGTTGACGAGCCACGCGATCGGGTAGAACCCGATGATGGCCATCACGAAGCCCCAGATGCCCGCCGAGAACATGTTGACGAGCATCTCGAAGCCGGCCTTGATCTTGCCGTCCCAGAGCTTGTCGAGCCACTTCATCGTGTACGCCGCCAGCGGGCCCAGGATCATCGCACCGATGAACATGTGGATCTGACCCAGCGGGGCCTCGCCCTCGGGCAGCGACGCGTTGAACTGCGCGATCAGCTGGTCCGACCCCGCGATGGCACCCATCACGGCGATCGAGCCGACGACGGCACCGCGCACGCCGTAGACCATGTGGCCGGCGGTGTAGGCGATGATGATCGGCAGCAGGTAGTGGATGAACGGACCCACGATGGTCGCGAGGTCCGCGTTGGGCGTCCAGCCCACGTCGATGAAGAATGCGGTGAAGATGCCCCATGCGATGAGCGCGGGGATGTTCGGCATGATCATGCCGGACAGGAACGTGCCGAAGCGCTGGACTCCGACCCGCGCTTTGCTGCCCCCCTGTGTGGCGGGGGCTGACGCAGTCGTCATTGCTGTGTCTCCTTCTCTCGGGTAGCGGCTTGCAGGGCCGCAAGGCGTGCCCCCGCCGCGTCGTCAGCGGTGAGGGCGGCTTCGGCGATGCGCTGGGCGTCGTCGAACGTATGGGTGAGCAGGCTGGCGCGCACGTCCGCCAGGGCCGTCGGCGCCATCGACAGCGTCGAGGCGCCGAGGCCGACGAGCACGACCGCCAGCAGCGGGTCGGCGGCGGCCTCACCGCAGATGCCGACCGGCTTGCCGCTGGCGCGGCCGGCTTCGCCGACCTCGCGGATGAGGCGCAGCACGGCTGGATGCCAGGGGTCCTGGAAGGCGGCCACGGAACCGAGCAGGCGGTCGGCGGCCAGGGTGTACTGCGTCAGGTCGTTGGTGCCGATGGAAGCGAAGTCGGCCACGGCCAGGGCCTTGTCGGCCATGAGCGCGATCGAGGGGACCTCCACCATGACGCCGGCCATCTTCAGGCCGTAGTCGCGGGCGAGCTCGGTGAAATACCGCGTCTCCTCCACCGTGGACACCATCGGCGCCATCACCCACACGTCGGCGTCGGTCGCGGCATCCGCCTGTGCGAGGGCGGTGAGCTGCTCGCGCAGGATGTCTTCGCTCGCGCGGAGGGCGCGCAGCCCTCGCAGCCCCAGGGCGGGGTTGTCCTCGTGCGCGTCGTTGAGGAACGCCAGCGGCTTGTCCGCGCCGGCGTCGAGAACGCGCACGACCACCTTCTTGCCGGGGAACGCCTGCAGCAGCCGGGTGTAGGTCTCCCGCTGCTGTTCCACCGTGGGAGCCGAACTGGAGCTGAGGAAGAGGAACTCGGTGCGGAACAGCCCCACGCCCTCCGCCCCGAGCGCGACGGCCTCCTCGGCGCCCTCCGGCTTGCCGAGGTTCGCCAGGAGCGGCACCGGGGTGCCGTCGGCGAGGGCGCCGGGGGTGATGGGGGCGGATGCCGCCGAGGCGCGGGCATCGGCGCGGTTCTGGGCGCGGGCGAGGTCCTCGGCAGACGGATCGCTGACCACGACGCCGGCGGCGGCGTCGACGATCACCGTCTCGCCGTCGGCGAGCTCAGTCGCCCCGGCAGCGCCGACGACCGCGACGATCGCCTTCTCGCGGGCGAGGATCGCGGTGTGGGACGTGGGGCCGCCGTCGCTGGTGATGAGGGCCAGCACCTTGTCGAGGTCCAGCAGCGCCGTGTCGGCGGGGGCGAGGTCGCGTGCCACCAGCACGAACGGGTGGCCGGGATCCGGCACGCCGGGTGCGGGCACCCCCCGCAGATGGGCGATCACCCGCTGGGCGACGTCGTCGAGGTCCGCGGCGCGCTCGCCGAGGTATCCGCCCATCGCGGTGAGCTGCTCACGGAACGAGGCGAACGCGTCGTACACGGCGAACTCGGCGGTCTTGCCCTGGGCGATGCGGGCGTCGACCTCCTGCAGCAGGGCGGGGTCCTCGGCCATCATCGACTGCGCTTCCAGCACGTCGCGGGCGGCGCCGCCCGCCTGTGCGCCGCGCTGCTCGAGCTCGCGGGCCACGGCGCTGACCGAGGCGCGGGCACGGCCACGCTCCTCCTCGGCATCCCGTCCGCTCGCCGTGTCGGCGGGCGGGGGAAGCGGCTCGGACATGCGGGCGACCGGCCCCTGGGCCACGCCCAGGCCGATGCCCACTCCGCGCAACTCGGTCATCGTGTCTCCTTCGTCTTTCATCAGGCGTCGTGGTCCGTGGCCAGCAGTTCGGCCAGAGTGTCGAGGACGTTCTCGGCCCCGTCGCCGTCGGCGGTCAGGGTCACATAGTCGCCGCGCTCCACGCCGAGCGCGATCACGCCGAGGATGCTGGCGGCGTTGGTCGCAGCGCCGGCATCCTTGGCGATGGTGACGGGGATGCCGGAGTCCTTGGCGGCCTGCGCGAACAGCTTCGCGGGGCGGGCGTGCAGACCGTTGGTGGAGCCGACGCGCACAGTGCGGGTGATCGCGGTCACAGGACTTCCCTTCCTTCCAGCGCGCTCTGCACGAAGGCGAGGGTGCGCGAGCCGTCGCGGTCGCTGAAGATGTCGTCGGGCAGCAGAACCACTGCCGTTCCGCGGGGAGCCGCCTCCCGGCGGATGTCTTCGAGAGCGTAGGTCAGGTGCGGCCCCACCAGTACGACGTCCGCACCGTCGAGATCGATCGGCAGTGACTGCTCGGTGCCGGCGAAAGCGGCGTACGGCAGACCGCGGTCGTGTGCCGCATGGCGCACACGCTGTGCGACGAACGTGCTGGATGCGCCCGCAGCGCACACCACAAGGATTCTCAACGTCGTACCTCCTCCCCGGCCATCTTTCTCAATACCCCGCCGCGGGACAACCAGGGTTGCTTCCGCGGGGGCGGAAGGTTATGCGAGCGCGCGTGGTTGACTGAGGGGAACGACGCACGCAAGGGATCCCCGTGACCAGAGCCAGGCAGGACCGACTGCTCGCGCTGCTCACACGCGACGGGGACTGGATCACGGCGGCGACCGCGGCGGACGCGCTCGGTGTGACACCGCGCAGCGTCCGCAGCTACGTCACGGCGGTGAACGCGCGCGTCCCGGGCGGCACCGCGATCGAATCCGGACCACAGGGCTACCGTGCCGGCCCCGATGCGGTCGCCGCGCTGCGCGCCGATTCCGATGGGGGCACCCCACGCGACCGGCTGCACACGCTCGTGCGGGCGCTGCTCGACGAACACGAGGGCATCGACGTGTACGAGACGGCGGACCAGCTGTTCGTCAGCCCCGCCACGATCGAGGCCGATCTCGCCCGCGTGCGGGGTCTTCTCGGCGGCACCGAGCTGACCCTCGAGCGCTCAGGCTCGCGCGCGCGCCTGCAGGGCACCGAGGCGGCGCAGCGCCGGCTGCTCAGCACGCTGGCTCACGACGAGATGGATGCCGGGTCGTTCGACCTCGAGGCGCTGCGACGCACCCTCGGCGCCCGCTCCATCGGCGCTCAGGCCTTCGGTCCCTTCAAGACCGAGCTCGTGGCCGGGCTCGGGCAGCTGGGCTACTTCGTGAACGAGCTGGGCATCGCCGATGTGGTCATGCACATCGCCATCGCCGCGGACCGGGTCGCGCGCGACCGTGGGCTGGAGGCGGCTCCCGAAGACGACCCCGCCCGCGCCGAGATCGGCGCCCTCATCGACCGGTTGAGCCAGGAGCACCTCGGGGTGCGCCTGGGGGCCGGCGATCGCAGCCACCTGGCGACGCTGGTGCTCACCCGCGTGGTCGCACCGGGGGCCGGCCCGGTCGACCGGGCGCGCGATCTGCTCGACCCCGAGGTCGAGCGCGTCGTGCGGGAGGTCGTGGAGTCGGCGGCATCCGAGTTCCTCGTCGACATCGCCCACGAGGACTTCGTGCTGCGCCTGGCGCTGCACGTGCAGAATCTGCTGCAGCGCGCCCGCGCCCAGGCGTGGTCTCGCAACCCCCTCACGCGGTCGCTGAAGTCCACCTACCCGATGATCTTCGACGTCGCCGTGTTCATCGCCAGCGGCCTGGCCGATCGCCTGGACATCCCCCTCATGGACGACGAGATCGCGTACATCGCGATGCACGTGGGTGGGCGGCTGGAGCGCAGCCGGCGCGCCGACCAGCTGCTGACCGCGACGATCGTCTGCCCCGGGTACTACGAGCTGCACGAGCTGCTGCGCTCGAGCGTGGCGCGCTCGCTGGGCCAGGCCGTGGAGGTCGTCGGCGTCGAGACGCGCGTGGACCCGGACTGGACCGGCATCCAGACGGATCTCGTCCTCACCACGATCGATCCCCCCACGCCGGGGGAGCGGATCGTGCGCATCCAGCCGTTCCTCACCGAGAGCGACGTCGAGCGCGTGCAGGCGGCGGCCGGGCGGGTGCGACGCGGGCGCCGGCTGGCACGGCTGCGGGCCGAGCTGGAGCGGTACTTCTCGCCGGTGGCCTTCGTGCGCGGGTTGGACGGGACGGGCGGCGAAGAAGGCGTCATCCGTCGCCTGGGCGGCCTGCTGGTGGATCAGGGCATCATCGACGAGGGCTACGTGCAGCGCACGATCGAGCGCGAGAAGCTCTCGTCCACTGCGTTCACCGACGCGCTCGCCGTGCCCCACGCGATCGGGATGACGGCGACGCGCACCGCGATCGCGATCGGCATCGCCGAGCCGTCGATCCCGTGGGGCGAGGGGCGGGTGCAGGTCGTCGCCTTCACCGCGTTCTCGGAGAGCGACCGCGCGGCGTTCCAGACCGTGTTCGAGCAGTTCGTCGAGGTGTTCAGCGAGCGCGACAGCGTGCAGCGCATCGTGCGACGCGGCAGCGACTTCGCCGCGTTCCTCGACGAGCTCGTCGCCGTCATCGACGGCTGAGACCCGCCCCGCCCGCCCGCCCACCCGCCGTCGGTCCGCCGTCCGTCCGTCCGTCGCTCGCCTCGCCGTTCGGGGCGCGTATCGGGCGACGAACCCCGAAACCCGCGGGTTTGGGGCGCGTATCGGGCGACGGCCCCGGAGACCCCGGGTTTGGGGCGCGTATCGGGCGACGGCCCCGGAGACCCCGGGTTTGGGGCGCGTATCGGGCGACGGTCACCGCGGGGGACGGATGCCGAACGCGGCCAGACGCTCCGCCAAGGTGGCAGCGGTGGACACGTGCGGCCACCCCCATCGGCCGTGGCGACGTTGCGTTGTGCCCCGGATCCAGTCCTCGCGTTGCTTCTCGGCGTCGAAGACGTCGGCGCGAGTGCGACCGTCCAGCATCCGTCCATCGATGTACTTGATCGCGCCGTCGAACTCGCCGTAGGCGTCGGCGTCGTCGATCCCGAAGTCGAGGTAGTAGCAGCCGCCCGTGGGTGAGGGGACGGCGACCTGCAAGCGGATGCGACGGAACCCCACCTCACGCAGGCGGATGCGACTGATCGTTTCGCCGGGGAGATGTGCCCTGCCATCGGCGAACTCGAGCACCCGCTCCGCCCGGTTCACCCCGTGTGCGCTGGCGTGGACGATCCGGCGCACGTTCTGTCGGAATTCCTCCGCGCCATCGAGGTCGTAGACGCCGTCGCGCGGCGCGAACAGGGTGTGCAGCGCCGCGTCGGCGGAGGTCGCCGCCTGCTCGAAGGTCGCCGTGCGTGCCATGTCCGCGACCGAACGAGCGAGGCCGGTGCACAGCAGACCGTCGATCTCGACCACGTCGCCGGTGATCTCTCCGCGATGCCGCACCACCCCATGTGCGGCGCCGGGCCGGCCGGCATCCGCGATGACGTGCAGCCGATCGTCGCGCGCGCGGTACAGCGGCTGACCCTGCAGCGCCAGAGCCGTGGCATATGCGAAGACGGGGCGCGTGACCGACACCGCCGCGAGCGCGTGAGCGCGGGCGACGATGCGTTGCTCGGGATGCACCGCTCGCCAGGCGCTCGTACTCGCGTAGATGCCGCGACGCAGGCGCACGAGGCTTCCGCCGGCCGCGGATGCCGCGATCTGACGGCTGGTCATGCCGCGCTGTCGCAGGTGATCGAGTGTCAGCAGTCGGATTTCCTCGGTCATCTTGGGACGATCGCCGCTCGCGGCATCCGTCCGGGGCGGTGATTCGACAATCGGGGAGGACACGCCGCTCCGCGGGGCGTGTGGAGAAGGCGCCGCCCGGGTTCGGGGCGCGTATCGGGCGACGGACCCCGGAACCCCCGGGTTCGGGGCGCGTATCGGGCGACGGACCGCGGAAACCCCGGGTTCGGGGCGCGTATCGGGCCACGGACCCCGGAAACCCCGGGTTCGGGGCGCGTATCGGGCGACGGACCCCGGAGCGGCGGGGGTCAGCCGCCGCGCAACCGCTCCTGCAGCCCGAGCCGGACGGCGGGCCACTCGTGCGGCAGGATCGAGAACACCACGGTGTCGCGCAGGCTGCCGTCCGGTCCGAGTCGGTGGTTGCGCAGCACGCCGTCCTGCTTCGCGCCGAGCCGCGCGATCGCGGCGCGCGACTGCCGGTTGTGCCAGTGGGTGCGCAGTTCCACGGCGATCGCATCGCACGCGTCGAACGCGTGCCCCAGCAGCAGCAGCTTCGCCGCGGTGTTCACCGCGGTGCGCTGCGCGGACAGGGCGAGCCAGGTGTAGCCGATCTCGACGTGCCGGTTCGGCTGGTCGATGCCGCAGAAGCAGGTCATCCCCACGGCGACACCCTCGCGGAGCACCGCCCACGGGTTCATGGTGCCGGCGTCGCGCATCGCCGAGCGCCGGGCGATCTCTTCCGGCACGCCCGCAGGCAGAGGCACCGAGGTGTACCAGGCGTGCTCCAGCCCGACGGATGCCACGGCGAGGTCGGACGCATGCTGCGGCCCCAGCGGCTCGAGTCGCACGTGGGCGTTCTCCAGGATGGTGGCGTCGCTCAGCAGCACAGCACGAGGCTACCGGGCGCGGCGGACGGACCGGCCCGCCCGGCCACGTCGCTCGCCGCCGATGGTCAGGCTTCCCGCGCGGTCCGCGCCGCCTGCATGGCACGGCGCCCGACGGGCAGCCCCACCGCGGCACCCACGACGAGGAAGGTGAGGATGCCGGTGGCCACCAGCAGCACCTCGATGTCGACGACATCGGCGAGGGGGCCCAGCACCGACATGCCCAGCGGCATCGCGACGGCCATGACGATGCCGACGAACCCGAAGACGCGGCCCTGCCGCTCGGGTTCGACGGTCTCCTGCAGGAGAGTGAAGGCCGGCGTGGAGAAGAACGGCACCGCGAGGCCCACGAGGAACATGAAGGCGAAGAAGATCCACACGGTGGGCGACAGCCCCATGCCGATCGCCAGCAGGCCGAAGACCAGCGCCGACGTGACGATCATCCCGATGCGGCTGCGCGTGGCGAAGAACGATGCCACGACGATGCCGCCGAGCATCATCCCGACGCTGAAGGCGATCTCGAGCACCGCGAGGTGGGTGATGTTCTGCTGCTCGCCGGCGTCGAAGGTGCGCACCAGCATGAGCGGCGTCAGGCTCGAGGGCGCCACGCTGAGCACGAAGATGATCGCGAACAACGCCAGCAGCCAGCGCAGGAAGGCGTGGTGCGCGACGTAGCGCACGCCCTCCACGAGGTCGGCGAAGTACCCGGTGGGGGCGTCGTCGGATCGCTGAACGGCGCGGACCGGCACGAACGCGAGCAGCAGGATGCCGACGGCGGCCGTGACGACGTCGACGAAGAAGATCGGGATGAGCGACGCCGCCGCCCCGCCCCACGCCGTCGCCGCCCACGCGAAGACGGCGCCCGCCGCCGCCGGCGCGAGCAGCGCCATGGCGGACTGGATGGAGCCGTTGACGCCGTTGACGCGCATCAGGTTCCGGGCCGGGGTGATCTGCGGGATCAGCGCCGATACGGCGGGGCTCTGGATGCCGGCGCCGGCGGAGCGGATCGCGAGCGTCAGGAAGATGAGCCACACGCCGTCGTAGCCGGTCATCATCATCAGGGCGAGCGCCAGGGTCGTCAGGGCGATGCCGGCGTCCGCCGCGATGATGAGGTGCTTGCGGTTGTGGCGGTCGGCCCACACCCCGCCGAAGATCGAGACGATCGCCTGCGGCAGGAACCCGAACACCGCCGCGAGCGCCATGATGTCGCCCCGCTGATAGGTCAGCGTCAGGTACCAGAACACGGCGTACTGCACGAGCATCGACCCGAAGAGGCTCGTGGTCTGCCCCGCGAGGAACAGCACCACGTTGCGCTTCCAGTGCGGTGGATCCACCGCACTGGAAGCGTCTGCGCCCGGCGTGGGCGCGTCGTGTTCGCGCATGTGCGCCTCTTTCACCCGCGGGCGAGCAGCTCCCTGGCTCCGGCCTCGACCGCGACCAGTCGCGCCCGCGCGTCGGCGGCGGACTCGCCCCGCACGTCGAGATAGACCTTGACCTTGGGCTCCGTGCCGCTCGGCCGCACGATCACGCGCGATCCGTCGGCAAGCCAGAGTCGCAGCACATCGCCCGGCGGAAGCCCGTCGACGCCGTCCAGCAGGTCGTCGATCCGCTCGACGGCGACGCCGCCGACCGCCTGCGGGGGCGAGGAGCGCAGCGACGCCATGATGCGGCCGATGATCGATACGTCCTCCACGCGCAGCGCCACCTGACCGCTGTCGAAGAACCCGAACTCGTCCTGGAACCGGGCGAGCAGGCTGTTGGCGTCGCCGCCCGACGCGCGTGCCTCGGCGATGAGCCCCAGCATCGCGATCGCGGCCGAGATGCCGTCCTTGTCCCGCACGGTCTCGGGGTTGACGAGGTATCCCAGCGCCTCTTCGAAGCCGTAGACGATGCCGGGCGCGCGCGAGATCCACTTGAACCCGGTCAGCGTCGCGTACGACGACAGGCCGTAGCGCTCGGCGACGACGGCCAGACCCGGCGACGACACGAGCGAGCAGGCGAGCGAAGCCTCGGCTCCGAGTCCGGCGTCGGCAGCCCGCTTCGCGGCCCGCCACCCGAGCAGCAGGCCGATCTCGTTGCCGGTGAGCTTGCGCCACCCGCCGGGGGCGTCGGCATCGGGGACGGCGACGGCCAGCCGGTCGGCGTCGGGGTCGTTGGCGAGGATGAAGTCCGCCCCGACCTCGCGGGCGGTCTCGAACGCCAGGTCCATGGCGCCGGGTTCCTCGGGGTTGGGGAAGGCGACGGTGGGGAAGGTGCCGTCCGGCTGCGTCTGCGCCGTCACGAGCGCCGGGGCGGGGTAGCCGGCCCGCTCGAGGATGCGCGAGAGCGTCTCCCAGCCCACACCGTGCATCGCGGTGTAGACCCACGTCATGCCGTCGGCGGCCGCCGGTGCCGGGGCCACGGCGGCGGTCGCGTCGATATACGCCTCGACGACGTCCTCGCCGGCCACCTCGTAGTCGCTCGAGCGAGGCAGGGATCCGACGTCGCCGGCATCCGCCACCTGCTGGATGTGCGCTGCGATCTCGGCGTCGACCGGGGGAACGATCTGCGCGCCGTCGTCGGGGCCGCCGAGGTAGACCTTGTAGCCGTTGTCGGCGGGCGGGTTGTGACTGGCGGTGACCATGACGCCGGCGTCGGCACCGAGGTGACGGACGGCGAAGGCCAGCACCGGGGTGGGCAGTAGGCGGGGGAGGAGGATCGCGCGCACGCCTGCCCCCGCGAACACCTCTGCGCTGTCGCGGGCGAAGACGTCGGAGTTGCGACGGCCGTCGTAGCCGATCACCACGGTGGGCGGGCCGTCCGGGCCGGGACGCTCCAGCAGGAACGCCGCGAGGCCGGCGGCGGCCTGCATGACCAGCACCCGGTTCATGCGGTTGCTCCCGGCGCCCAGGCGCCCCCGCAGCCCGGCCGTGCCGAAGGCGAGGCGCGCGCCGAACCGGTCGGCGAGGTCGGCGGATGCCGCCTCGTCGCCTTCCGCCTCCCGTGCGAGCAGCTCTTCCAGCTCGGCACGGGTGACGGGGTCGGGGTCCTGCGCGAGCCAGCGGCGGGCGGCCCGCGTGATGTCCGTCACAGCGAGCCGATCACACGGGCCAGCAGCGACGAGATGACGGACTCGGCCGCCTGCCCGGCCTCGAGCACCTCGGTGTGACTGAGCGGGCTGTCCTGGATGCCGGCGGCCATATTGGTGATGAGCGAGAAGCCGAGGATCTCCATGCCGGCCTGCCGCGCGGCGATGGCCTCGAGCGCGGTGGACATGCCGACGATGTCGCCGCCGATGATCCCCGCCATGCGCACCTCGGCGGGCGTCTCGTACTGGGGGCCGCGGAACTGGCAGTACACGCCCTCGTCGAGGGTCGGGTCGATCGTGCGGGCGAGGTCGCGCAGGCGCTGGGAGTACAGGTCGGTCAGGTCGATGAACGTCGCGCCCTCCAGCGGCGAGGCGCCGGTGAGGTTGATGTGGTCGCTGATGAGTACGGGCTGGCCGGGGGTCCAGCCCGCCCGCATCCCTCCGGCGCCGTTGGTGAGCACCATGATGCGGGCACCGGTCGCGGCGGCGGTGCGCACGCTGTGCACCACGCGGCGCACGCCGTGGCCCTCATAGAAGTGGGTGCGCGCGCCGATGACCAGCACGTTCGCGCCCGACTCGGTCCGGACGCTGCGGAGGGTCCCGGCGTGCCCCTGCAGGGCCGGGCGGCTGAAGCCGGTGACCTCGGTGGCGGGGAAGACGGCGGTCGTCTCGCCGATGAGCTCTGCGGCCTTGCCCCACCCGCTGCCGAGTGTCAGTGCGATGTCGTGGCGCTCGACTCCCGTGATGCGGGCGATGTCGGCGGCGGCGTCGGCGGCCACGCCGAAGGGGTCGGCAGCGGGGTCGTCGAGGGGATGGGTGGTCGTGTCGGACATGCCCCCACTTTAGGAAGTCGGATGCCGCGAGGCCAGCCGAGCGGCATCGACGCCTCAGCGCGCCTGAGAGAATGGAGTCATGTCGTTGAGCTTCGAGCGCACCCAGACCGTCGCCATCCTCGGTGGGGGCCCCGGCGGTTACGAGGCCGCGATCGCCGCCGCCCAGCTCGGCGCGAAGGTCACGCTCGTCGAGCGCGCGAGCGTCGGGGGTGCCGCGGTGATCACCGACGTCGTCCCCTCCAAGAGCCTCATCGCCACCGCGGACGCGGCAGTGGCGATCTCGCAGGCCGGTGACCTGGGCGTGCAGCTGTTCGCCCGCGGCGGCGACGGTCGGCCGCTCAAGCCCGAGGTCGCCATCAACCTCGCAGCCGTGAACAAGCGTCTGCTGTCGCTGGCGCGCCAGCAGTCCGACGACATGCGTGCGACGCTCGTCGAGGCGGGGGTGCGGATCGTCTCCGGCCACGGGCGGCTCGAGGGTGACAACGCCGTCGTGGTGTCCACCGGCCCCGGTGGCGTCGACTTCGACCGCATCGAGGCGGACACCCTCGTCGTGTCCGTCGGCTCGTCGCCGCGGGAGCTCCCCACCGCGCCGCCCGACGGGGAGCGGATCCTCACCTGGACCCAGCTGTACGACATGAAGTCGCTGCCGGAGCACCTGATCGTGGTCGGCTCGGGCGTCACCGGCGCCGAGTTCGCCGGGGCCTACATGAACCTCGGCGCCAGGGTCACGCTCGTCTCCAGCCGTGACCACGTGCTGCCGGGGGAGGACCCGGACGCTGCGGCCCTCCTCGAGCGTGTCTTCACCCGCGGCGGTATGCAGGTGCTGTCGAAGGCCCGTGCCCAGACGGTGCAGCGCTCGGGTGACGGCGTCGTGGTGACCCTCGCCGACGGACGCACGATCGAGGGCAGCCACTGCCTCATGGCCGTCGGCTCCGTGCCGAACACCGCCGGCATCGGGCTGGAGGAGGCCGGCATCCAGATGACCGAGTCCGGGCACATCCGCGTCAACAGGGTCGCCCGCACGTCGGTCCCCAACATCTACGCCGCCGGCGACTGCACCACCTTCGTGCCGCTGGCCTCGGTCGCCTCGATGCAGGGGCGCACCGCGGTGTTCCACGCCCTCGGTGACACCGTCATCCCGCTCGAGCGCCGCCGCATCGCCGCCAACATCTTCACCGCCCCCGAGATCGCGACCGTGGGCTTCCAGCAGGCGGACATCGACTCCGGCCTGGTCGACGGCGTCGTGCACAAGCTGCCGCTGGCGGCCAACCCCCGCGCCAAGATGATGGGCGTCCGCGACGGCTTCGTGAAGCTCTTCGCCCGGCAGGGAAGCGGCACCGTGCTCGGCGGGGTCATCGTGGCTCCCCGCGCTTCGGAGCTCATCTACCCCATCGCGATCGCCGTGGAGCGACGGCTGACCGTCGACCAGGTGTCGCGCGTCTTCGCGGTGTACCCCTCGCTTTCGGGGTCGATCACCGATGCCGCCCGCGCGATGCACATCGTCGACCGGGCCACCGAGCCCGAGGTGTAACCCGCGCGCTGCCCTCCCTCGGCCGGGCGCGACGGATGCCACGGGGCCGCGACCCCGCCGGGGTCAGGTGATCGTGAGCAGCAGGTGCCCGGCCGAGACGGTGGTGCCCGGCATGGCGTCCAGGGCGCCGACGACGCCGTCCTTGTGCGCCTGGATGGGCTGCTCCATCTTCATCGCCTCGAGCACGACGACGAGGTCGCCCTTGACGACCTGCTGTCCCTCGGCGACGGCGACCTTCACGACGGTCGCCTGCATCGGCGACGTGACGGCGTCGCCCGACGCCCCGGCGACCACCGTCGGTGCGTGGCTTCGCCGCGACGGCGGCACAGCCGCCGGGCGGCCGACCTTCGCCGGAGCCGCGACGATGCGGTCGGGCAGGCTCACCTCGAGGCGCTTGCCTGCGACCTCGACGACGACCGTGTGGCGGCTGTCGCCGGCATCCGGGGTGTCGTCTTCGCCGTCCCACGGCGGGATGTCGTTGTCGAACTCGGTCTCGATCCAGCGCGTGAAGACGCCGAACCGGCCGTCCTCGGCGGTGAAGGCGGGGTCGCGCACGACGCGGCGGTGGAACGGCAGCACGGTCGGCATGCCGGCGACCTCGAACTCATCGAGCGCCCGGCGCGCCCGTGACAGCGCCTCGGCACGGTCGCGCCCGGTGACGATGATCTTGCCCAGCAGCGAATCGAACGCGCCCGACACCGCGTCACCCGCGGTGACGCCGGAGTCGAGCCGGATGCCGGGTCCGCCGAAGGTCTTGAAGACGTGGATGCGACCGGGCTGCGGCAGGAACCCGCGACCGGGGTCCTCCCCGTTGATGCGGAACTCGATGGAGTGGCCGACGGGCTCGGGGTCGCGCTCTTCGAGCAGGCCGCCCTCGGCCAGGCGGAACTGCTCGCGCACGAGGTCGATGCCGGTGACCTCTTCGGACACCGGGTGCTCGACCTGCAGGCGGGTGTTCACCTCGAGGAACGAGATGGTGCCGTCGGCGCCGATGAGGAACTCGCAGGTGCCGGCCCCGACGTAGCCCACCTCTTTGAGGATCGCCTTCGACGAGGTGTAGAGCACCTCGTTCTGCTCGGGCGTGAGGAAGGGGGCCGGAGCCTCTTCCACGAGCTTCTGGTGGCGCCGCTGCAGCGAGCAGTCGCGGGTCGAGACGACGACGACGGTGCCGGCGGCGTCGGCCAGGCACTGGGTCTCGACGTGACGGGGCTTGTCGAGGTACTTCTCCACGAAGCACTCGCCGCGCCCGAAGGCGGTGATCGCCTCGCGGGTGGCGGATTCGAAGGCCTCGGCCACCTCGTCCAGCTCGCGGGCGACCTTCAGTCCCCGGCCGCCGCCGCCGTACGCGGCCTTGATGGCGATCGGCAGACCGTGCTCGCGGGCGAACGCGATGGCCTCATCGGCGTTCGCGACCGGTCCAGGCGTGCCCGGTGCGAGCGGAGCGCCGACCCGCTCGGCCACATGCCGGGCGGTGACCTTGTCGCCGAGGGCTTCGATCGCCTCGGGCGACGGTCCGATCCAGACGAGCCCCGCGGCGATGACGGCGCGGGCAAAGTCGGCGTTCTCGGCGAGGAAGCCGTAGCCGGGGTGCACCGCGTCGGCGCCGGAGCGGCGGGCGACGGAGAGGATCTTGTCGATCGAGAGGTAGGTGTCGGCGCTCGTCGCGCCGTCGAGCGAATAGGCCTCGTCGGCGAGTCGGGCGTGCAGGGCGTCGCGATCCTGGTCGGCGTAGACGGCGACCGACCCCTTGCCGCTGTCGCGGGCAGCGCGGATGATGCGGACGGCGATCTCGCCGCGGTTCGCGATGAGCACCTTGGCGATAGCAGGCATGGATGTCAGCCTACCCAGACACCGGGGGTGCTCTTTGGATCACCCGCACAAGAAAGTCCGGGAAACCTTCGTCGATGTCTACGAACGGTTCCAGAGCGTCGGCCAGGCGACGTCGAGCTGCCGCGCCAGGCGGCGCACCGTCGGCAGCGACATTCCGACCACCGTCGAGGGGTCCCCCTGCACGGCGTCGATGAAGGGGCCGCCGAGGCTGTCGATGGTGAATGCCCCGGCCACGTGCAGCGGCTCGCCGGTCGCGACGTACGCGGCGATCTCGTCGTCGTCGATGTCGGCGGCGAAGGTCACCGCCGCTTCTGCGACCGCGTGAGCCTCTGCCGTCGGCCGGCCGGCGCGCACCCGCACGACGCTGTGGCCGGAGTGCAGGATGCCGGTGCGCCCCCGCATCGCCCGCCATCGCGCCACGGCGGCCTCGGCCGTGTAGGGCTTGCCGAGGATCTCGCCGTCGATCTCGAACATCGAGTCCCCGCCGATGACGATGCCCTCGAACCCGGCTGCGGCCACGCGCTCGGCGACGTCCGCGGCCTTGCGTCGCGCGAGGAGCAGCACGTGCTCGGCGGCGGGAAGGGTGCGCGCCTCGTCATGCTGAACCGCTGCGATGACGGCATCCTCATCCACGTCCGGTGCCATCGTCTCCGGTTCGATGCCGGCCTGCCGCAGCAGCGTGAGACGGGCGGGAGAGGTCGAGGCGAGGCACACGCGCATCGCCCCAGCCTAGGGGCGGGCACATCTGGGTGTGCGAGCATCGAAGGATGGCTACACCCTTGGCATCCACGGACGCCCTCATCGATCTCGACGTCACCGACGTCGCCCACGGCGGCGTGTTCGTCGGCCGTCACGAGGGGCGCGTCGTGTTCGTTCCCGACGCTCTCCCGGGGGAGCGGGTGCGGGTGCGGCTGACCGACGTCGGCAAGGCGTCGTTCTGGCGTGGTGAGGTGCTGGAGGTGCTCGATGCGTCGCCGCACCGTCGCCCGCACATCTGGCGGCAGGCGGATGTCGACGTGGCCCCGGAGGACCGACCGGGCGGCGCGGACTTCGGCCACATCGAACTCACCCACCAGCGGGCCCTCAAGCAGCACGTCGTCACGGACGCGCTGCAGCGTTTCGCCGGCCTGACGATGCCGGTCACGGTCTCCCCGGTGTCGGCCGACGGTGTGGACCGTGCCACCCCGCCCGCGGACGACGACGGCACCGGGTGGCGCACCCGGCTCAGCCTGCACGTGGATGCCGACGGCCGCGTCGGCCCGTACGCGGCGCGCAGCCACCGCGTCGTGACGGTCGAGGACCACCCGCTGGCCGCCCCCGACCTCGCGCGTGTGGCGCTGGAGCTGCAGGGTGTGGCGCCGGGGCGGATCGATCTGGTGCTTCCGTCCGATGGGCGCGTGCGCGTGCTGCCCCGACCCGAGCACCACCACCGTGACGGCGGGCGCCGGCCCCGCGGCGCGACTCCGACGGGACGCAGGGCGACGGGGGCGAATCCGCTGCGCGAAGTCATCGTAGAACAGGTCGCGGGGCGCGAGTTCCGCGTGGATGCCGGCGGGTTCTGGCAGGTGCACCGCTTCGCAGCGCACGCGCTGACGCAGGTCGTCTCCGAGCATCTGACCGAGGCACACCCCGAAGGTCTCGACCCCGAGTCGCTGCACCTGGACCTCTACGGCGGCGTGGGACTGTTCGCCGCGGCGCTCGGGGACATCGGCGGACCCCGCACGCGCGTCATCAGTGTCGAGTCCGACTCCCGCGCGACCGAGCACGCCGGCGAGAACCTCTCCGAGTGGGTGGGTGCGCGCGCCGAGACCGGCCGCGTGGACCGCTGGCTCGCCCAGTGGGGCAATGAGGCCACCCGTCGCGACCGGGAGCGGCTGGCCCGCGGCGTCGTGGTGCTCGACCCGCCGCGCTCCGGCGCCGGGCGCGAAGTGGTGCAGGCCGTGGCATCGCTCGCACCGCAGACCGTCGTCTACGTGGCGTGCGATCCCGTGGCGCTGGCGCGCGATGTGGCGACCTTCCGGGAGGCCGGGTACGCGGCGTCCCGCATCGACGGTCTCGACCTCTTTCCGAACTCGCATCACGTCGAGGCCGTGGCGACGCTCATCCGCGAAGAGCCGCGGCGGTAGCATGACCAGCATGATCCGGGTGGCGCTCATCGACGACCACGAGTCGGTGCGGCTCGGGCTCGAAGCGGCGTGCCTGCGCTCCGGCGCCCAGGACGTGGCCTTCTCGGGGAGCTCCGTCACGGAGTACCTCGACTGGCGGCTCTACAGCCACCAGCCGCCGGCGGACGTGGTCGTGCTCGATCTGACCCTGGGCGATGGCACCACGGTCACCGAGAACGTCACGCGCCTCGTGCGGGACGGCTCGAGCGTCATCATCCACAGCGTGGCGGACCGTGCGACCACCGTGCGCGAGGCCCTGGCCGCGGGAGCCGCGGGCGTGATCAGCAAGGCCAGCCGCATCGACGAGGTCGTCGAGGCGATCGGCACGGTCGCTGACGGACAGCACCTCGACAACGTGGAGTGGGCAAGCGCGGTGGAGGGCGATCGCGCTTTCGCCGACGCGCAGCTGTCCGCTCGCGAGCGGGACGTGCTGAGGCTCTATGCTGCGGGGCTCCCGCTGAAGGTCGTCGCGGACCGCCTGGGGGTGGCGTACTCGACGGCCAAGGAGAACATCACGCGAGTGAGGTACAAGTACGTCGAGGTGGGCCGCCCTGCGCCCACCAAGGTGGACTTGGCGCGCCGCGCGATGGAGGACGGACTCCTGACCCGACCCACCGAGTCCCCCGGTGCAGTCTGAGGCCAGTCGCCGCGTGCTGGCGGACGCACACGGCACTTTTCCCCACACCGCGGACACGATCGCCGGCATGGCGACGTTCACCCGAGCGCGCGTCGAACGCTTCACCTCGCTCGCGGTCGGCGCCGGCAGCATCGCCCTGGGCGTCCATTCGCTCCTGACCGCCTTCGGGTCGACGGACGAACTGCCGCAGTGGCGCACGATTCTCATGGTCGTGGTCTTCGTCCCCCTGGCTGCGATGATCGTGGGCTGCATCGTCGGGCGTGCGGTGCGCGAGACCGCGGGCGTCTTCGCCGTCGCCTACCCGCTGGCCCTGCTCGCGTGGCCCCTCGCCGTGGTGGGCACGCCGACATCGCCCTCGGAGGGGCCGTGGATCTGGCTGCTGCTCAATGTGGCGACGGTCGCGGCCGTGCTGTCCTTCCCGCTGCCGCTTCAGCTCGTGTGGACGGTCATGGTGCCGGTGGAGTACGGCATCGTGCGCTGGGCGCAGTTCGACTTCGCTCCGGATGCCGCTGCTCCCGTGGGCCTCGACGTGCTCTACGCCATCATCCTCGGAGCGGTGCTGCTCACCCTCGACCGCGTCTATCGCGCGGTCGCCACCGATGTCGACGAGGCACGGGCCGAGGCGGTCGCCTCGTACGCCGCGGCCGCCGCGGCCGACGCAGCGGAACGGGAGCGCATCGCGGTCGCCGCGCTCATGCACGACAGCGTGCTGGCCGCCCTCATCGCGGCGGAGCGGGCGGAGACGCCGCGGGAGCGGGCGCTGGCGGTGGCCATGGCGCGCGAGGCGCTCACACGTCTGGCGAACACCGAGCAGGATGCCGGCGAGGGCCCCGACGCCCCGGTGTCGGTGCACGAGCTGATCGAGCGGCTGCAACGGGCGGCGCAGGAGGTCGGTGTGGACCTGCAGGTCCAGCGGTCCCTGACCGACGAGGCCGTGACCGTGCCGGGTCGCGTCGGGCGGGCGCTCGTGCTCGCCGCCACGCAGGCCGTGGCGAACGCGGTCGAGCACGCCGCCTCGGTCGGCCTCGTGGTGACCGTCGACGACGGCGCCCAGCGCGGCGGCATCCGCATCACCGTCCGCGACGCCGGCACGGGCTTCGACCTGGGCGCGGTCCCTGACGACCGGCTCGGCATCCGGGCGTCGATCTACGCGCGGGTCGCCGCGGTGGGCGGACGCGCACACGTGTCACCCACCGACGAGGGGACCAGCGTCGTCCTGGAATGGGAGCCGCTGCCATGAAGCTGCGACCTCGGAGCGTGCTGTCCGCGCTGGGTGTGGCGTTCACCGCCTACCTCGGCATCGGCTGGCCCTGGTGGGAGGGCAACTTCTCCGATCACTGGCTCGCGACCGCCGCGGCGGTGGCGCTGTACCTCGCCGCGTCGTGGCTCGCCATCTTCTGGGGCCAGCGCAGCGGTGAGGTGAAGCGGCGTGGCCTCGTCGACGACGCCGGCATGACCACCGGTGGGGGCGGACCCACTTTGCTGCCCGCCTGGGTGGCCGCTCTCGCGCTCGGCACGGCCGCCGTCGTGCCGAGTGTGGTGTGGGCCAGCGTCGACGAAGCCGCGCGGACGCAGCCGTACGCCACGTGGACGATCGGCGCCATCGGCGCGCTCATGGCGATCGTCGTGGTGCGCCGCCGGCCGATCGTCGCGGCCATCGGCATCGTGCTGCTGACGATTCAGGGCGCCTTCTGGATCGGGCTGCTGCCCAGCCTGTCGCTCGGACTCGTCGGGTCGGCGGTGTGGACGGCGATGGCGCAGCTGCTGATGTGGTCGACGGACCGGGCGTCGCTCGAGAGCACCCAGCTGACGCGACTGCAGCGCGCGGCGTCGGAATGGCTGGCGTCGCAGGCCGGGCGCCAGCGGGAGCGCCGCGTGCAGGTGCAGCGGGCGCTCGCCGTCGCCGGCCCCGTGCTCACCCGCACCATCGCCACCGGCGGTGACCTCGACGCCCATGAGCGCGAGCTGGCCCGGCTGGCCGAGGGGCGGATGCGCGACGAGCTGCGCGGTCGGCGGCTTCTCGACGACGATGTGCGCGGTGTGCTCGAAGCCGCACGCCAGCGCGGTGCGAACGTCACGGTGCTCGACGAAGGCGGCCTCGACGGTCTCGGCGAGCGCGGGCTGCGGGTCGTGCGCGCGGAGCTGGCAGACGTGCTGCGCAACGCCCAGTCCGAGCGCATCTACATCCGGACGGCTCCGCACGAGACGGTCGCCGTCACGGTGGTCGGTCGCTCGCGCGAGGACGGCGAGGACACCGTGGACCTGTGGCGCGAGATCGCGCTGCCGCTGCCGGACGCGGAGAAGCGTTCCGCCGGGGCGGGAAGGTAGAGCGGCGAGGGGCGGCGAAGCCGCCCGCCCCTCGCCGTGTGCGGAGCGGTTACCCGAAAACCTCTCCGCGGGGGCCGGGTGACGCGTTCGAAAGAAACGAAGCGATCCGGCGGACGCAGAATTGCGTTCAGCAGGATCAGTATCCGCCGCCGCGACGAAGCCTGTCTGTAGGTACTTTGGGGGACAACGCGGACTCAGCGAAGTCCGGTCCGCCAGCCGGCCTGCCGATCCAGCGGCCGGCGCAGGCCTCGCGCCGCGTGTTCCCACCCTGGCCGCACCGGCGGGTCGTCGACGACGGCGTCTGCGGCCTCGCGGTGGTACGCCTCGGTGACCACGGCGATGACCGCGGCGAGGTCCTCTTCGGTGGCGCTGCCGCGCCGCACATCGACGCGGATGCGGGCCTCGTCGGGGGGCGGGGTGCTCACAGCGGGATGTTCCCGTGCTTCTTCGGCGGCAGGCTCGCGCGCTTGCCGCGCAGCGACCGCAGGGCCTTGGCGACCGAGACGCGGGTCTGCGCCGGCTCGATGATGCCGTCCAGCTCGCCGCGCTCGGCGGCGAGGAACGGGGAGGCGACGTTGTACGTGTATTCCGACGCCAGGCGCGCGCGCACGGCCGCGACATCCTCGCCGGCCTCCTCAGCCCGACGGATCTCGTTGCGATACAGGATGTTCACCGCGCCCTGACCGCCCATCACCGCGATCTCGGCCGTCGGCCAGGCGAGGTTGACGTCGGCGCCCAGCTGCTTGGAGCCCATCACGATGTACGCGCCGCCGTACGCCTTGCGCAGGATCACGGTCACCAGGGGCACGGTGGCCTCGGCGTAGGCGTAGAGCAGCTTCGCGCCGCGGCGGATGACGCCCGTCCATTCCTGGTCGGTGCCGGGGAGGTAACCGGGCACGTCGACGAGCGTGACGATCGGCACCGAGAACGCATCGCAGAAGCGCACGAAGCGGCTCGCCTTCTCGCCGGCCTCGATGTTGAGGGTGCCGGCCATCTGCGACGGCTGGTTGGCGATGATCCCCACCGTTCGCCCCTCCATGCGGCCGAAGCCGATCACGATGTTCGGCGCGAACAGGGGCTGCACCTCGAGGAAGTCGCCGCCGTCGACGAGGTGACCGATGACCTGGTGGATGTCGTACGGCTGGTTCGCGGAATCGGGGATGATCGCGTTCAGCGACCGGTCGGCATCCGTCGTCTCCCACTCGAACCCGTGCTCGTACACGGGGAGCTCCGCCATGTTGTTGTCGGGGAGGAAGCCGACGAGCGTGCGCGCGTAGTCGAGGGCGTCGTCCTCGTCCTCGGCCAGGTAGTGGGCGACGCCCGAGCGGGTGTTGTGGGTGTGCGCGCCGCCGAGCTCCTCCATGCCGACGTCCTCGCCGGTGACGGTCTTGATGACGTCGGGGCCGGTGACGAACATCTGGCTGGTCTTGTCGACCATGATCACGAAGTCCGTCAGGGCGGGGGAGTACACCGCGCCGCCGGCGGCCGGCCCCATGACGATCGAGATCTGCGGGATGACCCCGGAGGCGGCGGTGTTGAGGCGGAAGATCTCGCCGTACTTGCCGAGGGCCACCACGCCCTCCTGGATGCGGGCCCCGCCGGAGTCGAGCATGCCGATGATGGGCATACCGCCGCGCAGGGCGAACTCCATCACCTTGATGATCTTGTCGCCGGCGACTTCGCCGAGGGACCCGCCGAACGTCGAGAAGTCCTGGGCGTACACGGCGACGGTGCGCCCGTGGATGGTGCCCGTGCCGGTGACGACCGAGTCGCCGTAGGGGCGGGAGCGGTCCATCCCGAAGGCCGTGGTGCGGTGGCGGACGTACTCGTCGAACTCGACGAACGAGCCGGGGTCCACCAGCAGCTCGATGCGCTCGCGCGCGGTCAGCTTGCCCTTCGCGTGCTGCTTGTCGCGGGCGGCGGCCTCGGCGTCGAGGACCGCCTCCTGGTATCGGTCGCGCAGGTCGGCGATCTTGCCGGCGGTCGTGGAGAGGTCGGGCTGGTCCGTCACCGTTCCACCCTAGCGACAGCGCCCCCGCGGACGTTGGAGGGTGGAGACAAGGGGTTGCGGCATCCGCTGTGGGAATCCCTTCGGGCGTAGGGTGTCGCCATGACGCTCCCCACCGCAGGCTTCCCGCTCGCAGCGGCCGTCTCGCCCCGGCTGCAGGTCGTCGAATCGACCGACTCCACCAACGCCCACCTCATCCGCGACCTCGAGCACGATCCCGCCGGTCATCCGCACCTGTCGGTGCTGCTCACCGACGACCAGCGCGCCGGCCGCGGTCGCCTGGACCGGTCTTGGACGACGCCGCCGGGCACGGCGCTGGCGGTGTCGGTGCTGGTGCGCGTGCCCGATCTTCCCGCACACGCGCGCGGCTGGATCCCCCTCGTCGCCGGAGCGGCGATGACGCGCGCGCTGACGGATGTGCTGAGCGGGCACGTCCACAAGGTGGCGCTGAAGTGGCCGAACGACGTGCTGCTGGACGGTGGCAAGGTGTGCGGCATCCTCGCCGAGGTGGTTCCCGGCGATCCTTCGGCGGTCGTCGTGGGGGCAGGGGTGAACACCAGCATGCGCCGGGTCGACCTGCCGGTGCCCACCGCGACGTCGTTCGCCGCAGTGGGGGTGGACGTCGACCTCGACGACCTGCTCGCCCGCTATCTGCGCCACCTCGACGAGCAGCTGGCCGCCCTCGCAGGCACCGGTGGCGACGCCGCGGCATCCGGAGTGCGTGCCGAGGTCGAGGAGCGCTGCGACACGATCGGCCGTGACGTCTCGGTGAGCATGCCCGACGGCGGCGTGCTCGTCGGCCGGGCCGTGCGGCTGGACGCGGACGGCCGCCTCGTGGTCGAGGTCTCCGGAGTGGAGACGATGGTCTCGGCCGGCGACGTCGTGCACGTGCGCTGAGCCGCGGTCCGCGCGCCAGACGCCCGACGTCGGCGGCGCCCGCCACAATGGTGGGGTGACCCAGCCCATGAGCTTCGCGGGGCGTCCGCTGACGCCGGCGCCCGGCGCGCCGACGCCCGAACTGAGAGTGGCGCGCGTGCGAGGGCATGCGCGGCGCATGTTCTGGCCGGCGCTGGTGCTCATCGCCGTGGCCGGGGCGGTCGGCTACTTCTTCGGGCACGTGCCGGCACCCTTCGAGGACTGGATGCTGCCGACCGCGGCGGCGGTCATCGTGCTGATCCTGGTCGTGCTGCCGTACCTGACCTGGCTGTCGCGCACCTACACGATCACGACCCGGCGCGTCATCGCGCGGTCGGGGCTGTTCACCACCCACCGCACCGAAGTCGCCCACGCACGCGGCTACACCATCCGTGAGCGCCGGGGACCGCTGCAGCGGCTGTGGGGGTCGGGCACCCTGATCCTGTCCAATGGCGTGGACGCGCCGGTCGTGTTGAAGAACATCCCCGCGGTGTCGCTCGTGCACGAGGTGCTCGCCGACCAGGTCGAGGTGAGTCAGATCCTCGCGCACCGGGATTCCCACGCCATCCCGACGGTCGCCCAGCCCGCAGGCCCGCCGCCGCCGCTTCCGGGGCGCTGAGCGCCCCGCCACGGCGGCCCCGCGCATGCGGGAGGATGAAGGGGACGAAAGGAGCGGCATGGCGCTGCGTGTCGGAGTCGTGGGCGGGGGCCAGCTGGCCCGCATGTTGATCGCACCGGCGGTGGAGCTCGGGGTCGAGCTGCGGGTTCTCGCGGAGGAGCCGGGCATGGCGGCGTCGCTCGCGGCGACCGCCGTCGGCGACTACCGCGACGCCGAGACGGTGCTCGCCTTCGCGCGGGACGTGGACGTCCTCACCTTCGACCACGAGCACGTGCCGCAGGAGGTGCTCCGCGCCCTCCTGGATGCGGGAGTCGCCGTGCACCCAGGGCCCGACGCGCTGCGATTCGCGCAGGACAAGCTGCTCATGCGCGCACGCCTCGACGAGCTCGGCATGCCGCAGCCCGAGTGGGCCGCCGTCGCCGAGGCATCCCAGCTTCAGGACTTCCTCGACGCGCACGGCGGCCGCGCGGTCGTGAAGACGCCGCGCGGCGGTTACGACGGCAAGGGCGTGCGGGTCGTGTCCGCCGCTGCGGAGGTCGAGGACTGGTTCACCGCGCTCGCCGAAGACGCCCGGGGCGGCGAGCTGCTGGTGGAGGAGCTCGTCGACTTCACCCGCGAGCTCGCGCAGCAGGTGGCGCGGCGGCCGTCGGGCGACCTGCGCTCGTACCCGGTGGTGGAGACCGTGCAGCGCGACGGCGTGTGCGCCGAGGTCATCGCCCCGGCACCACACGCCGCCCAGCGGCTCGTGGACGTGGCCCGCGGCATCGGCGAATCGATCGCCACAGGTCTCGGTGTCACCGGCATGCTGGCGGTGGAGCTGTTCGAAACCGCCGATGAGCGCGTGCTCGTCAACGAACTGGCCATGCGCCCGCACAACAGCGGCCACTGGAGCCAGGACGGTGCCGTGACGAGCCAGTTCGAGCAGCATCTGCGTGCCGTGCTCGACCTGCCGCTGGGGGAACCCTCGCCGCGCGCGGCGTGGTCGGTGATGATCAACATCCTCGGGGGACCGGCGGAGGGCGGGCTCGACGACCGCTTCGCCGGGGCGATGGCCGAGCACCCCGGCGCCAAGATCCACACCTATGGCAAGGCGCCGAGACCCGGCCGCAAGGTGGGGCACGTGACCGTCGCGGGCACCGATCTCGACGACGTCGCGTACGAGGCGCGGGCCGCCGCCGCCCACTTCGACGCCTGACCCGGCCTCACCCCAGCCTGACCGCAGCCTGTCGGAGCGACGCCGGGCGCGCGCCGTTGCGGGCAACTTGCAGCAGCGCGGCCTAGCCTTGACGGGTGACCCGGCCGCTGCACTCCTCTGAAGAACCCCTCGTCGGCGTCGTGATGGGCTCGGACTCCGACTGGCGGGTCATGAGCGACGCGTCGCAGGCGCTGTCGGATTTCGCGGTGCCGCACGAGGTCGAGGTCGTTTCGGCCCACCGCACGCCCGACAAGCTGCTGCGCTACGGTCGCGAGGCGCGTGCGCGCGGCCTGAAGGTGATCATCGCCGGTGCCGGGGGCGCGGCGCACCTCCCCGGCATGCTGGCCTCTGTCACGGAGCTCCCGGTCATCGGGGTGCCGGTGCAACTGGCCACCCTCGACGGCCTCGACTCCCTGCTGAGCATCGTGCAGATGCCCGCGGGCATCCCGGTGGCGACGGTCTCGATCAACGGCGCGAAGAACGCCGGGCTCCTCGCGGTGCGCATGCTCGGCATGTCGGACGAGCGGCTCGCCGAGCGCGTGGCCGGCTACGCCCGCGACCTCGAGAGCCAGGTGGAGGAGAAGAACCGCCGGCTGAAGGGCGCCCTGTGAGCGTGACCACGCCGCCGCGTGTGAGCGCCGCGGGGTCGACCGGCGCGCGGACGCGGCTTCTGCAGGAGCGCCCGCTGCGGCATCCGGATGCCACATCGCCCGAGGTCATGACCCGTCGTGCCTGGTGGCTCGTCGTGCTGAACTTCCTGCTGCCGGGCTCCGCCCAGGTGCTCGCCGGCAGCCGCAGGCTCGGCCGCTTCGGCCTCGGCGCGACGCTGACGATGTGGGTGCTGGTCGCGCTCGTCGCGCTCCTCGCCCTGCTCTGGCAACCGGCGCTGTTCACGCTGGGGAGCAACTGGTTCGCGCTCACCGCCGCGCAGGTGCTGCTCATCGGCTATGTCGCGCTGTGGGTCGTCCTCACCGTCGACACCCTCCGTCTCGTGCGCCTCGTGCGCGTGCGCGGGCGCGCCCGCGTCGGCGTCGCCGCCCTCGCGGTGGCGCTGCTGGTGATCGCCGGCGGCGGCACCGCGTACGCGGCTTATTCGGTCGGCAACCTGCGCGGTGCGTTCGGGAGCATCTTCGGGCAGAGCGGCCCGAGCGTGCCGCCGTCGGACGGCTACTACAACATCCTGCTGCTGGGCGCCGACAGCGGCGACGGACGCGACTCGATGCGCTTCGACAGCATCTCGGTGGTGTCGGTGAACGCCGAGTCCGGTGCCGTCACGATCACCGGCATCCCGCGCGATATCCAGAACGCGCCCTTCTCGGCGGGGCCCATGCAGGATCTCTATCCCGACGGCTTCGAGGGGCACAGCGACCTCTCCTGCGGCTGGGGTGCCGGCATCAACCAGCTGATGAACGCCGTCGAGGTGTGCCGCGACGGATCGGGGCTGTACCCCGACGCCGCAGACCGGGGCTCCACGCCCGCGGTGGAGGCGACGAAGGATGCCGCGGAGGGCATCCTCGGCATCGAGATTCCGTACTACGTCTTCATCGACATGCACGGCTTCGCGGACATGATCGACGCGCTCGGCGGCGTGGACATCACCGTCACCGAGCGGCTGCCCAAGGGCGGCGGGCCGACGTACGACGGCCAGCCCGCCGAGGAGTGGGCAAGCGGCTGGATCGAGGCGGGCGAGCAGCACATGGACGGCGACACCGCCCAGTGGTACGCCCGTTCCCGCTACACCACGAGCGACTGGGACCGCATGCAGCGGCAGCGGCAGTTGCAGCAGGCGATGCTGGAGCAGCTCGACCCGTTCAACGCGCTGACGCGGTTCAACGACATCGCCGCCGCCGGGCAGGACCTGATCGAGACCGACCTGCCGCAGTCCATGCTGGCGTACTTCGCCGAGCTGGCGCTGAAGGCCAAGGAGCAGCCGATGACGACCCTCGAGCTCACACCGCAGGGGATCGGCATCGACCCCGACGACCCGGACTACGACCGCGTGCATGAGGCGGTGCAGTCGGCGCTGCATCCGCCGGCGCCGACCCCCGCCCCGGAGGGCTGAGCGATGACGACGACACTGCGGGTCGTGCTGGACGCGCCGGTTGCCGCCGGCGACCGGCAGGGCGAAGCGGCGCGCGAACTGGCCAAGGCGCTGGTGCGCACCGCGCCGTCCGGATGCGATGTCGCGGCGCTGCTGCCCTCGGTGCCGGAGGATGTGCGGGCGGCGCTTCGTGAGCAGGTCCCGGGCCTGGCCCGCGTGGACACCGCGCCGCTGGGGCGGCGGGAGCTCGCGGCGTCCTGGCAGCTCGGGATCGCCGCGGGGGTCGGCGGCGGCATGATCCACGCGACGGGGCTCGCGGCGCCGCTCGTGCGTCATGACCGTGTCTACGACCACCACCAGATCGTCGTGACCGTCTGGGACCTCGCTGCGTGGGAAGCCCCGGACGAACTGGCGCGGCCCTACGTCTCGTGGCAGAAGGGCATGCTGAAGCGGGCGACGAAGCACGCCGACGCCGTCGTCGTTCCCACCCACGCGCACGCGGAGCGCCTCGCCGAGGTTGCGAAGCTGGGCGATCGCATCCGCGTCATCGCCGGCGCCGCCCCGGACGGCTTCGGCATCCCCACCGACGACGTCGGGCGTCGGCGCGCCCTGGACCTGCCGACGGAGTACGTGCTCGTCGACGGCTCCTGGCGTGCGGGGCTGGATGCCGCGCTCCGCGCGGTGGCCCGGGCGGGAGGCGAGCTCCCCGTCGTCGTGCTGGGAGTGGGGGAGGCGGAGACCTCGGCCGTGGCCGAACTCGGGGGTGCGGCCGGCCTGCCCGAAGCCCGCCTTCTCGTGCGGGGCACGCTCGAGGCCTTCGACCGCGCCGCCGTGGTGAGCGGCGCGTCGGCGCTCATCGCCCCGGCGACGATCACGGCCTTCCCGTGGCTCGTGGTCGACGCCCTCGCCCTCGGCACGCCGGTGGTCGCGGCGGACTGCGCCGTGCACCGCGAGGTCGTCGTGGACGGCGGGCTGCTCGTGGATGCCGCGGGTGAGGGCCTCGCCGACGCGCTGGGGCAGGTGCTCGGATCGGACTCCGCACGGGAGCGGCTGTCGGTGCTCGCCGCCGACCGAGGCCGGGCGTTCTCGTGGGCCGGGGCCGCCGAGCGGGTCTGGCAGCTCCACGCCGACCTGTAGTCTCGCGCGAATCGTTACCTGAGGAACATTGGTGTTCTCTCATAACTTCCGTAACACTGGTCCCATGCCTCGCCCCCCGGAGCGCCGTCGGACGCCGTTCAAGCTCGCCGTCCTGACCCTTGCGGGCATCCTCGTGGGGTCGCTGGTGGGGATGTCAGCCCCGGCCGCGCCGGCGCAGGCCGCCGGGTCGATCTTCGACGGCGGGATGATCATCAGCGACGCCGAGTTCTTCGACGGCTCGGCGATGACGGCGGCCGAGGTGCAGGCGTTCCTGAATGACAAAGGCCGGTCCTGCGTCCCCGCCGCCGGGGGACCGGCGTGCATCAAGGACTTCACCGCAGACCTGCCCGCGATGGCCGCCGACCGCTACTGCCGGGCTGTTCCGGCCAAGCCCCGCGCCACCGCGGCCGAGATCATCGCCGCTGCGGGGCAGGCCTGCGGCATCAGTCAGAAGGTGCTGCTGGTGATGCTCCAGAAGGAGCAGGGACTGGTCACGCGGACGAAGCCGACGCAGCGGCACTTCGACGCCGCGCTCGGGCAGAGCTGCCCCGACACCGCACCGTGCGATCCGCGCGCCGCAGGCTTCGTGAACCAGATTTACCTGGGTGCGCGCCAGCAGCAGCTCTACGTGCAGAACCCCGGGTGGTACAACTACCGCCCGGGACGCGTGAACACGATTCAGTGGCACCCCGACCGCGCATGCGGCACCTCGCAGGTCTACATCGAGAACCAGGCGACGGCGAACCTCTACATCTACACGCCTTATCGTGCGAACATCGCCGCCCTCGCCGCCGGCACGGGCACCGGGGACGAGTGCTCGGCGTACGGAAACCGCAACTTCTACAACTACTACCAGCAGTGGTTCAAGGGGGCGGGCGGCGCGGCAGCGCTGATCGCACCGTGCACGGTGCCGCCGGCGACCGAGATCGCGGCGCGCGGCGACAAGCTGGTGGTCACCGCATCCTCGCTCAATGCGCGGACCGCGCCGACCACCAAATGCGGCACGGGCGCGATGAGCCTCGGCAAGGGCACGGTCGTGCAGGCGTCCGGAACATACGGCGCCTGGACCCGTGCCAACGTCAACGGACAGCAGATGTGGCTGTCGTCGCAGTATCTCGCCACGGCGCCCGCGCTCCCTTACTCTGTCGACCGCGTTCAGGGAGCTGATCGCGTGATCACCGCCGTGGAGATGTCGAAGCGGGGGTTCCCCGATGGCGCGAAGGTCCTCTTCATCGCGTCCGGAGCCGACTACCCCGACGCGCTCACCGCGTCGTCGGCCGCCGCGGCACAGGGCGCGTCACTGCTCATCACCGGACACGCTGGCCTGCCTGCCGAGGCGTGGCAGGAGGCGCGACGGCTGAATCCGTCGCGGGTCGTGGTGCTCGGCGGAACGTCCGCCGTCTCTGAGACCGTCGTGGGTGATCTCCGCGCGGCGTTGCCTGGGGCACGCGTGGAACGCGTCGGAGGTGCGGACCGTTTTGAGACGAGTCGTCTCGTGGCGACCCAGCTCATGACCGCGTCCTCGACTGTCTACCTGGCCACGGGCCTCAATTATCCCGACGCGCTGTCGGCCGCCGGCGCGGGGGCCGCGCGCGAGGCAGCGGTGCTGCTCGTCGACGGGCGCAGCCCCACGATCGACGCGGCGACGCGCACAACGCTGACGCGGCTGAGTGCCAAGACGGTGATCATCGTCGGGGGAGAGGACGTGTTGCCCGCCGGCATGGTCGATTCCCTGCGAGCGGCGGGCCTGTCGGTCGAGCGGCTCGGCGGTGCGGACCGGTACGTGACGAACCTGATGGTCAGCTCCCACGTCTACCCCGGGGCCTTTTCGAACGCCTTCTTCGCGACCGGCCAGAACTTCCCCGACGCCGTGGTGGGCGCGGTTCTCTCCGCGCGCAAGGAGGGGCCTTTGCTCCTGACCCCCACCAACTGCATGTCAGGGGCTGCCCAGGACTACCTGATCAAGGCGGGGGCGCGTCAGGTCACTCTCCTGGGTGGGCCCGAGGCGCTGTCGGATGCGGTGTTCCGTTCTGTGCGCTGCTGACTCGGCCGCAGGGAAGGGCCGGTCTCGCTACGACCGTCCCATGCCGTGGTACTCCCAGCTCCGCTCCGCGGAGCGCTTCGTCGCGGTCTTCGACGTCGTTCAGCCGCGGGTGCCGAGGTAGGTTTCCAGAGACCTCGAGGCATTCGCCGGAGTGAAACCGGCGCGCTCGACCTTCGTGGTGTCCAGCACGCTGTTGCGGGGACGGGGCGCAACCGGCCCCGGCGCCGAGCCGAAGTACTCCTCGGTCGTCACCCCGGTGACGCGCGAGGGGTCGTTCCCCGTGAGTTGGAAGACCCGCCGGGCGATGTCCGCCCACGTGGCCGGTTCACCATTGCCCGCGAGGTTGTACACCCCGTGCGGGGCCCCCGTTTCGAGCAGGTGCCGGATGCCGCGGGCGATGTCGTCGGTGAACGTGAGGCGCCCCACCTGGTCGTCGACGACCTTCGGGTCGATGCCGCGCTCCGCCAGCGACGCCATCGTGCGGACGAAGTTGCCGCCCTCGCCGATGACCCAGCTCGTGCGGACGATGTAGTGACGGGGGACCGTGGCCACGAGGGCGTCGCCGGCGGCCTTGGTCTGTCCGTAGACACCGAGCGGCGCGATCGCGTCGTCCTCGGTGTAGGGCGCCGACTTGGCGCCGTCGAAGACGTAGTCGCTCGAGACGTGCACGAGCGTGATGCCGTTCGCGGCGGCCACGCGGGCAAGGGCTCCGACGCCCGTGACGTTCGCAGCCCAGGCATCGGCGCGTCCCTCCGCCGTCTCGGCGAGGTCGACCGCGGTGTAGGCGGCGGCGTTGATGACGGTGTCGTACTCGCGCCAGCGCCGCGCGGACTCCAGGCCCGGCGCCGTCAGATCGAGCTCGGCGCGGTCGGCGTACTCGACGTGCGGGGCGTCGCCGTACTCGGCCCGGAGCGCCCGGCCGAGCTGTCCACCGGCTCCGAGCACCAGGATCTTCTTCGGGGGCACCGGGGTGACGTCGGCCAGGCGCGGGTGGGCGGCATCCTTCGCCGACAGCTCCGCCTGATCCAGCGGGATCGGCCAGGCGATGGCGGCGGTCTCGTCGGCCAGGTTCAGGAACGTGTACTGCGCGTCGGGGGACCAGTGGTCGTTGACCAGGTACGTGTACGCGGTGTCCGTCTCGAGGGTCTGGTAGGAGTTGCCCACCCCGCGCGGCACGAAGATGGCCTTGGACGGGTCGAGCTCGGCGGTGTAGACCGCGCCGAACGTGGGGCCTTCGCGCAGGTCGACCCACGCGCCGAAGATGCGCCCGGTGGCGACCGAGACCCACTTGTCCCAGGGCTCCGCGTGGATGCCGCGGGTCGTGCCGACGGCGTCGTTGAACGAGATGTTGTTCTGCACCGGGCCGAAGTCGGGCAAGCCCGCGGCGGTCATCTTCTCGCGCTGCCAGTTCTCCTTGAACCAGCCGCGGTTGTCGCCGTGCACGGGCAGATCCCAGACGACGAGACCCGGGATGCCGGTCTCGGTCGGCTGCAGGCCCTTTCCGTACTCGGTCATCACTGACCCTTCGCCGCGTAGAACGCCTCGACGCCGTCCTTCGCCGGCGCCCACCAGTCCTCGTGAGCGCGGTACCAGTCGATGGTCGCGGCCAGTCCCGCCTCGAAGTCCTGGTAGCGCGGCGCCCAGCCGAGCTCCGTGCGCAGCTTCGTCGAGTCGATGGCGTAGCGCAGGTCGTGACCGGCACGATCGGTGACGTGGTCGTACGCGTCGGAGGGCTGCCCCATGAGCCGCAGGATCATCTCGACGACGGTCTTGTTGTCCTCCTCGCCGTCGGCGCCGATGAGGTAGGTCTCCCCGATCTCGCCCCGCTCGAGGATGGTCAGGACCGCGGAGGAGTGGTCGTCCGCGTGGATCCAGTCGCGCACGTTCTCGCCCTTGCCGTAGAGCTTGGGGCGGATGCCGCGGATCACGTTCGTGATCTGGCGTGGGATGAACTTCTCCACGTGCTGGTAGGGACCGTAGTTGTTGGAGCAGTTGCTGATGGTCGCCCGCACCCCGAACGAGCGCACCCACGCGCGTACCAGCAGGTCGCTGCCCGCCTTCGTCGAGGAGTAGGGGGACGACGGGTTGTACGGGGTCGACTCGGTGAACCGCGCCGGGTCGTCCAGCTCCAGGTCGCCGTAGACCTCGTCCGTCGAGATGTGGTGGAAGCGCACGTCGTGCGTGCGGGCCGCCTCGAGCAGCGTGTACGTGCCGACGATGTTCGTGTCGAGGAACGGCCGAGGGTCGTGCAGGCTGTTGTCGTTGTGCGACTCGGCGGCGAAGTGCACGACGGCGTCGGTCTGCGCGAACAGCTCGTCCACGAGGGCGGCGTCGGCGATGTCGCCCTGCACGAAGCGCACCCGATCTTCAGGGAGGTCCGCCAGCGACGCGCGGTTGCCCGCATAGGTCAGCTTGTCGAGGACCGTCACGTGGTCGTCGGTGTGCTCCACGACGTGGTGGACGAAGTTGGAACCGATGAAGCCGGCACCGCCGGTGACGAGCAGTCTGCGCATTCTTCTAGGGTATCCACCCGTCGCCGACACGACGAACGGCGGCCCCCGTCAGCGTCGCCGGGCGCCGAGGCGGTGGGCGACGCGCTCGAGCACGCGGAACCAGCGACGCCCGCGCAGTCCGTCCAGCTCGTCTGCCTTCTGCCGCAGTCCGAGGTTGTCCGACTGCAGCGCGCCCACTTCGTCGCGCAGGCCGGCGATGATCTCGTCGAGCTCGGCGACGTGTCGCAGGCGGTAATCGAGATCGTCGGCGGACTTGCGCTCCCGGGCTTCGAGGTCCTGCAGGCGCTGCTCCAGCGGAGCGATGCGCTGCATGAGCGCACGTTCGGCCGCGGCGTGCTCGTCGTCCAGTGGCTCGTCCGGCTGCGGCGAGGGGATGGCGTCGGCGATGCGGCGGTCCTCGACGAACCAGCCGTTCGCGAGCCCTTCGGCGAGCTCCTCCGGTGACGGGTGCCGACACACGTAGGCCCCGAAGAGGAATCCGTCCTGCAGGCGGCGGTAGTCCCGCATGCCGTGGTGGTTCGCGCTGGGCTTGAGGTGCGGCGACGCCTCATAGGCGCGGCCCGCGTTCTCGACCTTGCGTGAGAACTGCGCCCACGAGCGCCACGGGAAGTGGAGGACTTCGAGTCCGGCGCCGGGGGCCGGCTCGCCGTGGCTCTCGACGCTGACGAAGTGGTTGCCCTGGGCCACGACGACGTCCTCGCTCGCGACGAACGCGACGTCGGGGGTCGCGTGGGCGTGGATGCCGAGCCGGCGCATCAGCTCGTCCGGGCGCCGGTCCTGGTACACCAGGCGCTGCAGTCCGGTGCCCGACGCGGCCGGTGGCCCCGTCATGTCGGTGACGGGCACGATGAAAGCGCCGATGGCCGGATCGATGCGCTCCAGCGCCTCGCGGATCGTCAGTTCACCGTTCTGAGCGAGCCAGAACTCGTCCGCGTCGGCGTTGAGCACCCAGCGGGCACCCCGTCGGGCGGCTTCGCGGGACATGGCGGTGACGACCTCGTGCTGCTGCTTGAGGTGGCGCGGATCGTGCCGCAGCTCGATCACTCCCTGGCGCGCGAACTCCTCCAGGATCTCGGTGGTTCCGTCGACCGAGCCGTTGTCGGTCACCAGGAACAGATCGATGCCCTGGTCCAGGTGATGCTGGACCATCGCTCCGACGATGTCCGCTTCGTCACGGACCATCATGGTCATGGCGATCATCGGAAGAGGTCTCCAACTCTGCGTGATGGCGGGGGATCGGGTTTTCCCCAGCGCAAGACCACCCTAACGCGTACCCTGGGACCTCCAGTGAGGCGGTGACCGGGGGTGGACTCCGCCGATTCGGCCGGACGGGCGGTGCGGTATGGGGGGGATCATCCGGAGGCTTGCCCGTGGAGCGGCCGTGATGCTCGAAGGTGTGGCGCAGGGGGTGTCGGCGGTGGCCGATGTGCTGCGCAAAGGCGTGCGCACGTCGTTGCTGGACCGCCGCGCGGCGCGGATGGCCGCCGTGCAGGAGGGGGCGACCTTCGCCAGCGGCGTGACCACGACCTTCACCCCCTCGCGCGCCGAGGCCTGGTATCGCCTGGAGCGTCGTCCCTTGGTGATCGCGCTCCTCGGCGACGACGCCGCAGGCGACGTCGCAGCCTGGGTGATGCGGGCGCAGTCGGTGCTCAATGCCGAACTGTTCGTCGGCGAACGACTGGCGCCCCGCCTTGGGCACCTCCACCGCGCACACGTGGCGTCGTCCACGCCGGCGGTCGCAGAGCTCGCGGCGCTGTGGGAGTGGACGCACCGGCAGTGGCGCCGACACGACCTGCTTCTCCTCGACGCCAGCCAGCCCCTGCCCGACCCCGTCGCCGTCATCCATCTGCAGCACGCGGCGCACGAGTACCACCACGACCACGACATCGGCATCGTGGTTCCCGCGTACGACTGCGATGGCGTGCAGGTCAGCGGGTACGACGTCGAACGGCCCAGTGGAGCGGTGGTGCCCTCCAGTGGCGGCCGCGATTACGGTCAGCATCGCATCCCGCGGTACGTCCTCACTGCCGCGATGCACGGGATGTACGTGACCGCAGACGCGCTGGATCGCGTCGACCTGGCCGAGCGCCACCTGGCGGGCCTCTCGCTGGACGAGCAGGCCGGCCGCGTCGTGCGGCAGGCCTGGGCGGGGCACATCCGCACCCTCTGTCTGGCGAGCACCGCCTTCGCGGTCACCCGCATCCCGCAGCTCGACCTCGGCGCGGAACAGCGGAGGTGGCAGCTGGAGCGGCGCATCACGGCGGCCGACGGCCGCCCGCGCATCGTCTTCGTCCTCAACGCGACGTCCATCAGCGGGGGGATCCGGGTCGTGTTCGAGCAGGCCAACGGCCTGGCCGAGCGCGGGTTCGACGTGGAGATCTGGTCGCTCGAACCGGAGCCTGGCTGGTTCGACCTGCGTGTGCCGGTGCAGCGGTACCGCACCTACGAGGACCTTCTGCTGGCCTTGCGGCGCGTCGATGCCCTCAAGGTCGCCACCTGGTGGGAGACGGGCGAGATCGTGTGGCTCGCGTCCGTGAGTCACGGCGTGCCGGTCTTCCTGGTGCAGGAGTTCGAAACCTGGTTCTACCCGGACGACCCGGTCGCCCGGGCGGCTGTGGTGGCAGGGTATCGCCGGGAGTTCTTCACCGTGACGCAGGCGAGCTATCAGCAGCAGGAGCTCGCGGAGGTGGGCGTCGCGGCGCGACTGCTGCCGATCGGGTACGACGACCGTGTGTTCCGGCCACTGCCCGGGATCGAGCGGGAGCCCGACACCGTGCTGGCGCTGGGCAGGTCCTTCTTCCAGAAGAACTTCGAGATGACGCGCCGCGCCTGGCAGCGACTGGGGGAGGCGCGCCCGACGCTTGTGCTGTTCGGCAACGAGCCCGACCTCATGCGAGACGAGCGTGCCCGGTACGTCGTCCGTCCGGACGACGCGGAGGTCAACGAGCTGTACAACCGGGCGACCCTGTTCGTGCAGACCTCCCGCCACGAAGGCTTCGGCCTTCCCGTGCTCGAGGCGATGGCCGCCGGGTGCCCGGTGATCACGACCGATTCCCACGGCAACAGGGACTTCTGCCACGACGGCTCGAACTGCATCATTGTTCCCCAGGACGACGACGCGGCGCTCGCAGCGGCGATGCGTCGCCTTCTGGACGACCCGGCGGAACGCGAGCGGCTGCGTGTCGCGGGGTGGGAGACGGCCCGCCGTCACGCCTGGCGGGTCGTGCTCGACGAGACCGCCGGGTTCTACCGCGAGGTGCAGGCGGCCTCAGCGCCGACGTAGCCGCCGGTACGCGCTGCCGACGATCGTGCCGGAGAGCCGCGCACGCAGGCGCGCGACCGCGCCCGGGGGAGCCGCGGGCGGCGGGGCGGGTGCCACCGCGGGCGCATCGACGGGACGGGGGACGAGCGTGTCCTGCCAGTGGGCGACGACGCGCACGAGCTCGGCGGTCGTCGACGACCAGCGCCAGTCCTCCCTGACGCCGCGGACGCGCAGACGAACAGCTTCGCGCTCGGCGGGGTCGAGCAGGCGTTCGATCGCCGCCGTTGTGGCTTCCACGTCGGAGTACGGCACCACCTCGCCCAGCCCGTGCTCGGCGATGTACTCGGCGAACCAGTCGCCCTCGGAAACGATGCTCGGCAGGCAGGCCCAGAAGTGGTCGAGGATGCGGGTGCGGAAGGCATACCGGGTCTCGAACGACTCCTTGTGCGTCGAGACGGCGGCATCGGCGTCGAGCAGGTAGTCCGCGCGCTCCGACGCGGGCACCCAGCCGTCGATGAAGTGCACGCCGTCGCCCAGCACGCCCAGATCGGTCGCGGCATCCATTGCGCGGCGCACCGCCGTGGGTCGGCCGATCGCCGCGTTGGGATGCGTCGTGCCGTAGAAGACCAGGTGCACGCCCAAGCCGCGCTCGCGCAGCCGGGCGACAGCCCGGATAGGGGTCTCCGCGTCGAACCAGTCCCAGATGCCGCCGGCCCACAGCAGCACCAGGTCGGAGGCGGGAATGCCGAATCGCTCCCGAATGCCGCGGCGATCGCTCGCCGGCTCGCCCTCGGCCATGCCGAAGGGGCAGAGCCCGATGACCTCGTCGGGGGTGCGCCCGCGCAGATCGCTCGGCAGAAGGCCTTCGGCGGAGATCATGTAGCCGATCCAGAAGTCCCGCTGACGCTCGTTGGACGTCACGAAGTAGCTTCCCGTGCGCAGCGCGAAGCGGAAGAAGCGGAGCACGTCGCGGAAGACGTCGTCCTTCTCCGGCTGCGTGTCGAAGCCGCCGATGCGCTCCGCGCCGATCGCCTCGGCGGGCAGCGCGTTGTACAGGTCGAAGATGAAGCGGCATCCCGCTCGCTGCCCCTCGCGCACGGCCACCTCGTCGATGAGCTGGCAGAAGGCGACGTCGTGGCTCGTGAGCAGCGCGACCAGCTCGTCGCGACCCTCGTACGCCACGACGTCGAACCCGCGACCGCGCAGCGCCTCGACGTCGCTGCCCTCGATGCCGACCGCGAGAGTGACGTCCCCGACGGTCGCGAGCTGCTGGGCGATCTCCGCGAAGCGCAGCCCGGGTCCCGCCATCCGCGCGCCCACGACGTCGGGGGCCACGAGCACGATGCGAGGGCGGGGGGAGGTCGCAGGAGCGGTGGGTAGCATGTGTGCGGTGTCTCCTCGATCGATCACGACCCGTATGTCCCGGCTGCTGACCCGCGTGGCCCGGGCCGGTTACCGAAGGATGCCTGAGCGAGTGAGATCCGCGGTGCGGGACGCGCGCGTCGAGCGCTCCTATTCTCGCAACACCGCGGGCGAGGTGACCAGCCCGGCGATGCGCGAATGGTTCCGCGCGCATGGGCGCCCCGTCAGTATCGTCATCCCCAGCTACAACGACGTCGCCCTGCTGACCGTCGCGCTGCGCAGCATCGAGGAGACCCTGTCAGGGGCCGACTACGAGGTCATCATCGTCGACGACTACATCGACGCGGCGGTCGGCGCGCAGCTGCGCGCGTTCGAGTCCGACCGGGTGCGGGTCATCCTGAAGGAGCGTCGCCTGGGCTTCGCCGGCACGGTGAACGTGGGCATGGCGCAGGCACGTCACGACATCGTCCTGCTCAACAGCGACATCGTCGCCAAGCCGGGGTGGCTGGAGGCGCTGCAGTACAGCGCATACGAGATCGACCCCCGGATCGGGATGGTCAGCCCGAAGCTCGTCTACCCCGACGGCCTCATCCAGTACGGCGGGACGTACTGGGCGCGCCTGCTCGCGCCGCAGTGGTTCGGGCACCTGCACGTCGGCTCGCCCGCCACGAAGCCCACGGCGAACGTCGCCGGATACAACACATCGATCTCCGGGGCGTGCGTGTACATCACGCGGGCGGCGTTCGACGCCGTGGGGCCGCTCGACGACGAGTTCTGGCTCGGGTTCGAGGACGTCGACTATGGCCTGCGGTCGTGGGATGCCGGCTTCCGCTGCTACTACCAGCCGGCCGCGATGCTCGTGCATCACGAGTCGGCCTCCCGCGGGTACAGCCAGGGCCACCGCGAACTGGCGTCGATGCGGCGGTTCTGGCGGCGGTGGCAGTCGCGTTTCCTCGCGCGATCGGTCGATGCCGCCCAGCCCGTGGACATCGTGCTCGGGTCGGCATCCGATGGTCTCTGGCGGCGGTACGTCGAGACGCTCGCCGACCACCTGCGGCGCAGCGGTCGCGAGGTCGCGGTGCACGTCGTCGAGGGGCCCGCGCCGCAGGAAGAGCTCATCGAGCGGCTCGCCGGCCGTGGCGGCGTGGTCGTCGCCTGCGACTGGACGGCCGCCGAGACCGTCTGGTTGGCCACCCGGCGCGCGGGTGTGCCGGTGTACCTGCTGCCGACCGTCGAGAGTGTCGGCTTTCCGGATGACCCCGCACGGCAGACCCGCATCATCGCCGGGTACCGGTCCGAATTCGACTACATCGCCCCCACCCGCTGGGCGCAGCGCCAGCTGCAGGCGGAGACCGCATGGGAGGTGCTCGCACGGGTGGCCCCGGCGCTGCAGCCGCCCGCGCTCCCGGAGTCCGCCGAGCCCGTCGTGGTCAGCATCGGCGCCACGGCGCAGCAGCAGGGCGAGGTCGGGGCCGTCGCCGCGAAGCACGACCACCGGGTCGTGCATGTGGACGCCCTCGATACCGGCGAGCTCGAACGCATCGCCGGCCTGCGCCCCCGGGCGATCGTGTCGTACGAGGAGTACAGCTCGCCGCTCGCGCCGTATGCGCTGATGTCTCTGGGGGCCGTGTGGATCGCGGCGGAGAGTCCCGCGCTCGGACACGACGTGCTCGACGGGTACAACGCCCTGCTGTTCTCGCGCGGCGACGCGCAGTCTCTCGAGCGCGCGATGGCGGACGCGCTCACCCACGACGCGACATGGGCGCAGGTGCGGGCCAACGCGCACGCCTGGGTCCAGCGCGCCGCACGCCTCGCCCCCGACGCGGTGTCACGCGCCATCGACGCCTTCGCGACCGACCCCGTCAGCTGATCGCGTCCGCGGGTTTGGTGCCGCCCGCCTGATGAACGAGACTGGACGGCATGCGTGGAATCATTCTCGCCGGCGGAACCGGATCCCGCCTGCACCCCATCACCCTCGGCGTCTCCAAGCAGCTGGTTCCCGTCTACGACAAGCCGATGATCTACTACCCGCTGTCGACGCTGCTGCTGGCGGGCATCCGCGACATCCTCATCATCACGACGCCGCAGGACTCCGAGGCCTTCCAGCGGCTGCTGGGTGACGGCTCGCGGTTCGGGATCTCCCTGACGTACAAGGTGCAGCCCAGCCCCGACGGACTGGCGCAGGCGTTCGTCCTCGGGGCCGACCACATCGGCGATGATTCCGTGGCGCTCGTGCTGGGCGACAACATCTTCTACGGCCAGGGCATGGGCACGCGGCTGCGCCAGTACACGACGCTGGACGGCGGCGTGGTGTTCGGCTACTGGGTCGACGATCCCACCGCCTACGGTGTGGTGGAGTTCGATGACCAGGGCCGGGTGGTCTCACTCGAGGAGAAGCCGACCGTTCCCCGCTCGAACTACGCCGTCCCCGGCCTGTACTTCTACGACAACGACGTCGTCGACATCGCCGCGAACCTCACGCCGTCGGCGCGAGGAGAGCTCGAGATCACCGACGTGAACCGCGAGTACCTCGCGCAGGGACGGCTGAAGGTCGAGCTGCTGCCGCGAGGCACCGCGTGGCTGGACACCGGAACCTTCGATTCGCTCGCCGAGGCGACGGACTTCATCCGCACCGTGGAGAAGCGTCAGGGCCTGTCGATCGGCAGCCCCGAAGAGGTGGCCTGGCGCGTCGGGTTCCTCACCGACGACGAGCTGCGCGAGCGCGCCGAGCCGCTGGTCAAGAGCGGCTACGGTGCCTACCTGCTCAAGGTGCTGCAGCAGGGCAGACACTGACCGCGGTGTCGGGTGTGGGTGTGCCGGTGGCGTTCCCGGTGGGTGGGCGCCGGCTGGTGGTGTATGTGGTGTGGGATCGCCGTGGCGGTGTGGAGGATTACATCCCGGTGGCGTTGGCGGGGTTGCGTGAGCATGCGGCGCGCATTCTCGTGGTGGTGAACGGGGAGTTGTCGGCGGAGGGTCGCGCGAAGCTCGAGCCGGTGTGTGATGAGGTGCTGGTTCGGGAGAACCGGGGTTTCGACATCTGGGCGCATAAGGATGCGTTGGATCACCTGGGGTCGTCGGTGGCGGAGTTCGATGAGGTCGTGTTCGCCAATGACACCTGGTATGGGCCGGTGCGGCCGTTCGGTCCGGTGTTCGAGCGGATGGATGCGCAGCCGGTTCATTTCTGGGGGATGACCGATCATGCCCGGGAGGTGCCGAATCCGTTCACGGGTTCGGGTGTGCTTCCGTATCATCTGCAGTCGTTCTGGATCGCGGTGCGGCGGGAGATGCTGGGGTCGTCGCGGTGGCGGGAGTATTGGGCGGCGCTGCCGGAGATGCCCGGGTATTTCGATGCGGTGTTGAAGCATGAGGTGGTGTTCACGGAGCACTTCGCCGAGGCCGGTTACATCCACCAAGCCGCCTTCCCCTCCGCCGGGTATCCCTCCGACCATCCGGCACTGTTCAACGTCGACCTGATGCTGGACGACGGGTGTCCTCTCGTGAAGCGGCGTCCGCTGTTCCACTACCCGCCGTTCCTCGACCGCCACGCGGTGATCGGCCGTGAGCTGATCGCCCGGATCGCACGGGAGGATTACCCCGTCGAGGTGGTCATGCACGACCTCGCGCGCAACGTCGCGCCACGCGTGCTCATCGCAGACGCCGGTCTGGTCGACGTGGTGGGCGAGGACGACGCCCCGGAGGTGCCGGCGTGGACGCCGCGCGTGACGGTCATCCTGAACCTCGGCGGCCCCGCAGCGGCCACGGCCCTCAGGGCTGCCTTGACGTCGGTCCCCGCGCCCTACAGGGTCGTCGCGACCGTGCCGCGGCAGGACATGGTCGACGAGGTCGCCGCGATCCTCCGTGACGGCGCCGCCGAGGACGTCGAGGTGCGCGTCGTCCCGTCCGGGCCCGACTTCGGCGACGCGCTGTGGGTCGGATGCCGGGATGTGCTCGTGGACCCCACCCGGGATCTCATCGTGCGCCTGCGGGACGATCCGTGCCTGTACGGGCGGGAGGCCGGAGCGGTGTACCTCCGCCGCCACGACCTGGAGTCGCTGCTGGGCGGCCCTGGAGTCGTGACGCGGCTGTACGAAGGCTTCCACCGCGAACCGGGGCTGGGGGCGGTGTTCCCCGTGCGCGCGCACATCGGACGCGCGGTCGCGGGCCTCGGCTGGGGGGAGCATTGGGGTCCCGCGCAGCAGCTCTTCGAGCGTATGGGCGTGCGGGTGCCGGTGGATCCGGGGCCCTCGGTCGGCCCGTCGATCGGGGCCTGGATCGCCCGGCCGCAGGCTCTCGCCCTCCTCACGGAAGTGACGGCGGAACCGGAAGACGACTCGCTGGGGGAGACCCTCGCCCGTGCGGGTGGGGACGACCTGCTCCTCGCGCCGTTCGCGGCGGAACGCGGGTATCACGTGCGCACCGTGCTGAGCCCGCAGCACGCCGCGATCGCTCATTCGTCGATCGACTACGCGGTCGACCAGCTCTCCACCACCCTGCCGGGCTACCCCCTGGAGCAGATCCAGTTCCTGCACCGCGTCCAGTGGGACGGGAACGTCAGCGTGCGCGGCATCCTGAAGATGTATCTGAATATGAACCGTCCGGGCCTGATGCAGCGGGTGCGCCGGGCGGCCCATGCCGCGCGAAGGGTGCGCGACATCCCCCGCAGGCTGCGCGCACGCGTGAGGAGGGGTCGATGACCGCGGTGTCGGGTGTGGGTGTGCCGGTGGCGTTTCCGGTGGGTGGGCGGCGGCTGGTGGTGTATGTCGTGTGGGATCGCCGTGGGGGTGTGGAGGATTACATCCCGGTGGCGTTGGCGGGGTTGCGTGAGCATGCCGATCGCATCCTGGTGGTGGTGAACGGGGAGTTGTCGGCGGAGGGCCGCGCGAAGCTCGAGCCGGTGTGCGATGAGGTGCTGGTTCGGGAGAACCGGGGTTTCGACATCTGGGCGCATAAGGATGCGTTGGATCATCTGGGGTCGTCGGTGGCGGAGTTCGATGAGGTCGTGTTCGCCAATGACACCTGGTATGGCCCGGTGCGGCCGTTCGGTCCGGTGTTCGAGCGGATGGATGCGCAGCCGGTGCATTTCTGGGGGATGACTGATCATGCCCGGGAGGTGCCGAATCCGTTCACGGGTTCGGGTGTGCTTCCGTATCATCTGCAGTCGTTCTGGATCGCGGTGCGGCGGGAGATGCTGGGGTCGTCGCGGTGGCGGGAGTATTGGGCGGCGCTGCCGGAGATGCCCGGGTATTTCGATGCGGTGTTGAAGCATGAGGTGGTGTTCACGGAGCACTTCGCCGAGGCCGGTTACGTCCACCAAGCCGCCTTCCCGCAGTCCGAGTATCCGAGCAAGAATCCGTCGTTGTACGACGCGGCAGCGCTCGTGGCCGACGGCTGTCCGCTGCTCAAGCGGCGCGTGTTCTTCCAGTGGCCCCCCTACCTCAACGCCAACGGCGTCGTCGGGCGGTGGGTGATCGACGAAGCCGAGGCGGGCGGCTACCCCCTCGAGGTGATGTGGCAGGACCTGGCGCGCAACGTCGCCCCGAAGGTGCTCAACGCGGATGCCGCGATGCTCGAGATCCCCGCGTCGGCGGGTGCCACCCGGTACGACCCGGACAGGCCGCTTCGCGTCGTGGCGATCCTGCACGTGTTCTACACCGAGATGCTCGACGGCATGCTCGACCGCGTCGAGACGCTGCCCGACGGATTCGACCTCATCGTCACGACCCCCGACCAAGCCCGGGCCGACACGCTGTCGACACGCCTCGCCGAACGGTACGGCACCGCCGTGTCGTGGCAGGTGCGTGTCGTGGACAACAGCGGCCGCGACCAGAGCGCATTCCTCGTCGGATGCCGAGATGTCCTGCTCGGCGGGGGATACGACCTGGTCGTGAAGCTCCATTCCAAGAAGACGCCGCAGGACGGGTTCAACGTCGGGCGGCATTTCGCCCGGCAGCAGTTCGGGAACCTGCTCGCGGGGCCCGCCTACACCGCGAACGTGCTGGCGATGTTCCAGCGTGAGCCGGGACTGGGCATGGTGTTCCCTCCCATGATCCACATCGGCTACCCCACCATGGGGCGGGCCTGGTGGGCGAACAAACCCGGGTTCGAGGTTCTGGCCGATGTGCTCGGCATCCACGTGCCGCTGGACGACGTCTCGCCGCTCGCGCCCTACGGCTCGATGTTCATCGCCCGCCCCGAGGCCCTGCGCCCGCTGGTGGACCACCCGTGGAAGTACGAGGACTTCGGCGGCGAGGGCGCCTATGCCGACGGGGGCCTCGCCCACATCCTCGAGCGCATGCCCGCGTATGCCGCCGGTGAGCAGGGCTACCACTCGCGCACCGTCGCGAACGCCGACTACATCGCGACCAGCTACGCCGCGCTGGAGTTCAACCTCGACGAGTTGAGCGCCGGCGGCCGCGGCGACCTCTCCGAGCGCATCCAGACCCTTCGGCTGGCGGGGGACTTCTCCCGGGGGCGCGCGATCGATTTCCTGCGCGTCTACCTGCGGGTGCACCATCCCGGACTCGGTGCTCGACTGCGGGCGGTGGCGGCGGCGCCGACCGTGCGGGGCCGGCTGCTGCGCGCGGCGCGGCGGCTCGTGCGCCGCGCAGGAGCTCTCAGGCGCGGACGGTAGACTCACCGGAATGTCCGAAGCGTCCATCGCCGCGCAGCGCTATGCGCGCCTCAGCGCCACACCGATGCGGACGATCGGGGCACCCAAGGGCCTCCGACCCCGCGCCCTCCTGGAGTCCGTCAGCAGCCTGTTCGCGCAGCGCAGCATGCTCGACCTCCTCATCCGCCGCGACCTGAAGGCGCGCTACAAGGACTCGACCCTCGGGTTCCTGTGGTCCCTCGCGCGCCCCCTCATGCAGCTGGCGATCTACTTCATCGTCGTCGGGCAGTTCCTGGGGGCCGCGCGCGGCATCCCGGACTTCGCCGTCTACATCTTCACCGGGCTGACGGCGGTCGGGCTGTTCACCGAGATCGTCATCAGCGGCACCGGTTCCATCATCGCCAATTCCGGCCTCGTGAAGAAGGTCTACCTGCCGCGCGAGGTCTTCCCCCTCGCGAGCGTGGGCTCCGCCCTGTTCAACTTCGCCGTGCAGCTGGCGATACTCGTGCTCGCCACGCTGCTCGTGGGCAAACCACCGCTGCACGCGGAGATCCTCTACGTGCTGCCGTCGATCGCGGTGCTGGTGGTCTTCGGCACCGCCCTGGCGCTGCTCTTCAGCGCCCTCAACGTCTATCTGCGCGATGTGCAGTATCTGGTCGAGGTCGGGACGATGCTGCTGTTCTGGGCCAGCCCCGTGGTCTACTCCTGGCAGATGGCCACCGAGATCATCCGGTCCGAGTTCTGGACGGCGGTCTTCACGAACAACCCGATCACCCTCGCCGTGCTCGGATTCCAGCGCGCATTCTGGGTCGGCGGAGCGGACTTCCCCCAGCCGACCGATCTGCTGCTGCGGCAGGGCATCGCGCTCGTCGTCGGACTGGTCTTCCTCTTCGCCAGCCATCGGGTCTTCCTGCGCCTGCAGGGCAACTTCGCGCAAGAACTGTGAACGGACGAGAACACGAGATGAACAGTCGGGGCCCCCAGGAGCCGCACCCTGACGTCGTGCGCGTCAACGGTGTGTCGAAGCGATTCGTCGTGCGCAAGGACTCATCGATCAAGGAGCGCATCGTCACGTTGGGACGAGCGGGCCGGCGCCACCGCGAGGACTTCTGGGCGTTGCGCGAGGTCGACATCGCCATCGCAGCGGGCACGACGATCGGGCTGATCGGGCACAACGGCTCCGGCAAGAGCACGCTGCTGAAAGTCATCGGCGGCATCATCGACCCCACGACGGGCACCGTCGAGCAGCGCGGCCGCCTGGCGGCGCTGCTCGAGCTGGGGGCGGGATTCCACCCCGACCTCACCGGACGTGAGAACGTCTATCTGAACGCTTCCGTGCTCGGGCTCACCCGGGCCGAGACCGACGAGCGCTTCGACGACATCGTCGGGTTCTCCGGCATCGGGGAGTTCATCGACACCCAGGTGAAGTTCTATTCGTCGGGGATGTACGTGCGGCTGGCGTTCGCCGTCGCGGTGCACACCGACCCGGACATCCTGCTCGTCGACGAGGTCCTCGCCGTCGGCGACGAGGCGTTCCAGCGGAAGTGCCTCGACAAGATCCGCACCTTCCAGGCGGAGGGTCGCACCATCGTGATCGTGAGCCACTCGCTGGGTCAGATCACCGAGCTCTGCGACCGCGCCGTGCTGATGAACCGGGGACGCGTCGTCTTCGACGGCGACCCGAACATGGCCGTGGCCCGCTTCCGCGACATCCTCGATGAGCGGCGCGTGGCGGAAGAAGAACGCGAGCACGAGCGCACCGGCACGCGCGACGCGGTCGAGACCGAGAGCGCGCGCATCGTCTCCACGGAGCTCGAGGTGGTCGATGGAACGGCCGATGGCGAGGTCCTTCCGGGCAGCGACATCCGCATCCGCGTGGAACTCGAAGCGGCGGAGCCGCTCGAGCAGTGGCGCTGCGCCATCCAGGTCGACACCGTCATGGGTGCGGCGGTGTACGGAACGACCAGCGAGCGCGTCGGGTTCGTCCCGGAGCCCCTCATCGGCCGACGTACCGTGGAGTTCCTGCTGCGCGACGCGCGGTTCGGCGAAGGCAAGTACTTCGTGAACGTCTCCCTGATGGATTCTGCGGGCCGTCACCTGGACGACGCGCGGCAGGCCTGCTCCTTCGACGCCGCGCCGTTCCACAGCGCGGTGGGTCCGGTGTTCATCGTGCCGGAGTTCACGGACGTCACCGACGGCCGTGTCTGAGGGTACGCCTTCCGGTCCTGCGCGCCTCGTGCGTGCCGGACGACGTCGCATGCGGGAGCTCGCACGCCGCACCGTCCCGCTGCGTGTGCGCGCCGGCGTGATGCGCGCGGTGCGGCGTCTGCGCGCTGCCGGAGGGCCCCGGACGGTGCTCGTCACGGCCGGGCGCCGCCTGCGCTGGCGTGCCGCCCTGACCCACCGCGTGCTCGTTGCGCCGCGGTGGCGCCTGGTCGCGGGGGAGCGAGACCCGGCCGCGCTGCCCGTCGTCATGTGCCTGTGGAACCGGCCCCACCTGCTGGCCCGTACGCTGGCGGATCTGGCCGCCCAGCGCGATGCGCCCCCCCTGCGACTGCTGCTGTGGAGCAACCGCCCCGAGAACGACGCGGCCTTCCTGTCCGCGGTACGTGCGCACGGCGCCAGCGGGGCCATCGCCAGCGTGGAGTTCCATTCGAGCCGGGTGAACCTCGGCGGAATCGCGCGTTTCGTCGTCGCGCGTCACCTCGCCCCGGCGAAGGAGTCGCAGCCGTTCGTGATGATCGACGACGATGAGGCCGTCTCGGCCGACTTCATCCGCCATCTGCTGGATGCCTACCAGCCCCACGGCCTGGCCGGGCTGTGGGCGTTCGAAGTGGTCGCCGGGTACTGGGACCGTCGCGAGCTTGCCGCCGGAGCCGAGGCGGACTACGTCGGCACCGGCGGGAGCATCTGCGACACCCGGCTGGTGCACCAGCGCGGGTTCTTCTCGCGCCTTCCCGCGCGATTCGGTTTCCTCGAGGACATCTGGGCCAGCGCACAGGCGAAGAGGGCCGGGTGGCACCTGACGAAGGTCGTCACCCCCTTCGAGTTCCTCTCCGAGGACGACAACCAGTACCACGCGCTCCGGGATCTCAAGACGGTCTTCTGGGACTGGCTGTACTCCGCACCACGGGGATGAGGCGCGCAACGACGCGGTCGTCAAGATTTACGCCCGTGCTCCCGTAGCCTGGACGGGGCCAGACGCGCCCGTCTGATGTCCGTGCCGACACCCTGGTGGTTAGACCATGTCCGTGCCCTCCGTTCTGTCACGCACCGCCGCTGCCATAGCGGTTGCCGTTCTCGTGGTCATCGGCGCCGCCGCCCCCGCGGCGGCGGACGAGACGCCGGCAGCCCTCGGCGCAGGCTCGGCCACACTGGCGCAGGGGTCCGCGTCGCCGAAGGCCTCCCCGCGCGTCGTGACAGCGGCGGTCACGGGGTTCGACCCGGGGAACATCATCGACGACGCGGTGTTCTTCGCCAGCGGCACCATGTCGGTCGCCGAGATCCAGAGCTTCCTCAACGCCCGGGTGCCCTCGTGTGACCCCGGCTACACCTGCCTCAAGGACTATGCCCAGGCCACCAGCAGTCGTGCGGCGGATGCCATGTGCCGGAGTTACACCGGAAAGCCGCGGGAGACGTCGGCCGAGATCATCTACAACGTCGCTCAGGCCTGTGGCATCAACCCGCAGGTCATCCTCGTCACCCTGCAGAAGGAGCAGAGCCTGGTGACGGACACGTATCCGTACGACTCGCAGTACAAGATCGCGATGGGGCAGGGCTGCCCCGACACTGCGGCGTGCGATTCGCGGTACTTCGGCTTCTTCAACCAGGTGTACGGGGCGGCCTGGCAGCTCAAGCGGTACGCGAACCCGCCGGGCACCCAGCAGTACTTCACCTGGTACGCACCGGGCCGGACCTGGAACATCCGCTACCACCCGGAGGTGTCCTGCGGGTCCTCGCCGGTGTACGTCCAGAACCAGGCGACCGCGAACCTGTACTACTACACGCCCTACCAGCCGAACCGCGCTTCGCTCGCAGCCGGGTACGGGCAGGGCGACGGCTGTTCGAGCTACGGCAACCGCAACTTCCACAACTACTTCACCGCGTGGTTCGGATCGACGAAGTCCCTCGGGCCCGCCGCCATCGCCGCGAAGTACGCCGCGGTCGGGGGAGCGGCCGGCGCCCTCGGCGGTGCGCTCAATGCGCCGACCTGCGGGCTGCCGGAGAACGGCTGCTACCAGGTGTTCGCCAATGGGCAGATCCACTGGTCTGCGGGGTACGGCGCGTTCGTGACGACAGGCGCGATGCTCTCTCGGTGGGCGGCGACCGGATATGAGCGGGGGAGCCTCGGGTACCCGATCAGCGATCAGGGTTGCGGGCTGCCGGGAGAAGGCTGCTACCAGGTCTTCCAGAAGGGGAAGATCCACTGGTCCGCTGCGACCGGCGCGTTCAGCACGGGCGGCGGGATCGGTTCCGCCTGGGCGCGCAACGGCAACGAGCGCGGGGCGCTCGGTTACCCCGTCACCGAGGAGACCTGCGGGCTCACCGGTGGCGGCTGCTACCAGCGGTTCCAGAACGGCCAGATCCACTGGGCTCCGGGGGTGGGCGCGTTCGCCACCCGCGGCGACTTCCTCGCGACGTGGGCCTCGACGGGATATGAGAAGGGGGCGCTCGGCTACCCGCTCAATGATCAGACGTGCGGGCTCGTGCAGGAGGGCTGCTACCAGACCTTCCAGCACGGCGGCATCCATTGGACGGCAGCGACCGGGGCGCATTCCACACACGGCGGCATCGGGTCCGAATGGGCCCGGACCGGATACGAACGGGGTGCGCTGGGATTCCCCGTGGCGGAGGAGACGTGCGGGCTTGCCGCAGGCGCCTGCTCGCAGCAGTTCCAATCGGGACGCATCGTGTGGGTGCCCGGAATCGGCTCCCGCGTCTTGACCGGTGACATCCTCACCGCCTGGGACGCGCAGGGCGGCGGTGCGGGGCCGACGGGCTACCCGCTCAGCGGGCAGTCCTGCGCGCTCATCGGGGGAGGCTGCTTCCAGGTCTTCCAGAACGGACAGATCCACTGGTCGACCGCGACGGGGGCGCACTGGACGCACGGGGGCATCGGCTCAGCGTGGGCCCACGCCGGGTACGAAGGCGGACCCTTGGGCTACCCCGCCGGTGCGGAGAGCTGCTCGACCGCAGGCGACGTGTGCACGCAGCGCTTCCAACGCGGACAGGTGACGTGGACGGCAGGGGTCGGGACCGCGATCACCCTCGACTGAGGCGCCGCGCGGGCGGTCGCCTCAGCGCCGCTCGCGCGCGAGCAGCGGTCGGGGCGCGCTGGACACCAGCGTCGTGACCAGCAGCAGGCCCACCCCGATGAGCGCGGCGAGCAGCCACAGGCTCAGCGGCGGGCGCCACGCCGGGTCTGCCCACAGCGGCGCCGAGTTGCCGAGAAGGTAGCGGTGCGCACCGTTGAGCATGATCCACACGTGGGCGAGCAGGAAGCCCCAGGGCGCACCGATGGCCGCCACCCGCTGAGCGCGACGGGAGAGTTCGTCCGTCACGAGCGGAGGGGTGGCCATGCGGTCGCCTGCGCTGAGGGCGGCGATGGCCAGCAGAGCGACCACATAGGGCAGCGTGTAGCGCCCCTGCCACCCCTGTCCGCTCCACTGGATCCCGGAGAGGACCCCGGGAAGAAGGATGCAGGTGGCGGTTGCGAGAACGAGCGTCACCCGCTCGCCCTTGGCGGCTGCGAGGAACGACACGAAGACGAATGCCGCAGCAGCGGCCAGCCAGCCGAACACGACGAGGTGGGGTGCGGGGAGGTCGAGCCAGCCCAGCTGGCCGACGACCTGGTTCAGCTGTCCGTCGATGAGGTCGTAATACACCGGGATCGATGCGATCCCCTCACTGAGCGAGTCAGGAGGGACGACGCCGACGTAGTTGGTGCCGTGCGAGAGGATCCAGAGGAGGCTCAGGACGCCGATCAGCACGAGCGGTGCCAGCAGCACCCAGGACGTGCGCTGTGCCAGGACGTCCCGGAGGGCGGTCCACCCCGCGCAGATCGCGAGTGCGGTGAGGACGAGCGCAGCGATCAGCGGTGAGAGACCGCGCGACACCAGAAGAAGCGCGCCGGCGATCAGGACGATCGAATGCGATTCGGTCCAGCGGCCGCGCGTGGGCCGGCGCACGATGAGGTTCCACCCGCCGACGACGATGGCGAGGGTCGCGACGATCTCGAGCCCGTTGGGGTTCAGGACCGAGCACATGTACACGACCATGGGCGTGATGAGGATCAGCAGGCCGGTGACGGTCCAGCGCGAACGCGCCGTCCGGATCAGCAGGGACGTCGCCCAGCCGATCACCCCGGCATTGACGAGGGCGGCCAGGAGACGGGCGACGTACATGCCGTTCTCGGTCGGGATCAGCAGCGAGCCGAGACCGGTCCACGCATAGAAGACCGGGTTGTACAGCCCCACGTGCGTGCGGGTCGCCACGTCGGCGTTCGAATCCGTGCGGAACTCGGTCTGGCACGAGGCGGTCACATCGATCTGGAAGGCGAGGCACGCGGCCAGGTCATGGACGCTGGCGATCCGGGCGGGGACCACGACGTCGAGCATGCCGCTCTGGCCGCGGACCACGGCGGCCGAGTAGATGTAGTGGGCCGACTCGTCGGGACTCGACGCGAGGGGGAGGAAGAGCCCCCAGCCCGCGAACAGCAGGAAGAACGCGCCTGCGAAGACCGCGACGTGCAAAGCGGGGCGCGACATGAGCCACAGCTGCGCAGCAACGACTCCATGGCCGAGGCGGGCGGGGAGCGTCATGCGCCCGGACCGACTCGCGGTGCGTCGTGCCCCAGGTAGTTCAGGCGGCTCAGTTCGCGGCGCGCCTTGAGCACGCCGTCCAGGATCAGTCCGATGGTCCACGACATGAAGGCGAGCAGCACGATTCCCATGGCGAGGATCGCGGTGGGGAACCGTGGGACGAGGCCGGTCTGCGCGAAGTCCACGATCACCGGGATGCCCACGATGAGGCCCAGCAGCGCCAGGATCGCGCCGACGATGCCGTAGAACATCATCGGCCGCTCGTGGCGGATCAGGCCCACGATCAGGGAGAGGATGCGGAAGCCGTCGTGATAGGTGCGGAGCTTGCTCTCGCTGCCGGCCGGGCGGTCCTTGAAACCGACGGGGACTTCGATCTGCGGGACGCGGAGGCTCATCGCGTGCACGGTGAGCTCCGTCTCGATCTCGAACTCGCGAGAGAGGGCAGGGAAGCTCTTCACGAAGCGGCGGGAGAACACCCGGTAGCCGCTGAGCATGTCGTTCACCGGGGATTTGAAGACGTTGCCGACGAACCAGTTGAACCCGCGGTTCCCGAGCTCGTGACCCGGGCGGTAGGCCGTCGTCGTGGTCTGGCGGCGCACTCCCAGCACATGGTCGTAAGGACCCGACTGGAGGGCCGCGATCATCTGGGGGAGATCATCGACGGCGTACGTGTCGTCGCCGTCGATGAGCACGTAGATGTCGGCGTCGACGTCGGCGAAGGCGCGACGGACGACGTTGCCCTTGCCCTTCGTGAGTTCGGTGCGCACGATCGCGCCGGCCTCGGCCGCGACGCGCGCCGTCGCATCGCTGCTGTTGTTGTCGTACACGTACACGGAGATGCCGGGGACGGCGTTACGCAGGTCGGTGACGACCTGCCCGACAGCCGCTTCTTCGTTGTAGCAGGGAACGATCGCCGCGATGGACGGAGCGGACGTGGTCACGCAGATCTCCTCGGGGTAGGCCACCGCCATACCCGGCGGAACGCGCCATCCAAGTTATCATGGGCGGTCGGCGCGCCCATCCGCGCCGAGAAGGAGTCGGATGTCCGAGCGAGGCGGTGTGGGGGGATTCCTCCGCAAGAGCGGCGCGTTCCTCGTCGTGGGCGGGCTTGCCTTCGTGGTCGACTTCGCGGTGTTCAATCTGCTCGCCTTCGGGCTGGACGGGGACGGACCCCTGTACGACCAGCCGCTGGTCGCGAAGGCCACGGCGATCATCGTCGCCACGGTCGTCACCTACGTCGGCAACCGGTACTGGACCTTCGGAACGCGCACTCTCGCGCGACGCTTCTCGCGCTATGTGGTCTTCGTCGCGCTGAACGTCGTGGCGATCCTGATCCAGCTCGGCTGCCTGGCGTTCTCGCGGTACGTGCTGGGCCTCGAGGGACCGGTGCCGGACAACATCTCGGGAACGCTGATCGGTCAGGCGCTGGCCATGGCCTTCCGCTTCTTCACCTACGACCGCTGGGTCTTCCCCGACGACCGCGAGGCTTCGGCACGCACGGCCATCGAGTCCGCCTAGGCCGAGAGGCCGTCCACGGTCTGCACGAGCGTGCGTGCGCGGGCGTCGAACGAGTGCTCCGCGGCCACCTGATGCGCGATGCGCCCCAGTTCCGCCTCGTCGGGGAAAAGCGCGTCGAGGTCTCCGCTCAGCATCGCGAGGAGCTCCTCGACGTCCGAGTACGTCCGCACGGCGGCGCCGAAGGTCTCGGAGATGCCGACGACGTCGTCCGAGATGGCTCGTCCACCGGCGGCGACGACGTCGTACAGGCGATTGGACACGAACCCTTCGCGCTGCATCGCGGGCCAGTGGTCGTTGAGGACGACCCCTGCGCTGCGATACAGCTCCGGCAGCTCGGAGCGGGGCACGCTCGGCGAAACGACGGCGCCGGCCGGTATGTAGCCGCTCCAGTCCGGCCCGTACACCTTCACCGGGATGCCGGCGCGGATCGGGGCCACGACGACCGGCCGCGCGATCCCGCGCGCCGTGCCGACGAACACGATGTCGGTCCCGCGATCCGACGTGCCCGGGTGGAACTTCGTCGTGTCGGTGCACTGCAGGAGCGGGTGCACGGGGGTGCCGAAGCGCGACGTCGCGCGTCGCGCCCATGACGTGGATGCCGCGAAGACCGCGTCGAATCCGGCGACCTCCTCCGCGGTGATCTCGTCGGGGTGGCTGATGATCCACAGCAGGCTCCGGCCCGACGGGCCCCGGGGTATGGGGTGCGGACCGCGCAGGACGACCGTGACGTCGTCGAGGTAGCTCGTCTCGCGTTCGCGCGCGTCGTAACTGTCTACGACGACGTCCTCTCCCAGCCGGCGCAGCGCGGCGGCGAGATCGCGCGCGAAGTGGGTGTCGCCCCACGCCTCACCGGCGGCTCCCGCGGGTGCCGACGTGCGGATGGCCCACCGGCGCCGGGTGCCGGTGCGGGCGACGACCGCCCGTTCGCCGTGCCACGCGAGGAATCGGAACCCCGCCCGGGCCAGCAGGGAGGCACCGTCTGCATCCGCCTGCGGCTCGTCGAGCCACGCGGCGTCGAAGCGCGCGGTCGTCGTGCAGGAGGTGAGCGTGTGCCCCGCCCCGACGGCGGCGGCGCCCGCCGGCCACGCCCGTACCGGCCCGGCGAGCGCGGGAACGCCGGGGTCGGACCCCAGTCGCTGCGCATCCTCGAGGGGATGCGCGCGCAGGAGGGGCGCCGTCCGGCCGTCGAGCCTGACCGCGCCGGCCGCCGCGACGGTGCCGTCCGGCGCAAGCCAGAGCGCGGCGACGGGGCCGTGCGCGGCTTCGCGGAGCATCACGGGGAGCGTCTCGGCGGTCACGCTCGCGTGGGGACCCCGGAAGACCGTGGCGCCGGTCGCGCGGGGCGCAGGGAACACCGCCGCGGTGTCAGTCACCCGGACGCGCGGCGATGTCGCGGAGATCAGGCGCGCGTGGAGGAACACGTCGTATGCGGCCGCCGCGGCGCGGATGTCGACCTCGAGCCCGCGCTGCACCGCGTCGAGGACCAGGCGCAGCGGCTGGTCGGGATCTGTCTCGTCCGGTCCGAGCACGCAGATGAGGGCGTCCCCGGTCAGTGGCGCCGGTCGGTCGAAGGCGTGTGCGGCCAGCTCGGTCACCGCGGCGCGGGGGATCTCGGTTCCCGCGAGGCGGAACGTGCCGGTCGACTGTGCGCGTCGCCACGCGTGCCCCAGAGGCCCAGCCGGATCGTCCAGCGCGGCGGGATCCTCCTTCGCCAGCGCCTCCGCATCCCATAGCGGGCTGACACGCAGCCGACGGCGGTCGTTCACGAGATAGGCGTACAGGGCGGGAACGCGGTCGGAGTCGGAGAGCTGCCGGGAGATGGTCCGCTCGAGGTACAGGGGGTTGAGGGTGAAGCCCTCCCGGAAGCCCCCGCGCACATACCGACGGATCGCCGCTCGCTCCGACATCCGCCGCCCGGCCTGAGCGGCGACTGCGTCCAGGTCGACGATGTCCGCACGACGGATGATGCGCGCCCACCACATCCGGTCGGCCGCAGCCAGTGCGGAGCCGATCACCGGCGCGCTGCGCGCGGCGCGCCAGGCGGCGCGGACACGGCTCAGCATCCTCCCGAGTATAGGTCGTTCAGCTGCGGCGGAACGGCCCGGTGATAGGGTCGGGCGCGGTACGAACCGGACGGAGGGACCGTGGTGTCCGACGAATCTCGCCCCCGAGTGGGCATCGTCGTCCGCACGAAGAACCGGCCCTGGTTCCTGCGGAGGACGCTGGCGGACATCGCGTCGCAGACCTTCACCGACACGGCCGTGACGATCGTGAACGACGGAGGTGCGCCCGCACCCGTCGACGCCGTGGTCGCCGAGGCCGCAGGACCGCTGCGTGCGCGCCTGAGCGTCATCCACAACGATGTCGCCACCGGCCGGTCGGCGGCGGCGAACGCGGGCGTGCGCGCCACGCAGACGGAGTTCATCGTGCTGCACGACGACGATGACCTCTGGCATCCGGAGTTCCTCTCCCGCACCGTCGCGCACCTCGACGGTCGCGGCGAGGAGATCGGCGTCGTCGCCGAGACGGAGATCGTCTACGAGGCCGAGCGCGACGGTGGCTTCGCCGAGGTCGGCCGTGCGCCGTTCTGGCCGGGGATGACCGAGATCACCTACGCCGACCTCCTCCAGGTCAACCGCGCCGTGCCCATCGCCTACCTTTACCGTCGGCGCCTCCACGACGACGTCGGCTTCTATCGCGAGGACCTGCACGCCGCCGAGGACTGGGAGTTCAACCTGCGCGCCGCGCTGCGCCATCGCATCGGCTACCTCCCCGGCGAGCCGCTGGCGTATTGGATGCAGCGCAAGGGCGTGACCGGCGAGCTGGGCAACAGCATGTACGCCCTGGCGGCCGAGCATGAGCACTACGACCGCCTGGTGCGCGACGAGGCGCTGCGCGCCTATGTCCAGCGGCACGGGCCCGGGCTGGTGCTCTACCTCAGCCGGTACATCCAGGACGAAGTGGCCCGGCAGCTCGACGACCGGCGTTCTCTGGGGCAGCGGGTGACCCACACGCTGCGCGAGTGGCGCAGGGACCGCCGCACCCGATGACGGGGCTCGCCGAACCGGCGTGGCGCACGCTGCAGCGCTGCGTGCTCTCCGACGATCCTCGCCGCGCTGCGCTGTACGCCAGGGGCGGCTCCGCGCTGTCCCGCGACCGGATGCGTGTCGAGGCCCGCGCCTCGTTCGCGACCTATTTCGGGGCGTTCCCGGCCGGGTACTGGGCCGCTCACACCGCGGTCGGGCGGGTGCGGCTCGCGTGGCGCATCGACGGCACCGCCGACGTCGTCGTTCGTGGCACGGATGCCGAGGGCGTCGTGTCCACGCTCGCCCATGTCCGCGACGCGACGGGCGAGGGGTCGTACGAGCTCGACATCACCCCGCGCGACGGGTGGCTGTGGTGCGACATCGTCGCCGCCGCCGACGGCGCCACGATCGGCGACGTGCGCTGGGAGGCGCCGGGGCCGGCACCGGCCCCGGCGACCCTGACGGTGTGCGTGACCACCTTCGACCGGGAGGCGGACTGTGTGCGCCTGCTCGATCGCTTCGCGGAGGATCCCGGGCTGCGCTCCTGCGTCGACCGGATCGTCGTCGCCGACCAGGGCACACGGCCGCTTGTCGCTGCCGACGGCTTCGCCAGCGTCGCCGCGCGCCTCGGCACGATGCTGCAGGTCGTGCGCCAGCCGAACGTCGGGGGGTCCGGCGGATTCAGCCGTGGCATGGTCGAAGCCGCCGCAGGAACGGCCACCCATGCGCTCCTGCTGGATGACGATGTCGACCTCGAGCCCGAGTCGGTGCGCCGGCTGGCCGCATTCGCGGAGTCGTCGCGAACGCCGACGATCGTCGGCGCGCAGATGCTCAGCCTCGTGGACCCGACGCGCCTTCACTCGTTCGGCGAGCGGATCGAGCGGTCGGGGTTCTGGTGGGAGCCGGTGGAGCCGTCGCTGTCCGGAGCCGACCTGAGCACGACGACGGTCGAGAGCACTCCCGAGCTCAGCCACCGGATCGACGTCGACTTCAACGGGTGGTGGATGTGCCTCATCCCCACCGCGACGATCCGTCTGCTGGGCGCGTCCCTGCCGTTGTTCATCAAGTGGGACGACGCCGAGTACGGGCTGCGGGCGGCGGCGCACGGCGTGACCACCGTCACGCTGCCGGGAGCTGCCCTCTGGCACATGCCCTGGACGGCGAAGGACGACGGACTGGACTGGCAGGCGTACTTCCAGCTGCGCAACCGCCTGGTCGCCGCCCTGCTTCACGGGCGCCGTCGTGGCGGACGGGTGCTTTCCGCGTCGTTCGCTCAGGACGTGAACCACCTGCTGTGTGGGCAATACGGCTCCGCCGCGGTCCGCGCGCTCGCCCTCACCGACCTCCTGCGCGGCCCGGAGCACCTGTGGCCCGTGCTGCGGCACGGTCCCGCGCGCCCTGCCGCCGTGCTGACCCGGGAAGGTCAGGCCGTCCTGCCCGAGTCCGAGCTGCCCCTCGCGCTGGTCGACTCCACGGTCGCGCCGCCGCGGGGGGCGGCCGAGATGCTTGCCCGAGGGGCGAGAGTCCTGGTGCACCAGCTGCGCCCGGCACGGAGCTCGGCGTCGCCGGTGCGGCTGACGCGCGCGGAGGGCAAGTGGTGGGCGCTCGGGATGCTCGACAGCGCGATCGTCGACGCCGCCTCCGGCAAGGGCGCGTTCGCCATGCGCCGCAGCCGGGGGACCGCCGCGCGGGGCCTGCGGCGCGCCGTCGCACTGCGAGCGCGCTTGTGGTGGCAGTGGCCTGCCCTGGCTCGTGCGTACCGGGAGGCGGCTCCGCAGGAGGCGGCGATCGGCACCTGGCAGGCGCGGTTGGCGGCGTCCTCGGACGGCCCCTCCTAAACTGTTACGGGCGCGCGGCGCCGGAAAGGCATGGCATCCCATGGATCTCCTCGTCGTCGGCTCCGGCTTCTTCGGGCTCACGATCGCCGAACGGGCCGCAGCCTCCGGGCGCAAGGTCACCGTCATCGAGCGGCGTCACCACATCGGCGGCAACGCCTACAGCGAAGACGAGGCCACGACCGGGATCGAGGTGCACCGCTACGGTGCCCACCTCTTCCACACCTCCAACGCGACGGTCTGGGAGTACGTCAACAGGTTCACCGCGTTCACGGACTACGTGCACCGCGTCTACACGAACCACCGGGGCGTGGTGTATCCGCTGCCGATCAACCTCGGCACCATCAACCAGTTCTTCCAGGCGGCCTACACGCCCGATCAGGCCCGCGCGGTGGTGCAGGAGCTCGCGGGCGAGTTCGACCCGAAGACGGCCCAGAACCTCGAGGAGCGCGGCATCGGCCTCATCGGGCGGCCGCTGTACGAGGCGTTCATCCGCGACTACACCGCCAAGCAGTGGCAGACCGACCCCCGGGACCTCCCCGCCGAGGTCATCAGCCGGCTCCCGGTGCGGTACAACTACGACAACCGCTACTTCAGCGACACCTGGGAGGGCCTCCCGGTCGACGGATACACGCGGTGGCTCGAGCGGATGGCCGACCATCCGAACATCGAGGTCAAGGTCGGCGTGGACTTCTTCGACGCCGATCAGCCGCTGAACAAGCGCGCGGTGGTCGGTCAGCTCCCCGTGGTCTACACCGGACCCGTGGACCGCTACTTCGACTTCGCCGAGGGCGAGCTGTCCTGGCGGACGCTCGACTTCGAGGAGGAGGTTCTCGACACCGGCGACTTCCAGGGAACGCCGGTGATGAACTACGCCGACGCGGACATCCCGTACACGCGGATCCACGAGTTCAAGCACTTCCACCCCGAGCGGGCCGACCGGTACCCGCAGGACAAGACCGTGATCATGCGCGAGTACTCGCGGTTCGCCACCCGTGAGGACGAGCCGTACTACCCCGTGAACACCGCCGACGACCGCGCGCGGCTGCTGGCCTACCGGGAGCTGACGAAGGGTGAGGCGGACGTGCACTTCGGCGGCCGACTCGGCACGTACCAGTACCTCGACATGCACATGGCGATCGGTTCGGCGCTGTCGATGTGGAACAACGACCTCGCCTGACGTGACAGACCTCGGCTGGATCACTGCCGGCGCGCCCCTGGCGGTCGCCGCCGCCCTGCTCGTCGTGCCCGGCGCGCTCGCGCTGGCGCCGCTGCGCATGGGCTGGACGGCGCGGGCGGCCCTCGCCGGCCCCCTGTCGGTGATGGTGATCGGCGTCGCCGGCATCGTCGCCGCCGGCCTCGGGCTGTCCTTCTCGATCTGGCCCGTCCTTGCTGTCGCGGCGGTGCTGGCGCTGTGCGCCTGGCTCGCCCGCCGAGGGGGCCTGCAGCTCCCGCGGGAACCGGGGAGGGTGTGGCCCCTGGTGCTCACCTGGGTGCTCGCCGCCGCGGTGATCGCCGTCGTCGCCTTCGCCGCGGTCCCGAGCCCCACGGCGGTCAGCCAGACGTACGACAACGTCTTCCACCTGTCGGCCATCGCCGCCATCCTCGAGGGCGGCGACGCCTCGTCGCTCACCCTGCGCACCCTCATCGAGACGGGCGACTCCTTCTCGTTCTACCCGTCGGGGTGGCACAGCCTCGTCGCCCTCACGGTGCAGGTGAGCGGCACCAGCATCCCCATCGCGGTCAACGCCGCCTGGCTCGCCGTCGCGGCGGTCGTGTGGCTGCCGGGCGTGGCGTGGTTCGCGCAGGTCTGCATCCCGGGGTCCTCCCGCACGGCCGCCCTCGTCGCGCTGCCCCTCGGCGCCGCCTTCGGCGCCATGCCGTACGCGCTGCTGACCTGGGGCACCCTCTATCCGACCTACCTCGCCACCGCGCTCCTGCCTGCGGCCATCGCCGTTCCCGTACTGGGCTGGCGGGGGTGGCGGGCCGCCCGCGCCGGCGCCAGGCGCCCGCTGCTGTGGTGGTCCCTCGCCGCGACGGCGCTCGTCGCCGGCGCCGTCGCCTTCGGCCAGCCGCGTGTGCTGGTGACCTGGGCACTCCTGCTGGCGGTGCCGGTCGTGGGGGTACTGGCCGCCGCCGCAGGCGGCGCCTGGCGCGCCGGGGGAGCCGAGCGCACCCGGCTGCTGTGGCTCGCCGCCGCGGCCGCCGCCGGAACGATCGCGGTGGCCGCAGTGGGGTTCTGGTACCTCGTGACCAGGCTGGGGCTGTTCGAGCGGCCTCTCGATGATCGGCTCGGCGGACCGCAGGCGCAGGCGGTGCAGTCGCTGGGCGACGGCGTCTGGCAGGTGCTGGCGCAGTCGTGGCTGACCGGTGTCGGCGGCGCCCCGACCTGGCCGGCTCCGCTGCTGGCGGCGGGCGTGCTCGTGGGGCTCGTCGTCGCCTGGCGGGCGCCGCGCACACGCTGGCTCGTGGGCTCGTACGCGCTGGTGGCCGCGCTGTATGTGCTGGCGGCGGGCTCGGACGACGTCGTCACCAAGCTCGCCACGGCGCTGTGGTACAAGGACAAGTACCGGCTGAGCTCCGCGCTCGTCGTGGTCGCCGTCGTGGTCGCCACGCTCGGGGTGATGGCCGTGTCGCGGTGGATCGGACGGCGCGTGCGGGCCCGCGCGGCGGTGGCGGTGGGCCTCGCGTGGCTCGTCGCGGGCGCATCGGCCGTGTCGCTCGGCGCGACCGGCGTGACCGACGCGGTCGGCTACGTCTTCCGCATGCCCGATCGTGCCGTCGACGAGGTCGTCTCGAGCCGGCAGATCGCGTTCTTCTCGCAGCTCGACGACATCGTCCCCGAGGGCCAGCGCGTGGCCGGGGACCCCTGGGACGGCTCCGCCTGGACGCAGGTGTTCGGGGGGCCCGAGCCGGTGTTCCCGCACGTCAACGGCCAGTGGGACGCCGATCGCCAGACCATCGCCTGGCACCTGGCCGACATCGAGAGCAACCCGCAGGTCTGCGATGCCCTCGACCGGCTGATGGTGCGTTACGTCACCTATGCCCCGCGCGCCTTCGGGGGAGGGGACCCGGCGGGAAACCACTTCCCGGGTCCGCACGCCGCCGTCGAAGCAGGACTGTTCACCCTCGTGGCCACCGACGGCGAGACCTCCCTGTACCGCATCGACCAGTGCGGGCCGCTCGAGCACGCTCCGGCATCCTAGGATCGAGACCGTGACCTCAGCGACCGTCGGCGCCCCGGGCTCTCCCCGGCGCTACCTGCACTCGCTCTGGCTGCTGACGGCGCGGGACCTGAAGGTGCGCTACGCCACGAGCGCCCTGGGCTACCTGTGGTCCGTGCTCGACCCGCTCGTGATGAGCGCCATCTACTGGTTCGTCTTCACTCAGATCTTCGATCGTGCGGTCGGGGCCCAGCCGTACATCGTCTTCCTCATCACGGCGCTGCTGCCCTGGGTGTGGTTCAACGCGTCGGTCTCCGACTTCACCCGCGCCTTCAACAAGGACGCGCGCCTGGTCCGCTCGACCGCGATACCGCGATCCATCTGGGTGAACCGCATCGTGCTGAGCAAGGGCGTGGAGTTCCTGTGCTCGCTGCCGGTGCTGGTGGTGTTCGCCGTCTTCGCGGGCGCATCGGTCGGGTGGGGTCTGCTCTGGTTCCCCGTGGCCGTGGTGCTGCAGACGATGCTCCTCGTCGGGATCGGACTGCTCGTGGCGCCCCTGTGCGTGCTGTGGGGCGACCTCGAGCGCACCACGCGGCTCGTGCTGCGTGCCCTCTTCTATGCGTCGCCGGTCATCTACGGTGTCGCGGACCTCCCGGATGGCTTCCGCGAACTGGCGGCGTTCAACCCGCTCGCCGGCATCTTCACCCTGTACCGCGTCGGGTTCTTCCCCGATCAGTGGGACACGCTGACCGTGGTCATGGCCTTCGTCATGAGCACGTTCTTCCTGGTGCTGGGGCTCACGGTGTTCCGCCGCCTCGAGCACGCTGTGCTGAAGGAGCTGTGATGACGTCGAACGCCATCGAGGCCAGGGACCTCGGAGTGCGCTTCCGCCGGGGTCGCCGCGGGGGACGCAGCATCAAGGACCTCTTCGGCGGTGCGAACCGGCGCACCCGCCCGGACGAGTTCTGGGCGCTGCGCGACGTGTCGTTCACGGTGCGGCCCGGGGAATCGATCGGCGTGGTGGGCCGCAACGGTCAGGGCAAGTCCACCCTGCTGAAACTCGTCGCCGGTGTGCTTCTCCCTGACGAGGGGAGCGTGCGGGTGAACGGGGGCGTCGCCCCGCTGATCGAGATCACGGGCGGCTTCGTCGGCGATCTCACCGTGCGGGAGAACGTGCGCCTGACGTCGGGTCTGCACGGGATGCCGCGCGCAGAGGTCGCCCGCCGCTTCGACGACATCATCGAGTTCGCCGAGCTCCGCGACTTCGTCGACACGCCATACAAGCACCTCTCCAGCGGCATGAAGGTGCGTCTGGCGTTCGCGGTCGTGTCGCAGCTGGACGAGCCGGTGTTCCTCGTCGACGAGGTGCTGGCCGTCGGCGACAAGGCGTTCCGGGAGAAGTGCTACCGGCGCATGGAGGAACTGCTCGACAAGGGGCGGACGCTGTTCTTCGTCAGCCACAACGAGCGGGATCTCCGTCGGTTCTGCACCCGTGGGCTGTACCTGGACAAGGGCGCGCTCGTTCTCGACGCCCCCCTGGACGACGTGCTGGCGCGCTACAACGCGGACTACGCCGCCGGGTGATCGGCCGTGGCCGCCAGGGGCGGCATCGGCTTCCACGAGCGATCCCGGGCGATCTTGCGTCCGTCGCGGATGCCGCGGAAGAGGTTCGACGTGCCCCGCACCGTGCGTTCGACGAACAGCAGCCGGATGACCTCTTTCGCGAACGTCAGGGCCGTGCCCAGTCCGAACAGCACGGGGTTGTACACGCCCAGCGCCCGGTAGTACTGCTTCATGTGGCCGCGGTTGCGCATGATGTAGTAGCGGTACGCGTTGCTCGAAGCGTTCATGTGGCGGATGCCCATGTCCCACTGCTTGATCTCGCGGGTGCGGCGCAGCACGAACTCGTTCACGATGACCGCCGTGGTCTTGCGTGAGGCGAGCCAGCCGTACATCTGGTCATCCCAGTAGATGAAGAATCGGGGATCGGGCAGGCCGATCTGCGCGACGATGTCGCGGTGGATGAACATGCCCTCGAAGCAGCCCGAGTTCATCTCCTTGTAGCCCGAAGCGTCGAAGCCGGCCGGTGCGAACGGGATCGGGATGGCCAGCGGCTCGGCGATGCGGTACTGCCAGTAGAACTCGCTGCCGTCGTAGTCGTAGCGCCGCCCCTGGATGGACTTGAACCGCGGCGCCCAGGCGCCCATGCGGGCGAGGCCGTCGGGCATGACCTCGACGTCGTCGTCCATCAGCCAGATCCAGGTGGAGCCCAGCTCGTAGGCGATGCGCATGCCCTCGCTGAAGCCGCCGGAGCCGCCGGTGTTGGTCTCCAGGCGGCGGTAGACGATCTCGGTGCCGATGCGCTCCCGGAAGGACTCCACGACCTCGGTGGTGTCGTCGGTCGAGGCGTTGTCGACGATGACGATATGCCCGGGCTTGGGGTCCATGGCCGTGATGCTCTCCAGCAGCCGGGTCAGCAGGCCCGAGCGGTTGAAGGTGACCACGGCGATGGTCGCCGAGGCGGGGTCGAAGGGCGCGGCGGCGGGGGTCTCGGAGAGCGGGGGCATGGCCCCCCGATCTTACCCCGCGCGCCTGTCCAACCCCCCGGTCGTGTCGAGGAGCGGCAGATCGCTGTCCGGCGACGCCCCGTCGAGGCGCTCCCGCCACGACCGCGACTGCCCGGCGCGCACCGCGCACAGCACGAGCATGAGCCAGCCGTAGCCCGCCAGCGCGAAGCTCTCGAAGACCGAGTCCACGAGCAGCGCCACGAGGATGAGCGGCGTCCAGGCGTAGAGGATGGACCGCCGTTCACTGGCGACGAGCCACGAGCGCACGAACGCCAGGCCGGCGAACGTGCCGAAGAGCACGAGCCCCACCCAGCCCACCTGCAGCAGCACGTCGAAGTAGGCGCTGAGTGCGGAGCGGTGGGTGTCGCGCAGGATGTAGTTGATCGTGCCGAACGGGAACTCGTCGGTCCAGGTGCCGCTCCACCCCCAGCCCTGGATGGGCCGCGCGCGCACGAACACGACGATCTGCGCCCACAGGTCCGCGCGGGTGGAGAAGTCCCGCGCCGCGCCGATCCACGCGATGATCGGATGCCGGAAGAGGTAGGCCACGATGATCCCCATGATCAGCGCGCCGCCGAAGAACCACTGCACCGAGCGGCGGTAGTCGCGGCGGGTGCGGCGCACCAGGGCGAGCGCGCCGGTGGCGGTGGCCGCGGCGACGGCGAGCACCAGCACGGTGGGGGAGTCCGAGAGCGCGGCGAGCGTGCCGGCGAGCACCGCGGAGTACAGCGACAGCCCCGGGGGCACCGACATCGTGCGGTACTCCACGAGGAACGTGATGAGTGCGAGCACCGCGACGAACCCGAGGGAGTTGCGGGTGCCGAAGATGCCCTGGACGGGGCCGAGCATCGCGAGGTTGCCCTGGATCCCGAGGAAGCGCAGCGGCATGTCCAAGAGGATGCCGGAGAGGATCTCGAGCCCGAGCGACAGGGTCAGCAGCACCCGCATGACGTCGCCGAGCGCGCGGGCGGTCTGCAGGGTGTCGCGCACGTGCCCGATGACGACGGCGATGAAGGCGAGCCCCGCCAGCCCCAGCCAGCCGGCGACCGTGCCGCCGGCATCCTGGCTCCAGGTGACGCTCGCCAGGACCCACGCCAGGAACACCAGGAGCGTCGTGGGGGCGAGTCGCAGGGCGGAGATCTCGCGCCGGCGGGCGGCGAGCATCGCCGCACCGACGAGGCACAGGCCCGCCACGATCGTGACGTACGTGATGCGGCCCGCCATGCGCTCGATCAGGTACCCCGCGAACACCGCGCCGAGCGCGGCGTGCGTGAAGGCGCTGGCCATCGCCGCGGACGACAGCAGCGCGACCAGGCCGCGGCCGCCGCCACGGACGTTCGGCTGCGCCACGCCGGTCACTCCGCCCGCTGGGGCAGCTCGCCGCGCTCGAGCGCGAGGGTCTGCTCTGCCGGGCCGACCCCGACGAGCGGCGCCTGCTTGATCTTGAACGCGAACATCACCACCGCGAGCCACCCCCACAGCAGCAGCGGTCCGGATTCGGCGAGCCCCTGCACGAGGAGCACCGCTCCCGTCAGCGTCGGCAGCAGTGTCAAGGGCGAGTACGGTCGATCGGCACGCAGGTCCCACCGGGGCCGGTCGACGGCGAAGAACCACGAGCGCCAGACGAACGCCAGGTACGTGGTCGCCATGAGGACGACGCCCACGCCCCCCAGCTGCAGGTAGACGTCCAGCCACATGTTGTGCGCCTGCATCACGGTCTCGCCGTGGTCGACGATCCAGCCGTCGAACGCGGGATCCCACGGCAGCCACGGGGTGGCGAAGCCCCAGCCGGCCACGGGCCGCTCGGCGGCCCTGGCGAGCACGGTGGCCCAGATCGTCTCACGCCCGGTCAGGTCGCTCGAGCGGCCGAGCAGGGAGAAGACGCGGTCGCGCAGCAGCCACGCCGCCGCAAGCCCGCCCAGTGCCACGGCCGCATAGACGACGTAGTAGCGCGTGCGCTCGCCGGGCCGCCGGGTGGTGCGCATCAGCAGGACGGTGGTCAGCACGACCAGCACGAGTGCGGCGGCCACGTATGCGGTCGCCGAGCCGGCGCGGACGAAGAGGTAGAGCGCCGCGGCCATCCAGCCGAGCAGGAGCGGCCGGTGGGGGGCGCGGGCGGCGTAGCGGATCGCGAACACGATGAGGGCGAACAGCGCCGCGTAGGCGAGCAGGTTCGCGTTGCCGAAGATGCCCTGGATGCGCCCGCCGTCGAACAGGTTGTCGCGGGACCAGTAGACGATGGGGTCGGGCGCGGGGCGCTCGGGCACGATGAAGCGCGGCAGCAGCGGGCCGCCGATGAACACCGAGACCCACAGCTCGAACACCAGCGACAGCGCAACGACCCACTTGCACGCCGACGCGACGGCACGCACCAGTTCCTGCCACGTGAGCGTCGCCGCGACGAACAGGCCCTGGAACGTGGTCACCAGCATCAGCGCGACGGTCAGCAGGGTCGTCGCGGGCCACGCCGTCCACAGCAGCGAGGCGGCGGCGAACGCGACGTATGCCAGGACGAACCACGGGAGGCGCCGCCATTGCACGGGAGGGCGCGTCGTGAGCCAGATGACGGCCGACACGAGGGCGGTCCCCGCCCCGATCAGCGCGGCGCCGACCTCACCCACCGCGAGCACCCACGCCGTGCCGGTGATGGTCGTGAACAGCACGACCACGCACCAGGCCCGCAGCAGCAGCACCCCGGTGCGCTCGCGCGGCGGGGCGGCCGGCGGCGCCGAGACCGGATGCTGGGTGTGGACGGCCATGGTGTGTTCAGGCTACCGCCCGCGCCTTCGCATGCCGGGCGGTCGCGCGCCTAGGCTGGGGGCGTGCTGGTCCCCCTCTCCAACACCCCGCGCGACTACGCCTGGGGTTCGACGACGCTGCTGGCCGAGCTCACCGGGCGGGCGCCCTCCGGCGCCCCCGAGGCGGAGATCTGGTTCGGCGACCACCCCGGCGCCCCGAGCGTCGTCGGCGACGGCTCCGGCGCCACCTTGGACGTCTGGCTGCGCGGGCGGGGCGCCTCACGGCTGCCGTATCTGATGAAGCTCCTGGCGGCGGGGTCCTCGCTGTCCATCCAGGCCCATCCCTCCAAGGAGCAGGCCGAAGCCGGGTTCGCCCGCGAGGAGGCGGCCGGCATCGCCCGCGACGCCGCGGAGCGCACCTACCGCGACGACAACCACAAGCCCGAGATCATCGTCGCCGTCAGCGACGTCTTCCGCGCGCTGGTGGGGCTGCGCCCCGTCGCTGCGACCCGGCGTCTCGTCGCCGCGCTCGGCGACGGCCCCGGACCCTCGGCCCTCGCGGCGCACCTGCAGGGCGACGACGAGCCGGCGGCGCTGCGCGCGACCCTCGAATGGCTGCTCTCGGGGCAGGCGCAGGCTGAGGTCGACGGGGTGATCGCGGCGCTGCCGCAAGCCTCGGCCCCCGAGTTCGCCGCCGAGCTGGCGGTTCTGCGCACCATCGCGGCGGACTTCCCGGGCGACCCGGGCGTCGTGGTGGCGCTGCTGATGAACCTCGTGGAACTGCGCCGGGGTGAGGCGCTCTTCGCGCCGGCGGGCGTGCTGCACGCCTACCAGGACGGTCTGGGCGTGGAGCTCATGGCCGCCAGCGACAATGTGCTGCGCGGTGGACTCACCCCCAAGCACATCGATGTGCCCGAGCTGCTGCGCATCGTCGACACCACGCCCGCGCCGGCGCCCCTCGTGATCCCGGAAGACGGCGTGTTCGACGTGGGCATGGCGGACTTCACGCTCACCCGGGTCCTCGTCGACGGCGAAGCCCAGGTGGCGGTGTCGGGACCGGCGGTCGCGCTGGCTGTCCGCGGCCCGGTGTCCGTCCGGGGCGGTCGGTCCACCCCCGTCACGCTGGTCGCCGGCGGCGCGGTCTTCGCCGACGCAGAGGAGGGCGCCCTCACCTTCACCGGTGTCGGCGAGGTCTTCGTCGCCCAGCCCGGGCACCCCTGATCGCCGCAGAAGATTTTCGCGACACGCCGAAGACACGCCGTAAAGGTTGAAGTCGCGGTTGAGGGTTTACGATCTGCGACTTGACCGCGGCGAATCACACCGGTGTAATTAGGCATACGCACGCACGGTGCGGACATCTGTGAAGGCGGGGGACGAGATGACTGGATCGCAGTATCGCTCGGGCGTTCCCGACAACTGGTTCGTCGATCCCGTCCAGCTCGGCGTCCCCGGCGTGCGCCGCCCCGTCGAAGACGACGACGGTGCTCTCGCCTGGCAGAGCGACGCGCTGTGCTCTCAGACCGACCCCGAGGCGTTCTTCCCCGAGAAGGGCGGCTCGACCCGCGACGCCAAACGCGTCTGCGCCTCGTGTGATGTGCGCACCGAATGCCTCGAGTATGCGCTCCGCAACGATGAGCGGTTCGGCATCTGGGGCGGGCTCAGCGAGCGCGAGCGGCGCAAGCTCAAGCGCCAGGCTTCCTGAGCCGATCCGCCCGACCCGCGCGCGGCGGCGTGGGATGCGGCTTTCACGCGCTTAGGCTGTCCCCGTCATGCCCGCCCGAGTCCACGCCATCCTCGTCGTGCGCCCCGACGGCCGCACCCCCGCCGCTTTCCATCTGCGACGCACGCTTGCCGCCCTCGACGCGCAGACCCGCCCCGTCGATGCTCTGACGATCGTGCTGTGCGGGGAGGACGAGAACCTCCGTCAGCTGGCGGCCGACTCGCGCGCCGAGGGCGTGATCTCCGCACCGCGGTCCACCCGCTACGCCGAGGCGGCAGCCCTTGCCACGCATCGGGTGACCGGTGACGCGGTATGGCTGCTGGCCCAGGACACCGCTCCCGAGCCGCAGGCGCTCGCGCGGCTCGCCGGCGCCCTCGAGCTCGCGCCCTCCGTCGCCTTCGCCGCCCCGAAGCTCGTCCGCTGGGACGACCGGGGAGAGATCGTCTCGCTCGGGGTGTCGATGACCAGGCTGGGCCGGGCGGTCGGGCTCGCCGACGGCCAGCTCGATCAGGGTCAGCATGACGCGGGGCAGGACGTGCTCGCGGCCGACGTCCGCGGTGTGCTCGTGCGCACCGCGGTCTGGCGCGAGCTCCGCGGACTCGATCGGGGACTGTCGGGCGCCGACGAGGGTCTCGATCTGGGCGTCCGCGCCCGACTGGCCGGCGGCCGCGTCACGCTCGTGCCGACCGCCGTCGTGGCGGTCGCCGGCGACGGCGTGGCGGGGCTCCCCGATGTCTATGGCTCGCGCCGCCGGATGCGGCGCGCGTTCGCCGTGCGCACCGCACAGCTGCACCGTCGGCTCGTGTACGCCGCGGCGCCGGTGCTGCCGCTGCAGTGGCTGGCGATCCTGCCGATCGCGCTCTGGCGCACGATCGTGCATCTGGTGGCCAAGCGGCCCGCCCAGATCTGGCCGGAATGGGCGGCGGCGGCCGTCGCGATGGCGCGCATCCCGGCCGTGGCCCGGGCGCGCGGCGGCATCCGCCGCACCCGGCGCGTGTCGTGGCAGAGCCTGGCGCCGCTGCGCATCGGCCGCGCCGACCTGCGCACGAACCTCGCGCTCACCGACGACTCCGACCGGCTCGCCGATGCCCGCCGCACCGAGCTGCGCTTCTTCAGCGGCGGCGGAGCGTGGGCGGTGCTGGCGGCGCTCGTCGTCTCGGTCGCCGCGTTCCCGGCCCTGCTGGCGTGGCCGGTGCTCGGGGGCGGCGCGCTGGCTCCGCTGCGCGACACCGTGGCGCAGCTGTGGGCGGATGCCGCCTACGGTCAGCGCCCCCTGGGCCTGGACACCGTCGGCGCCGCCGACCCCTTCTCGGCGATCGTCGCCGCCATCGGCTCGCTGTCGCCGGCCGCGCCGTCCCAGGCGCTCGTCGTGCTCTGGGTGCTCGCCCTGCCCCTGGCGGTGCTCGGGGGCTGGTTCGCCGCGACCCGCGTGACCGATCGCTCGCTGCTGCGCATCACCGGCGGCGTCGCGTGGGCGCTGGCGCCCACCTTCCTCAACGTCCTCGTGGAGCCGCGGCCCGCTGCGGTGATCCTGCACCTGCTGCTGCCGTGGCTCTTCTACGCGGGCTCGGTCGCGCACCGGTCGTGGGCAGCCGCCGGGATGGCATCCCTTCTGCTCGCCGGGGTTGCCGCGTCTGCACCCTCGCTCGTCCCCGCTCTCCTGGTGCTGTGGGTCGTCGCCCTCGCGATCACCCTGGTGCGCCGGGCCGGCCGGAGCGCTGCGCGCGTGGCGTGGCTCGTGGTGCCCTCCGCGGCGATGGCCGCCCCCCTGGTGTGGCAGCAGCTCACGGCAGGCAACCCCTGGGGCCTTCTCGCCGACCCCGGCGTGCCGTGGGCGGGGGCTGTCGCGACGGCGGACGCCGCCGGACGGGCCCTCCTCGCCGCCGGCTTCCCGACCCCCGACCCGGGCGGCTGGGGAGGGCTGCTCGGCGGTGGCCCGACCTGGTGGGTGCCGCTGCTGGTGGCACTGCCGACGCTTCTGGCCCTCATCGCCCCGTTGACGGTGCGCTGGGCGGCGGGCGTGCTGCTGCTGTCGACCGCGGCGCTGGGAATCGCCACCGCGTTCGCGGCCGTCGCCATCTCGGTCGCCGTGACCCCCGCCGCACAGCCGGTCGTCGTGTGGCCGGGCGCGGGGCTGAGCCTGGCCTGGCTCGGCGTCATCGGCGCGGCGCTGCTCACCCTCGACGTCGTGCCGGCCGTGCCGACGGTGCGCGTGGTGGGCGCGACCGCCGTGATGGGGGTGCTCGCCGTGTGCGCGATCCCCGCCCTCACTGCGCAGGCACGGGATGCCGCCGCCCTCACCGAGGGTGCCGCGAGCACCCTCCCCGCCTATGTGGCAGCCGAAGGCCGCGGATCGCCGTCGCTCGGCACCATCGTGATCGCGCCCCTCGCGGACGGCTCGATCGCCGCCGATGTCGTATGGGGTGCCAGCGAGACCCTCGGCGGCCAGAGCACGCTGCACTCGACGCGGGTGGATGCCACCCCCGCCGACCGGGAGACCGCCGAGCTGATCGCGGACCTCGTCACCGATGCGGCCGATGACGCCGTGGCCCCGCTCGCCGAGCGCGGCATCGCCTTCGTTCTGCTCGCCCCGACCGCCGAGCCCGTCACCGAGGCGGCGCAGTCGCTGCGCCGCACGGCGGCGATCGCGCTGGACCAGCGTGACCGGCTGGAGCCGGTCGGCGAAACGGCGCGGGGATCGCTCTGGCGCGTGTCGGGCGACATCGAGCCGCGCCCCGGTGCCGACCGGCAGGTCGCGGCGATCGCGCGCTGGATCTTCGCCGGCGAGGCCCTGGTGCTCATCATCGCGGTGCTGTTGGCGATACCGACGGCCCAGACCCGCCGCGATGCCCGTCGGGTGCCGCGGGTCGTCGGCCTTCGGGCAGGGGAGGGACGATGACCACCACCAGGTCCCGCTGGGCCACCAGTGCACGGCTGGCCGGCGGCACGGTCGCGGCGGTCGCGCTCGTCGCCGGCACGGTCACCGCCGCCGCCGTGACCTGGCCCGCCCACGAACGCGCCCCCATCAGCGTGGTCGCGACGCCCGCACCGTCGGAGTCGGTGGTCGCGTGCCCCGGTGGCCTCTTGGCGATCGGCCGCGACGCGACGCTGGCAGGCTCGGTGTCGGTCGTCGCCGAGGCCACGACCACCGTCGGCACGGCCGCCGGGCAGACCGAGCCGACGCCCGAGGTGCTGACGGTCCCCGGGATCGAGGGCTCCGCGCCCGCGGTCTTCTCGGCCCCTCCCGCCGGCGACACCCGCACCGATCTCGCCGCCGCCTCGTCGGCGTCGGTCGCCGCAGAGGATCTCTCCGGCTTCGCTGCGGCCTCCTGCGCCCCACCCCTCCTGGAATCGTGGATCGTCGGCGGAGCGACCACCACGGGTTCGTCGGGCCTGCTGCTGCTGGCGAACCCGGGCAGCGTCCCCGCCACCGTCCAGATCACCGCCTACGGTGCGGCCGGTCCGCAGACACCGCCTGCGGGCCAGCTCGTCGTCGCTCCCGGGACGCAGCGCGTGGTCCCCCTGGCCGGTCTGGTGCGCGGCGAGCAGAGCCCCGTGCTGCACCTGGTCTCCACCGGCGCCCCCGTGCAGGCCTCGCTGCAGGCGAGCATCACCCGCACGCTCCTCGCCGGCGGTGTCGACCAGGTGGGCGCCATCATCGCCCCAGACACCGAGCTGGTCTTCCCGGGCGTCGCCGTGAACGCCCCGCCCGGGGTGGAGGGCGCATCGGACCCCACCGCCGTCGTGCGACTGCTGGCCCCCTCCACGCCCACCACCGCCACGGTGACGGTGCGAAGCGGCGACCGTGAGGTCGCCACGCGCGAGGTGCCGCTCGAGGCGGGACTGCCGCTGGAACTCGACCTCGGCGCGCTCGCGGTCGGCGCCTACAGCGTGCACGTCGCCGCCGACGCCGCCGTCGTCGGCGGGGTGTGGACGACCACCGGGTTCGGCGAGGGAGACGACTTCGCCTGGCACACGCCAGCCCCGCGACTGGACGGCGCGACCCTCGTGGCCGTGGCGGCGGGGCCGTCGCCGGTTCTGACGCTGGCGGCGCCCGCAGGCGAGGCGGTCACGGCGACGCTGACGGCCGACGCCGGCGCGGGCGCCGCGCAGCAGGTGACCGTGCCCGCCGGCGGGACGGTCGAGGTCGACGTCTCGGAGGGCGCGATCTACCGGCTCGAAGCGGCCGAGCCGGTCCATGCCGCGGTCGGCTTCGCCGGCGACGGCGCGCTGGCCGCCTACCCCGTCTGGCCCGCTGACGCGGCGGCATCCCCGCTCGTCGTCCACCCCTGAGCTTAGGATGGGCACATGATGCGGCGCCGTCTGAGAACCGAGACCGTCGCCCGCCCGCGGCCGTCCCGTCACGGCCGTCACGGTCGCGACGGGCGCAGCCCCGTCGTGCGCCCGCCGCTGCCCCCGCTGGACACCCGCGCCGAGCGCTTCGACCTGGCCGTGGGAGCGGCGGCGGAGTTCCTGCGCAGCGCCTGGGAGGACCTGCGGGATGTGCGCTTCGAGGTCGGCGAGATGCCGGATGCCGCGGACGACGGCGGCATCCCGCGCTGGAGCGTGCTGCCCGATCAGCAGCGCATCATCCTGTACCGCCTGCCGATCGAGCGCCTCAGCCGGCCGCACCGGGAGGACGAGCTGCACCGGCGCATGATCATCGAGAGCTGCGTCTTCCGTGCGGCCGCCGAATACCTCGACAAGGATCCCTGGGACCTGGGCCCCGAGCGCTTCCGCTTCTGAGGCATGCCGCGCGGCGTGCGGCCCGGCCCGCACCTCGGCGATAGCGTGGTGACGATGCGCGAGAGACTGTGTTCCAAGGTCGGGTGCGCCCGGGAAGCCGTGACGACCCTCACGTTCGACTACGGCGACCAGATGGCGGCCCTCGGACCCCTGGGCGGCGGGGGAGACCCGCACGCCCACGACCTCTGCGCCATCCACACCGAGCGGCTCTCGGTGCCCAAGGGATGGGTCGTCGTGCGCCACGAGACGCTGCGCGTCTGACACCCGGCCCGCCTCCGGCGGTGCGTGGCACAATGACGGCATGCCGACCCAGACGCCTGCCCTCACGTACGCCGTCGCCGATCTGTCGCTCGCCGAGGCGGGGCGCCACCAGCTGCGCCTGGCCGAGAACGAGATGCCGGGTCTCATGGCCCTGCGCGCCGCGTTCGGGCCCTCCCAGCCTCTGGCCGGTGCGCGTATCGCGGGTTCGCTGCACATGACGGTGCAGACGGCCGTGCTGATCGAGACGCTCGTCGCCCTCGGGGCCCAGGTGCGCTGGGCCAGCTGCAACATCTTCTCCACCCAGGACGAGGCCGCCGCCGCCGTCGTCGTCGGCCCGGACGGCACGGTCGACGAGCCGCGCGGCGTGCCGGTCTTCGCGTGGAAGGGCGAGACGCTCGAGGAGTACTGGGACCTCGCCGACCGCATCTTCGACTGGAGCGACGAGGGCTTCGACGGACCGAACCTCATCCTCGACGACGGCGGAGATGCCACCCTCCTCGTCCACAAGGGCGTCGAGTTCGAGAAGACCGGGGCGGTGCCGGATGCCGCCCCCGACGACCCCGCCGAGTACCGTGTCATCCTCGACGTGCTGCGCCGCAGCCTCGCCCGCGACCCGCAGCGCTTCACCCGCATGGCCGCGGGCCTGCTCGGTGTCACCGAGGAGACGACCACCGGCGTGCACCGGCTCTACGAGCTCGCGGCATCCGATCGCCTGCTCTTCCCCGCGATCAACGTCAACGACTCGGTGACGAAGTCCAAGTTCGACAACAAGTACGGCATCCGCCATTCGCTGCCCGACGGCCTCAACCGCGCCACCGACGTGCTCATCGGCGGCAAGGTCGCGTTCGTCTGCGGCTACGGCGATGTCGGAAAGGGCGCGGCCGAGGCCCTGCGCGGCCAGGGCGCGCGCGTCATCGTGAGCGAGGTCGACCCGATCTGCGCGCTGCAGGCGGCGATGGACGGATACCAGGTGGCGCGGCTCGCCGACGTCGCGGACCAGGTGGACATCCTCATCACCGGCACCGGCAACAAGGACGTCGTCACCGTGGACGACCTGCTGGCGCTCAAGCACCTCGCGATCGTCGGCAACGTCGGGCATTTCGACAACGAGATCGACATGGCGGGGCTTGAGGCACTCTCCGGGGCCGAGCGCGTGGAGATCAAGCCGCAGGTGCATGAGTGGCGGCTGCCCACGGGGCGCAGCGTCCTGGTGCTCAGCGAGGGGCGGCTGATGAACCTCGGCAACGCCACCGGCCACCCGTCCTTCGTGATGAGCGCGTCCTTCACCAACCAGGTGCTGGCGCAGATCGAGCTGTTCACCCGACGCGAGGAGTACCCGACCGCGGTGTACACGCTCCCCAAGCACCTCGACGAGAAGGTCGCCCGGCTCCATCTCGATGCCCTCGGCGTGCAGCTGACCACCCTCACGCCGGCGCAGGCGGCCTACATCGGCGTGCCGGTCGAGGGCCCCTACAAGCTGGACCACTACCGGTACTGAGCCTCTCGCGGCGTCAGCGCACCGGGAACCCCCGCGGCGCCACGTCGACGCCGGCGGTCAGTGCGGCCGCGCGCTCGTCCTCCCCGTGCAGCGCCCGCAGTTCGCGCTCGCGGCGGACCGCCACGACGCCGAGCAGAAAGGTCTCGGGGTCGACCGCGGGCACGGGGGCGACGAATGTCCGCGTCTCGGCGGCCAGCGACATCGCGGTGCGCGTGCGGGCGGCGGGTTCGAGATCCCGGGCCTGCCGCACGAACTGGGCGATGCGGCGTGCGAGGCGGTCGGGCAGCCGGCCGACGTCGGCGACCGCCGCCCACCCCGCCAGCACCGGCGGCACCCCAGGGGGCTCCGGCGGCAGCTTCGGGGTGCGGGTGCGTTCGCTGTAGGTGCCGGCCAGCAGGTCGCCGAGGCGCTCCGCCCGCGGGGTGAAGGCTCCCACGATCCCGGCGACGGCGCCCAGCGTGAACCACAGTTCGAACACGCCCACCAGAGCCCGGATGAACGCCTGCCGGAAACCCGCCGCCCCGCCGTCGGTGCGCACGATACGGGCGCCGATCACGAGCTTGCCGAGGCTGCGCCCGCGGGTGGCGGTCTCGACCGCGGTCGGGATCACGACGGTCACGAGCACGAGCACGACGATCGTGAAGACCGAGGTGAGGTCCCCGCCGAGCACGTTGCGCCCCGCCGCCCACGAGGCGGCGGCCGCGAGCAGCAGGAACAGCGCCACCCCGGCGACCATGTCGATGAGCACGCCCACCGCGCGCAGGAAGTAGCCGACCGGCTGCACGTCGAGGGCGACGGCTTCGCCCGTGAGGATCTCGTCCTGCTGGATCTCCACGGCGGGCCCGGGCGTCGGCATGGCTACAGTGAATCACATGGATGCCGACGCCCTCACCGCCGCCCGGCGTGGGGAGTGGGCGCGTCTGGACGAACTGAGCCGTCGTCGCCGGCTCGGCGGGGCAGAGGCCGACGAGCTGGTCACCCGCTACCGGGCAGCCTCGGCCGATCTCGCCGAACTGAAGACATCGGCCGGTCGCACCCCCGAGGGCGATTACCTCTCCACTCTGCTCGCGCGCGCCCGCTTGCAGCTGACCGGCACCCCCGACAACGTGCTGCGTCAGGTGCCGCGGTTCTTCCTGCGGCAGCTGCCGGCAGCCCTCTATCGCCTCCGCTACACGACCCTGGTCATCGCGATCGGCTTCGTCGCGGTCGCCGCCCTGGTGGCGGCCTGGGTCGCCCGGGACCCGGTGGCGCTGGCGTCGATGGGCAGTCAGGCGCAGCTGGAGCAGTACGCCGAGAACGACTTCACGCAGTACTACAGCGAGAATCCCGCGGCCGTCTTCGCAGGGATGGTCTGGACCAACAACGCCTGGATCGCCGCGCAGTGCGTGCTCTTCGGGATCACGGGGCTCTGGCCGGTGATGGTGCTGGTGCAGAACGCCGTCGGGGTCGGCACGTCGGCGGCGGTGCTGTTCGCCTTCGATCGGGGCGACGTCTTCCTCCTCCACATCGCGCCCCACGGACTGCTGGAGCTGACGAGCATCTTCGTCGCCGGCGCGGCGGGGCTCCACATCTTCTGGGCATGGGTGGCGCCGGGAAGGCGGGGGAGGGGCGAGGCGGTCGCTGCGGCGGGACGGTCGCTGGCGACGGTGGCCATCGGACTGGTGTTCGCCCTCGCGCTCTCGGGCCTGATCGAGGGATTCGTCACTGCGCAGCCCTGGCCCTGGCCGCTGAAGATCGGCATCGGCGCGGCGGCGCTCGCCGCCTTCCTCGTCTACATGCTCGTCGTCGGCGGCCGTGCCTACCGCCGCGGCGAGACGGGCGACCTCACCGAGTACGAGACCGGGACCCCGCGGCTGATCGCCGGCTGACGCCCCCCTGCGTGTTTTGTATCAGTCAAAACAACGGTAGGGTGGAGGCATGACGCAGCAGAGCATTCCGGATGCCGCGGACGCGATCCGCGCCGCCGGGCTCCGCGTCACCGACTCCCGCCGCGTCGTCTTCGACGCGCTCGCCGGTCAGCCCCACGCGAGTGCCGACGACGTCTACGCGCGGGTGGCTCCGCTCGCTCCGCGGGCGAGCAAGCAGTCGGTCTACAATGCTCTCGGTGATTTCGCCGACGCGGGACTGGTGCGCCGGATCGAACCGGCAGGCCACCCCATGCTCTTCGAGCTGAGGGTCGCCGACAACCACCACCACCTGGTCTGCACGACGTGCGGCCGGGTCGAGGACGTCGACTGCACGGTGGGGCATGCGCCCTGCCTGCATCCGTCCGAGACCCACGGCTTCGCCGTCGCCACCGCTGAGGTGACCTTCTGGGGTCAGTGCGCCACGTGCGCCGCTGCCTGAATCCCGCACTCGCGTTCCTCCCCCCCCCCCGAATGCAACCCGAACCCTGCAATGGAAGGACCCCCATGACCGACGACACGATCCCCGCGATCGGTGAAGACGCCACCGGCATCGACCAATCCGTCACCGTCACCGACACCGACACCGCTTTCGCCGAACAGGCCGCGAAGGCGGATGCCGCGGGCGGCTGCCCCGTCATCCACGGTGGTCAGGCAGGCGGCGCCGGTCAGGCCCACCCCGCCGGCCAGCCGCACCCGACCACGGGATCGGCGAACAACGTCTGGTGGCCCAACCAGCTGAACCTGCGCATCCTCAAGAAGAACCCGGTCGAGGCCAACCCCCTGGGCGGCGACTTCGACTACAAGGCCGCCTTCGCCGCGCTGGACCTGGCCGCGGTCAAGGCCGACATCGCCGAGACGCTCACCACGTCGCAGGACTGGTGGCCGGCCGACTTCGGCAACTACGGCCCCCTCATCATCCGCATGGCCTGGCACAGCGCCGGCACCTACCGTGCGACCGACGGTCGCGGCGGCGGCGGCGCCGGACAGCAGCGCTTCGCGCCGCTGAACAGCTGGCCCGACAACGTCAACCTCGACAAGGCCCGGCGCCTGCTGTGGCCGGTCAAGAAGAAGTACGGCCAGGCGCTGTCGTGGGCGGACCTCATGATCCTCGCCGGCAACGTCGCGCTGGAGTCCATGGGCTTCGAGACCTTCGGCTTCGGCGGCGGCCGCGCCGACGTCTGGGAGCCGGACGACGACGTGTACTGGGGCCCCGAGACCACCTGGCTCGGCGACGAGCGCTACACCGGGGAGCGGGACCTCGAAAAGCCCCTCGCCGCCGTGCAGATGGGTCTCATCTACGTCAACCCCGAGGGCCCGGCCGGCAACCCCGACCCGCTCGCCTCGGCACGCGACATCCGCGAGACCTTCGCGCGCATGGGAATGAACGACGAGGAGACCGTCGCCCTCATCGCCGGCGGCCACACCTTCGGCAAGACCCACGGCGCCGCACCGGACTCCAACCTCGAGGACAACCCCGAGGCCGCGGGCCTGGAGATGCAGGGCCTGGGCTGGAAAAACAACTTCGGCACCGGCAAGGGCGACGACACCATCACGTCGGGCCTCGAGGTGACGTGGACCTACCACCCCACCCGCTGGGACAACGAGTTCTTCCACATCCTCTACGCCTACGAGTGGGAGCTCTTCACGAGCCCCGCCGGTGCGCACCAGTGGCGCCCGAAGAACGGTGCCGGTGCCGACATGGTGCCGATGGCCCACGACGCGACCAAGCGCCGCGAACCGCGCATGCTCACCAGCGACCTCGCGCTGCGCGTCGACCCCGAGTACGACAAGATCTCGCGCCGCTTCCTCGAGGACCCGGTGGCCTTCGGCGACGCGTTCGCCCGCGCCTGGTTCAAGCTGACCCACCGCGACATGGGCCCCATCGCCCGCTACCTCGGACCCGAGGTCCCCACCGAAGAGCTCATCTGGCAGGACCCGGTTCCGGCGGTCGACCACGTGCTGATCGACGCGGCCGACGCGGCAGCGCTGAAACAGCAGATCCTCGCCACCGGTCTCACCACCGAGCAGCTCGTGTCGACGGCCTGGGCGGCGGCATCGTCGTTCCGCGGCAGTGACAAGCGCGGCGGCGTCAACGGCGCCCGCATCCGCCTGTCGCCGCAGAAGGACTGGCAGGTCAACAACCCGCCGCAGCTGAAGGTCGTGCTCGACGCCCTCGAGGGCGTGCAGAACGCCTTCAACGAGGGACGCACCGACGGCAAGAAGGTGTCGCTGGCCGACATCATCGTGCTCGCCGGCAACGCGGCGGTCGAGAAGGCCGCGCACGCGGCCGGTGTCGACGCCGACGTGGTGTTCCACCCGGGCCGCACCGACGCGACGCAGGAGCAGACCGACGTCGACTCGTTCGGCTACCTGGAGCCGGCGGCCGACGGGTTCCGCAACTACTACGGGCCCAAGGCGTTCCTCCCGCAGGAGCACCACCTCATCGACAAGGCGAACCTGCTGACCCTCAGCGCGCCCGAGATGACGGTGCTCGTCGGCGGCCTTCGGGTGCTCGGCGCCAACTGGGACGGCTCGGAGTACGGCGTCTTCACCAACCGACCCGGCGTGCTGACGAACGACTTCTTCGTGAACCTGCTCGACCTCGGCACCACGTGGACGCCGCTGGACCCCGGTTCGCAGGCGTTCGAGGGCATCAAGGACGGCTCGGGCGAGCGTGTCGGCCGCGGCACGCGCGTCGACCTGCTGTTCGGCTCCAACTCCGAGCTCCGCGCCCTCGCGGAGGTCTACGCCAGCGACGACGCGCAGGAGAAGTTCGTGCGCGACTTCGTCGCCGCGTGGGGCAAGGTCATGGAGCTGGACCGCTTCGACCTGCGCTGATCCACCCGCACGGCAGCCAAGCGGCCCGTCCCCTCTCGGGGCGGGCCGCTTCGCGTGCGGTCAGCCCAGCTCTCGCCCGTCGAACAGGGCGCGGTGGCAGAAGCCGGCGACCAGGGCGCCGACGATCGGGAAGACGATGAACACCCACAGCTGCAGCAGCGCATCGGGGCCGCCGTAGAGGGCGGTGGCGATGGAGCGGGCAGGGTTGACCGACGTGTTGTCGATCGGGATGGATGCCAGGTGGATGAGGGTGAGCGTCAGCCCGATCACCAGCCCGGCGAACTTCGTCCCCCGGCTGGGGTGCGTCACCCCCAGGATCACCAGCACGAAGATCGCCGTGAACAGGATCTCGGCGACGATCGCGGCGCCCAGACCGAAGCCGCCGGGGGAGTGCTCGCCGAACCCGTTGCTCGCGAAGCCGCCGTCCTGGGCCGAGCGCAGCCAGCCGTCGGGCCCGAAGAGCCCGATGAGCACGAGGAGGGTGGTGCCGATGGCGCCGCCCACGAGCTGGGCGACGATGTACGCGACGGTCTCCCGCCAGGGGAAGCGGCCCGCGGCGGCGAGCCCGAGGGTGACGGCCGGGTTGAAATGTCCACCCGAGATCGGGCCCCAGGCGTAAGCGCCCGCGACCACGGTGAGGCCGAACGCGAGGGCCACCCCGACGAAGCCGATGCCGAGGGACGTGCCCTCGGAGCCGACGCCGTAGTCGGCGGCGAACAGGGCGGCGCCGATCGAGCCGAACACCAGCAGGAAGGTCCCCATCGCCTCCGCCGACAGGCGCAGGGCCATGCTCGGGCCCCCGGGGGCGGCGGCGTGATCGAGCGGCGTGGGGGCGACGTGTTCTTCCGGACGAGGATCATTGCTCATGGCTGTGGCTCCTTTCGCGCTCACAGTAGCCCCCCGCGGCGCACCTCGACAGCACCCGCGTCGCGAGCTCAGAGCCGGCCGGCTGCCTTCAATGCCAGGTACCGGTCGGCGATCTGCGGCGGCAGGTCGTCGGCGGAGGCGCTGAGCGCGTCGCCGCCGGCGCGGGCGATGGCGGCGGCCACCCGCGCGGCGTCGCGGGCGCTGCGCTCCAGGGCCGCCGCGCGGTAGACGTCGTCGGCGGTGCGGCGCCCCCCGGATGCCGCACCGGTCAGGTCCGGCGTGGCGTCGGTGGCGGTGCCGACGAGCACGTGCGCTCGCCGGGCGACGGCGCCGAGGGAGCCGAGGAACCCGCGGGAGGACTCGGGGGAGTCCTGCGCGGTCAGCAGCACGACCAGCGAGGGACGGGAGGTGAGGGTGCGCACCTGGGCGAAGGCGGCATCCCAGTCGGTGTCGATCAGCTGCGCCTCCACCGGCGCCATCGCGTCGACCATCGCCGGCAGCAGCGCCGACCCGTCGACGCCGGTGACCCGGGCGCGCAGCACCCGGTCGAACATCGCGAGGTGCACGTGGTCGCCGGCGCGCGACGCGAGAGCGGCCAGCAGCAGCGCTGCCTCCATGGCGGCATCCAGGCGCACGCCGTCGCCGACCCGCGCAGCGGAGGTGCGGCCGGTGTCGACGATGATCACGACGTGTCGGTCGCGCTCCGGGCGCCAGGTGCGCAGCATCGTCGTGCCGGCGCGGGCGGTGGCGCGCCAGTCGATGGAGCGCACGTCGTCGCCGCGGACGTACTCGCGCAGGCTGTCGAACTCGGTGCCCTGCCCGCGCACCTGCACGCTGGTGTTGCCGTCGAGCTCGCGCAGCCGCGCCAGCCGTGAGGGCAGATGCCGCCGCGACGTGAAGGGCGGCAGCGCCCGCACGGCACCCGGCGCCTCGATGCGGGCCTGGCGCCCGCCGATGCCGAGCGGGCCGCCGGAGCGGACGACCACGAATTCGCTGCGCAGCTCGCCCCGCCGCCGTGGCCGCAGCGGTATCGGGATGGTCCGCCGCTCGCCGGCAGGGATGTCCAGCCGGGCGCGGCGTTCGGGCGCTCCGGCCGTCGGCTGCCACGCGTCGCGCAGCTGCCCGCGCAGCCGCCGGGCGCCGCCGTTGTGCACGACGAGGGCGGTGTCGACGCGCTCACCCAGCCGCGCGCGGGTGGGACCGGTGCGTGTGAGCTGCAGCAGCCGCGGATCCGGTGCGACCGCGGCGTCCACTCCCGCGGCCAGCGCGCACAGCAGCAGCCACAGCCCGGCGACGGGCCACGGGGCGATGCCGGCGGAGCCCAGCAGCACCACGGGCACGACGCCGAGGGCGACCAGTGCGGGCAGACGGCCGGTGACGTACATGGTTCCTTCGGGACGTGCGGACGGTGGGGACGGTGGTGGACGGCGGGCGGGAGGCCGACTCAGATGGGGACGGGGGTCTGCTGCTGCACCGACGCGAGGATCGCCTCCACCGAGACGCCTTCGATCTCGGCCTCGGGCCGCAGCCGCAGCCGGTGCCGCCAGGCGGGCAGCAGCATGGCCTGCACGTGATCCGGGGTGATGGCGGGGTAGCCGCCGAGCCACGCCCAGACCTTGGCCGCCGCCAGGAGGGCCGTCGCGGCTCGCGGGCTCGCACCCAGTTGCACGGAGGGCGCCTGCCGCGTGGCCCGGGCGAGGTCGACGACGTACCCGAGCACGTCGTCGGCGACGGCGACGGATGCCGCGGCGCGCTGCGCCGCGCGGATCTCGTCCGCCCCGACGACGGCGCCGATGCCCGCAGCCTCCAGGTCGCCCGGGCGGAACCCGTCGGCGTGTCGGCGCAGCACCGCGAGCTCCGCCTCACGTGCCGGGACGCCGATGACGAGCTTCAGCAGGAAGCGATCCAGCTGCGCCTCGGGGAGCGAGTAGGTGCCCTCGTGCTCCACGGGGTTCTGCGTCGCCGCGACCAGGAAGGGATCCGCAAGCGGGCGGGTGACCCCGTCAGCCGAGACCTGGCGCTCCTCCATGGCCTCGAGGAGTGCGGCCTGGGTCTTCGGCGGCGTGCGGTTGATCTCGTCGGCGAGCAGCACGTTGGTGAACACGGGCCCCTCGCGGAACTCGAACTCGCCCGAGCGGGCGTCGTACACGAGCGACCCGGAGACGTCACCGGGCATGAGGTCCGGGGTGAACTGCACACGCTTGGTGTCGAGCCCGATCGCGCGGCTGAACGAGCGCACCAGCAGCGTCTTCGCGACGCCGGGCACGCCTTCCAGCAGCACGTGGCCGCGCGCGAGCAGGGCGATGAGCAGCCCGGTCACCGCGCCGTCCTGGCCGACGACGGCTTTGCCGACCTCCAGCCGCACACGGTTCATCGCCTCGCGCAGGGCGTCGTCGTCGATCGGCGGCGCGGGTGCGGCGGCGGAGGGCTCGAGGTGGGTCACTGCGGGTTCCTCTCGGGTCGGGCGGCGAGACGGACGGCCGTCTCGAGATCATCCAGGGCGTCGGCGAGCGCGACGAGCTCGGCGTCGCTGGCGGGCAGGTCATCGATCAGGATGCCGCGCACGCGGCCGCGGTCCGCCCCCAGGAGGGCGGCGGCGGCGTCGGCGATCGCGGGGGCGGGGGTCGCGGGCCCGAGGCCCAGCGCGCGGGCGACACGCTCGAGCGCGCCGAAGCGCAGGAGGTCGGCGGCGTGCACGGTGTCCCGGGCGCGAGCGTAGAGGCGGGCCCGCCCCTCGGTGGTCTCCGACGCCCGCACGGTCACCGGCAGGTCCTCGGTGACGAGCGGGCCGAACCGGCGGCCGCGCCATGCGATGGCGGCGACCGCGGATGCCAGCACCACGACGATGGCGGGCGTCACCCAGTCGGGCGTCAGGTCGCCCAGGGTGGGGGCGGTGTCGGGCAGCGCGCCGTCGCCGAGCGCCGGCAGGTACCAGACCACCCGCGGCTGACGCCCGAGCAGGTTCGCCGCGAGTGCGGCGTTGCCGTCATCGGCGAGGTGGGCGTTGCTGAAGAGCTCGCCGGCGTCGAGGGCGGTGATGCGGCCGGTGTCGCCCTCGGCCGAGAGGAGGGCGTGTCCGTCGCCCGACGGATAGCAGGCGGTGACGCCCTCACCCGGGGTGAAGACCGCGCCCGGCACGATGGAGCCGGCGCGCTGCGCCTCGGCGAGGGTGCACTCCGGCTCGGCGAGGCCGCCATCGCCGATGCCGGCGGCTGCGGCGTCGTGAAGCAGCACCCGGACGTCGCGCGAGCGGGGGTCGACGAGCACGACGTCGTCGGCCATGCGCGTGAGGCGTTCGAGCGTCTCGTCGTCCAGGGGGGCGGTGTCGGTGAGCACGAGGGTGTCGCCGCTGTCGGCGAGCGCCCGCTCGGCGGACGGCCGGTCGCGGACGACGTCGACGCTGAGGCCCTGGTCGCGCAGCACCTCGGCGACCGCGCGTGTGCCGGTAGCGCCCACCGATTCCGGATCCAGCGCATCCCGCTCGGTCCAGTCGCCGAGGGAGAGAAGGGCCGCCGAGCCCGCGCCCGTGAGCACGAGGGCCGCGGCGATCGCCGCCCACCCCCCGACGCGTCGGCGGCGCGCGGCGGCGTCGGCGGGGGCGGGCGCCGTCATGGCGCCGCCACCGGGTCGCGGCGGTGGGGGACGGATGCGGCGGCGTCGTCGTCGACCGCGGCGACCGCGCCGTACAGCTCCGGCGTTCCCGGCAGGCGCAGGTACCGCACGTCGTCGAAGGCACTGGCCGCGCGCTCCAGGCGCTCCGCCAGGGCGGGCAGGGCCGCGCCGGCGTCGCGGGCGAAGGCGTGAACGGTGGCACCGGGGGCGACGTCCACGACGCCGCGTTCGTCGAGGGCCCGCGCGAGTGCGCGGAACCGCTCGGCGACGGCGGCATCCCATTCGCCGCGGTCGGCGTGCTGCGCGGCGGCAGCGCGCAGCTGGGCGGCGGTGCGCTGCTCGGTCTCTCCGAAGAGGTCGGCTGCGGTGCGCGATCGCGCGGGCGTCCGCGGCATCCCCCAGATCGCGAGCGCCACCACGACCAGGGCGACGATGAGCACGGACACCCCGATCGCCAGCCACGGACCCCATCCCTCGGGGAGCTCGGTGGCGAACAGATCGCGGAAGAACTGCTCCACGCCGTACGCGAAGCGGTCCAGCGCCGTCGGCTCGGTGATCGCGTAGGCGGGATCGGACAGCTCCGTCTCGGCCCAGCGGCGTGCCTCGTCCCCGTCGGGGATCAGCGGGACCTCCGCGGTCAGGGCTTCACCCACGGGTGCGATCCCTCTTCGGGCTCCGGCCGGGCCGGCGGCGGGTACGCGCCGGGCGGCGGGGTGTACCCGGCAGGCGGCGGGTAGGCGCCGGCCGGCGGGGACGGATACGCGCCCGGCGGGGGCGGGTACGCGGCGTAGGGGCCAGGGGCGGCCGCGCGCGGCGCGACCGCGCGACCGATGTGGCGGGTGTACGGGTCGTCCAGGTCGGTGGCTCCGGCATCGCGCCGCTCGACGTAGGCGAGCAGGTCCTGGTCCAGCCCCTCACGCCGCATGCGACAGTCGACGTAGATGAGCGACGTCGCGGTGGACTGCACGATCAGCGCGACCGACTGCACGAGCACCGTGACCACCTGCGTCAGCACACCGCCGACGACGAGGGCGACGAAGAAGCCGGTCTCGGGGTCCCCCGTGGGGGCGAGCACGGTGGAGACGGCCGTCGTGGCCAGCGAGAACGGCAGGCTCACCAGCTGGCCGATGGTGCCGAACGCGACCGAGATGATGACGACGACGCCCAGCGTGGACCAGAAGCGACCGCGGGTGAGCGTCCACGACCGCGCGATGGCGCCGGTGATCGTCGCACGCTCCAGGATGATCGCCGGCGGCACGAGCAGCAGCTTGACCGTCAGCCACAGCGCCAGGGGGATCGCCGCGAGCCCCACGCCCAGCGCGACCACGATGCCGCTGACGGGATCGCTGAGGACGAGCACGACGGCGCCGGCGACCACGATGCCCAGGGCCACCAGCACGACGAGGGTCAGCAGCAGGGTGTAGCCCACCAGCCGCCAGATCACGGGCTTCACCTGCGTCCAGAGGGCGCGAAGGGTGAGCTTCTCCGCCACGACGGCCCGGGTCACCTCTGCGACCACGACGCCCTGGACGATCACGCTCACGGCCGACATCACGAGGCTGACCAGCACGCTGCCGCCGAAGCCGATGGCGATGGATCCCGCCATCACCTCGTCGAAGGCCTGAGTGCCCGGTCGCAGCGTGTCCAGTCGCAGGTACGCCGCGATGAGGATCGCGACGATCGCCAGCGATCCGAGGAACGTGGCCACCGATTGCACGGCCAGGGCGAAGCCCAGCAGTACGCGCGGGTTCTGGCGCAGGGCCGAGAACGAGCGGCCGAGGATGACGCCGAACGACAGCGGACGCAGTGGGACGATGCCCGGGCGGGCGGCGGGCGTCCAGGCCGGATATGCGGTCATGACTCTCCCTGGGCGGCTGGGGGTGGGTCCTATCGTGTCATAACGGGCGGATGCCGCGACGCGGCGCCGCGGGGCGGTGCGGCCACCTGCCGACGGTGTCGGCTACTCTGGGCGGAGCCCGCTCGCCCTGCCTGCGGCGCGGGCTGGGGAACCCGGAGGACGAGCACGCACCCATGACCTCACGCATCCTTGTTGTCGATGACGACACGGCGCTGGCCGAGATGATCGGCATCGTCCTGCGCACCGAGGGCTTCGACACGGTGTTCTGCGCCGACGGAGCGGCCGCCGTCGACGTGTGGCGTGCCGAGCGCCCCGACCTCGTGCTGCTCGACCTCATGCTTCCCGGGGCCGACGGGATAGAGATCTGCACGCGCATCCGTGCCGAGTCCGGTGTGCCCATCATCATGCTCACCGCGCGTACCGACACCGCCGACGTCGTCCGCGGTCTCGAGTCGGGCGCGGACGATTACATCGTGAAGCCCTTCAACCCGAAGGAGCTGGTCGCCCGCATCCGCACCCGGCTGCGGCCGACGTCGGAGCCCGCCGGAGAGACGCTGCGCATCGGCGATCTGACGGTGGACGTCTCGGCCCACGAGGTGCGCCGAGGGGACGAGGTGATCGCGCTGACGCCGCTGGAGTTCGAGCTGCTGGTGGCGCTGGCATCCAAGCCCCAGCACGTCTTCTCCCGCGAGATGCTGCTGGAGCAGGTGTGGGGCTACCACTACAAGGCCGACACCCGCCTCGTCAACGTGCACGTGCAGCGGCTGCGTGCCAAGGTCGAGCTCGACCCCGACAACCCCCGCATCGTCACGACGGTGCGCGGCGTCGGATATCGCGCCGGCGCGGTGGTCTGAGGTCCGTGTCCCTCGCGCGCGCGCCGCGGCGTGTGCCGGCCCGCCTGCGGGACTGGCGCTCCTGGCCCCGGCACGTCGCCTATGCGTGGCGGCGCTCGCTGCGCTTCCGCACGGTGCTGCTGGCTCTGGGCCTCAGCGCACTGGCCGTGCTGGCCGCCTTCGTCTTCATGGCGCTGGCGATCCAGAACGACCTGTTCCAGTCGCGCCTGGAACAGGTGCTCGACGATGCCGCACGCACCACGCAGACCGCGCAGGCGACGTTGGACTCCGCGGAAGTCGGCGGTGACCTCGTCGCGGTCGACAATCTGCTGGTCAGCGTCAGCACCGTCGCCCGGCAGGGGGCGACCGAGATGACGGCGGCGCTGCGCAGCGACCCGGCTTCGGCTCTGGCGCCCCAGGGCTTCACAACCGGCGGGCTGACCGAGGACTACCTGTCGGAAGGCCTGCGCACGTCCGTGCAGGACGGGGCCGAGCTGCAGTGGTGGCAGTCGGTCGCCCTCCCGGACGGCGACGGCGGAACGGTGCCCGGCATCGTGGTGGGCCAGCAGCTGCAGGTGCCGGAAGCCGGTTCGTACGAGCTCTACTTCGGCTACGACCTCGCGGACGCCTCGCAGACGCTGGGCTTCGTGCAGGTGACCCTGTGGATCGTCGGTGCCGCGCTGGTGCTGCTGATCGGCGCCATCTCGTGGGTGGTGCTGCGGTCGGTGACGAGCCCGATCGCCGAGGCGGCCGAGACCAGCGAGCGGCTGGCGCACGGCGATCTCGGGGTGCGGCTGCAGGTGCGCGGCGACGACGAGCTGGCCACGCTCGCGCGCTCGTTCAACGCGATGGCCGACAGCATCCAATCGCAGATCAAGGACCTCGCCGACCTCTCGCTCGTGCAGCAGCGGTTCGTGTCCGACGTCTCCCACGAGCTGCGCACGCCCCTGACGACGATCCGCCTGGCATCGGACATGATCAACGACCGGCGGGAGGCGTTCGACCCCGCCACCGCACGCGCCGCGGAGCTGCTGCACGCCCAGGTGCAGCGGTTCGAGACGCTCCTGACGGACCTCCTCGAGATCAGCCGGTACGACGCCGGCTCCGTGCAGCTGGAGATCGAGCCGACCAGCATGGCGCAGCTGGCCGAGGACGTCATCGCGTCGATGCAGCAGCTCGCGGACCAGCACGGCACCGACGTGCGCCTCATCGCCCCCGGCGGGTACTCGCCGGTCGAGATGGATCCGCGGCGCGTCCGCCGCATCGTCCGCAACCTTCTGGGCAACGCGATCGAGCACGGGGAGGGGCGCCCGATCGTGGTGACCGTCGACAGCGACCAGCACGCCGTCGCGCTCGGGGTGCGCGACTACGGCCTGGGCATGACCGCCGCCGATTCCGAGCGCGTCTTCGACCGCTTCTGGAGAGCCGACCCGTCGCGCACCCGCACGATCGGCGGCACGGGACTCGGTCTGTCCATCGCGCTGGGCGATGCGCGGCTGCACGGCGGCACCCTCGCGGTGTGGTCGGCGCTGGGGCGAGGCACCCACTTCGTGCTGACCATCCCCCGGCACGGCAGTGAGCTCAGCGGAGCGTCGCCGATCCCGGCGGACCCCGGAGACGACGCCGCCTTCGACACCCTCGGGCTGACCCAGCCGATCGAGATACCGCCCGCAGACCGGAGGGAGAAGCGATGAGATCGCCGATCCGCGCGCTCGCCGTCGCGATCGCCACGGCATCCGCCCTCATGCTGTCCGCGTGCGCAGGGCTGCCCACGAGCGGCCCGGTCAACCCCGGCCTGCCGTTGGAGGGCGACACCCGCCCGCCCGACATCTCCCTGATCGCCGACCCCCCGCAGCCCGGTGCGACTCCGCAGGAGATCGTGGAGGGCTTCATCCGCGCGGGCTCGGGCACCCGCGGGGAGTGGGCCACCGCGCGCGAGTACCTCACCGCCGAAGCGCGAGAGACGTGGGATCCCTCCGCCAACGTCACCATCGACGACTTCTCGCAGCGGGAGTACGTCGACGCGGGCGACGACACCATCGTGCTGAACGTGACGGCCCAGGCGACCGTGGACGAGGTCGGCGCCTACGACGACCTCGGCGGCGACGACCTCGAGCTGAGGTTCGGACTCGCCCAGGAAGACGGGCAGTGGCGCATCAGTGAGGCCCCGAACGGGATCGTGCTGGACGACGCCCGCTTCGACGTGGTCTTCCGCAGCTACGCGCTGGCCTACTTCGACCCCACCTGGACCTACCTCGTCCCCGACGTGCGGTGGTTCACCACGACCAACCCCGCCACCAGCGTGGCCAGCGCCCTGCTGGAGAGCGGGCCGAGCCCCTGGCTGTCGGGGGCCGTCGCCACCGCCGTGCCCGAGGACGTCACCCTCGCCGCACGCACCGTGCCCGTGCGGGACGACGGCACGGCGCAGGTCGAACTCACCCCTGGGGCGCTGGATCTGGACCGCGAGACCCTGGACCGCGTGCAGACGCAGCTGCTGGAGAGCCTCGTCGGTGCCGGGGTGACCGCGGTGCAGCTGACGGTCGACGGGCAGCCGCTGCCGGCGTCGCGGGTGGAGACCCGCTCGACACGGGTGCCGCCGCAGCCCCTCGTGCTGGTGGAGGAGGGCTTCGGCTTCCTCTCCGGCGACGCGCTCGAGCCGATCGGGGAGCTCTCCGAGGCCATCGTCGACGCAGGCCCCACGGCGGTGCAGGTGTCGGCCGACCAGGATGCCGCGGCGCTGCTGCGCGGCACGGGTGCCGTCGCGCGCGCGGATGCGGCCACCGGCTGGGCGGATGTCGACACCCGGCCCGACCTCATCGCCCCGACGATCGACACCGGCGGCTGGGTGTGGAGCGTCCCGCGCTCGCAGCCCCAGGCGCTGCGGGCCTTCGGCCCCGAGGGCGCGAGCGTCGATGTGGCGGCCGCCTGGCCGGATGCCACCAGGATCAGCTCGATGGAGGTGTCGCGCGACGGCACGCGGGTCGCGGCCGTGGTCAGCGACGGCGGGCCGCCGACGGTGTGGGTGGCCGGCGTCATCCGCGACGGGGGAGTGCCGGTGCGCCTCGGTGAACCGTGGATGCTCGGGTCCCTCCCCGGTACGGGAACGGACATGGCGTGGCTGGACGCCACGCACGTGGGGATCGTCTCCGACGTCGCCGGTGACACCAACCTGGTGGAGCAGCTGGTGGGGGGACCGGCCGACATCGTCACCGCGCCGGCAGCGATCACGACCATCGCCCCGACCAACCAGGCCTTCGTCCCGCGTCTGCTCGACGCGCGCGGTGTGCTGTACGTGCGTCGCGGGACCAATTGGGGCAACGCCGCCGCGGACGTCCCCGTGCTGGTGCTCGCCACGGTGCAGGGAACCCCGGGCTGAGCCGCCCCGCTCTCCCCAGGCGCAGACGGTGCCGATCCGTCCCCGACGCCGGCGGGATCCTCTGCGCCGGCGGCGGAGCCGCCGCAGAATCGGGCGATGATCCCGCTTCCTCCCGCCGTGCGCGGCGCGCTCGCCGATGCGCTCTCGCTCGCTTTTCCGACCTGGTGCGCCGGCTGCGACCTCCCGGACACACCGCTGTGCGCGCCGTGCCGGGCGCACCTCGTGCCGGAGCCGCGCCGCCGCACCGCGGGCGGGCTGGAGATCTGGAGCGGCCTGAGCTTCGAAGGGGTGGCCGCACGGGTACTCCGTGCGTTCAAAGAGGACGGGCGCACCTCGCTCGCTCGCGCGCTCGCCCCGGCGCTCGCCGCGGCGCTCGGTGCGTGCGACCCGCACGCGGCGGTGGTCCCGGTGCCGGCATCGCCGGCGTCCGTGCGCCGGCGCGGGTACCGCCCGGTCGAACTCATCGCGCGTCGGGCGGGCGCGGAACCCCGCCGGCTGCTGCAGCTCGCACGCGCCACGAGCGATCAGCGAGGGCTGACGCGCGGGGCGCGCAGCGCCAACGTCGCCGGCAGCATGACGACGCGCGGCGACGTCGATCTGCCGGTGGTGCTCGTGGACGACGTCGTGACCACCGGCGCCACCCTGGCCGAGGCGGCGCGGGCGTTGCGGGCCGGCGGTGTCCACGTCGTCGGTGCGGCCACCGTGGCCTTCACCGCGCGCACGTATGGGGCGTCAAGATGACATCGGGCGACGGGGACGATAGCGTTGAAGGGACAAGGCGACTCATGGTCCGCCCTTGGCCGGGCGGACCGGAACAAGGAGGTCAAGGATGGATACCAGCATTGTCGGCGTGGGAGTCGGAATCAGCGATCGATTCCGCACTGTGGTCGAAGAGAAGGCGCAGCGCGTCGAGCACCTCGCTCCGCGGGCCCAGCGGCTGGACGTCAAAGTGACCCACCGCGCGTACCACAACGGTCGCATGGAAGACGAGACCGTCGAGCTGACCCTCACCGGCAAGGGACCGCTGGTGCGCGCTGAAGCCGTCGACGGCGACAAGTTCACGGCCCTGGATCTGGCCGTCGACAAGCTCGCCGAGCAGCTGCGCCGTGCCAAGGAGAAGCGCCTCGACGCCCGCGACAAGCCGCGCGGCGCCACCTTCAAGAAGGAGAACGGCTCGCTCGAGGGCATCGACGTGCAACCGGCCCCCGTCGACGTGCTCGAAGCCGTCGCCACCGGCACCGTTCCGGTGCAGCCTGAGAGCACCGAAGAGGCGGACTACACCCCCGTCGTCATCCGCACGAAGCAGTTCGACGCGGAGTGGATGACCGTCGAGGAGGCCGTCGACCGCATGGAGCTGGTCGGCCACGACTTCTTCCTGTTCATCGACGCCCGCAGCGACCACCCGAGCGTGGTCTACCGGCGCAAGGGCTGGGACTACGGCGTGATCTCGCTGACCACGGCTGCCCCGCCGGCGGCTGACATCGCCTCATAGCCTCTTCATGAACAGCGGATGCCGCGTGGACCATCGCCTACACGCGGCATCCGCTTTCTTGTGCGTGCGCCCTCTCGGGTCAGTCGAACATCCCGTCCAGCAGGCTGCCGATGACGAGGCCGCCGAGCAGACCTCCCATGATGTTGTCGCCGCCGGGGCGGCCGCCGCGGCCGCCGCCCCATCCGCCCTGGGGGCCGCCCCAGCCCGGATCGTCGGGGCGCGAGGAGTCGATGTCCCGCTGGGCGTACTGCAGCGCCTCGGAGGCGAGCATTCCGCAGCGGCGGGCGTCGGCGAGGGCCTTCTCGCGGTCGTCCTCGCCGATCGGGCCCGCGATCACCGCGGTGAGCGCCGCCCGCAGGCTCTCCGCCTCGGCCAGGCGGGTGCGGGCGTCGGCTCCGATCCACCCGCGGTGCCCCGCGATCACCGAGCGCGCGACGGCCAGCTGGCGGTCGGCGTCGTCGACGGCGTGACGCACGTGCGCCTCGTCCGGGATCGGCCGGGCGGCGCGCTCGCGCGCCTTGTCGACCGCGGCGTCCAGGGCGGCGTTCTTCTCGCGCAGCACCGTCAGCTCGGCGAAGGGGTCGGCCTTGCCGCCGGCCGGGGTGAGACCCGATAGGGCCCGCTCCAGTTCGGCGACCGCGGTGGTCACCGCCGGCACCTGCGGAGCGTTGCGCGCGGCCACGATGTCCTCGCGGGAGTCGGCGACCACGGCGGCGAGAGTCGACTGGGCACGCAGCGCCTCGACCTCGAAGTCGTCCACCGCATCCAGCAGCGTCCCCGCCCGCCGCACCGCCTCGATGGCGGTCTCCAGCGCGATGTTCGCGGCTCCGCGCTCGCCGGCGTCGCGGCGACGCTCGGCGACGTCGGCGCCGTGCGCGGCGAAATCGAGCAGCCCGGCCGCCTCGTCGGCGTTGCCGGCCACGCGCTGCGCGGCACTCGGGGCGTAGCGCAGGTTGATCCGCTCGACCACGGTGCGCGCCGCAGGGATGCGGGTGCTGAGGCGCTCCACATCCGCGCGGATGCCGGCGAGGACCTCGGGGGCTCGGCGCGCACGCTCGATGCGCTCGGCCAGTGCGCTGGTGCGGTCGTCGATCAGATCGTCCGCCCACTCGCAGAGCTGGATGATCCGCGCGTTGCGCGTGCGCAGCTCTTCGATCGTGTCGGGGATGTCGTCGTGGTTGAGCTGATTGAGGTGGAACGCCTCGCCCAGGTGATGACGCACCGCCGCGAGCGCTTCCCGCAGCTCCGCCGTGGCGTCGGAGCCGAGCTCGGCGTCGGCGAAGACCAGCTCGTCGGTCGTGACGCGAAGCCGCTCGTCCGTGGCCACCAGCGCGGCGTCGGCCCGGCGCGCGAGATCCGCGTCGTGCTCCTGCAGTTCCTGCTGCTCCCGTTTGCGCTTGCCCCAGAATCCGGCCATACGCCGATCCTACGGCGCGACGATGGTCGGCGCGTCGGTTCGCTCAGGGCGAGAGTTCGCAGGCCCTCTTCAGGCGACGCAGAGGTCACAGGCCGATAACATGGCGGTGTGTGCCCGCGCGCCCGAGCGTGAGGGCTCCGGCGCAACCCGCGCCCGAACCACAGATGGAGATGCCCCGTGGCCAACCCTCTCGAGAAACTGCTCCGCGCCGGTGAGGGGCGGGTGCTGCGGCGCCTGCAGCAGGTCGTCAAGGCTGTGGGAGCCCTCGAAGAGGACTACGCGCAGCTCACCGACGAGGAGCTGCGCGGCGAGACGGCGGAGCTGCGAGCCCGCTACGCCGCCGGGGAGACGCTCGACCAGCTGATGCCCGAGGCTTTCGCTGCGGTGCGCGAAGCGGCCAAGCGCACCCTGGGCCAGCGTCCCTACGACGTGCAGGTCATGGGCGGCGCGGCGCTTCACCTCGGCAACATCGCCGAGATGAAGACCGGTGAGGGCAAGACCCTGACGGCGGCGCTGCCGGTCTACCTCAACGCCATCGCGGGCAAGGGCGTGCACGTCATCACCGTCAACGACTACCTGGCCTCGTACCAGGCCGAGCTCATGGGCCGCGTCTACCGGGCGCTCGGGATGACCTACGGCACGATCGTCGCCGGGCAGAACCCGCAGGTGCGCCGCGAGCAGTACGCCGCCGACATCACCTACGGCACCAACAACGAGTTCGGCTTCGACTACCTGCGCGACAACATGGCCTGGCGCAAGGACGACCTCGTGCAGCGTGGCCACTTCTACGCCATCGTCGACGAGGTGGACTCCATCCTCATCGACGAGGCGCGCACTCCGCTCATCATCTCGGGGCCGTCCTCCGGCGAGGCCAACCGCTGGTTCGTGGAGTTCGCGAAGATCGCCAAGACCCTCGAGCCCGGGGTCGACTACGAGGTCGATGAGAAGAAGCGCACCATCGGCGTGCTCGAGCCCGGCATCGAGAAGGTCGAGGACTACCTCGGCATCGACAACCTGTACGAGTCGGCCAACACGCCGCTCATCTCGTTCCTCAACAACTCGATCAAGGCGCTCGCCCTGTTCAAGCGCGACGCGGACTACGTCGTCATGAACGACGAGGTCATGATCGTCGACGAGCACACCGGCCGCATCCTCGTGGGCCGCCGGTACAACGAAGGCATCCACCAGGCGATCGAGGCGAAGGAGGGCGTGCCGGTCAAGGCGGAGAACCAGACCCTCGCCACCGTCACGCTGCAGAACTACTTCCGCCTGTACGACAAGCTCGCCGGCATGACCGGTACCGCCGAGACCGAGGCGGCCGAGTTCATGTCGACCTACAAGCTCGGTGTCGTGCCGATCCCGACGAACAAGCCGATGATCCGCAAGGACCAGCCGGACCTCGTCTACAAGAACGAGCAGGCGAAGTTCGCCCAGGTCGTCGAGGACATCGCCGAGCGTCACGCCAGCGGGCAGCCGGTGCTCGTGGGCACCGTCAGCGTCGAGAAGAGCGAGTACCTCTCGCGCCTGCTGGCCAAGAAGGGCGTCAAGCACGAGGTGCTCAACGCCAAGAACCACGCCCGCGAGGCCGAGATCGTCGCCCGCGCCGGGCGGCTGGGCGCGGTGACGGTCGCCACCAACATGGCCGGCCGCGGCACCGACATCATGCTCGGCGGCAACGCCGAGTTCCTCGCGGTGCAGGAGATGAAGGCCAAGGGCCTCGATCCCGTGGAGACGCCCGAGGAGTACGAAGCCGAGTGGGACAACGTCTACGAGGCCGTGCGCGACACCGTCGCCGAAGAGGCGACGAAGGTCGTCGAAGCCGGCGGCCTGTACGTGCTGGGTACCGAGCGGCACGAATCCCGCCGCATCGACAACCAGCTGCGCGGTCGTTCCGGCCGCCAGGGGGACCCCGGCGAGAGCCGCTTCTACCTGTCGCTGACCGACGACCTCATGCGGTTGTTCCAGTCCGGCGCCGCCGAGGCGATCCTCGCGCGCACGAACTTCCCCGACGACGTCGCCATCGAGTCGACCATGGTGTCGCGCGCGATCAAGAGCGCACAGTCCCAGGTCGAGTCCCGCAACGCCGAGATCCGCAAGAACGTCCTCAAGTACGACGATGTGCTGAACCGCCAGCGCGAGGCCATCTACGCCGACCGTCGCCACGTGCTGGAGGGCGACGACCTGTCCGGGCGTGTCCAGCACTTCATCGAGGATGCCATCGGCTCGGTCATCGACGACCACACGTCGTCGGGGCACACCGAGAGCTGGGACTTCGACGCGCTCTGGACGGAGCTGAAGACCCTCTACCCGGTGTCGGTGACCATCGACGAGGTCGTCTCCGAGGCCGGCCACAAGGGCCGCATCACGCCCGAGATCCTCAAGCGCGAGATCCTCTCCGACGCCAAGATCGCCTATCAGCGCCGCGAGGAATCCCTCGGCTCACCCGCGATGCGCGAGCTCGAGCGCCGCGTCGTGCTGCAGGTGCTCGACCGCCGCTGGCGTGACCACCTCTACGAGATGGATTACCTCAAGGACGGCATCGGCCTGCGCGCCATGGCCCAGCGCGACCCGCTCATCGAGTACCAGCGCGAGGGCTACCAGATGTTCCAGGCGATGATGGGGCAGATCAAGGAGGAGTCGGTCGGCTTCCTCTACAACCTCGAGGTCGAGGTGCGTCGCACCGACGGCCAGCAGGCCGAGGTCGATGCCAAGGGACTGGTCGCCCCCGAGCAGCCGCGACTGGAGTACTCGGCCCCGAGTGACTCCGGCGACGTCGAGGTGCGCAACGAGCGCGGCCAGGTGCAGCAGGCGGCGACGGCCAAGGCACGGCAGGCCCGCACGGCCCCCGCCCCGGCGGCCACCGTGACCGAAGAGGCGCCCCGCGGCGCCTTCGGCCAGCGCACCGACTCCGCAGCCGAGGCCCGCCCGGCATCCGCTCCACAGAACCGCGCACAGCGCCGCGCCACCGGCAAGAAGAAGTAGCCGCAGGCACTGTCCCGTATCACCGGGACAGGAAGACTCACCGACACAGGACGATTTCAGCCGGAATCTCCTGTACCGGTGAGTTTTCCTGTTTCGGGGAGGGATGCCGGTGGGCGGCCGGGCCACCGGTGGAACATTGGCCGTGGCACCGGGGATATCCTGAACCGATGAGTCCGCTGCGCAACCTCGACCAGTCGAGCAAGCTGAAGAACGTCCTCTACGAGATCCGCGGCCAGGCGCTCGCCGAGGCCGACCGGCTCGAGGCCGACGGGCACACCATCCTCAAGCTCAACACCGGCAACCCCGCCGTCTTCGGGTTCGAAGCCCCCTTCCAGATCGTGCGCGACATGATCGAGGCCATCCCGCACTCGCACGGCTACAGCGACAGCCGCGGGATCATGTCGGCGCGCCGGGCGGTGGTGTCCCGCTATGAGGAGACCCCGGGCTTCCCCTCGTTCGACCCCGACGACGTCTACCTCGGCAACGGCGTCTCCGAGCTCATCACGATGACGATGCAGGCGCTGCTCGATGAGGGCGACGAAGTGCTGATCCCCGCCCCGGACTACCCGCTGTGGACGGCGATGACGAGCCTCGCGGACGGCACGCCCGTGCACTACCGGTGCGACAGCGACGACGGCTGGCAGCCCGACCTGGAAGACATCCGCGCCAAGGTCACCCCCCGCACCAAGGCCATCGTCGTCATCAACCCCAACAACCCCACCGGCGCGGTGTACAGCCGCGAGGTGCTGCAGGGGATCGTCGACATCGCCCGCGAGAACTCGCTGCTGCTGCTTTCGGACGAGATCTACGACCGCATCCTCTTCGACGACGCAGAGCACATTCCGCTGGCGACCCTCGCGCCGGACCTGCTCTGCCTCACGTTCAACGGACTCTCCAAGACCTATCGCGTCGCCGGCTACCGCTCCGGCTGGTTGGTCATCACCGGGCCGAAGAAGCACGCGGCCGGGTTCCTCGAGGGCATCCAGCTGCTGGCATCCACCCGGCTCTGCCCCAACGTGCCGGCGCAGCACGCCGTGCAGGCCGCGCTGTCGGGCGTGCAGTCCATCGACATGCTGATCGCTCCGAGCGGGCGGCTGCATGAGCAGCGGGATGCCGCGTGGGAGGGGCTCGAGGCCATTCCCGGCGTCACCTGTCACAAGCCCGCCGGTGCGCTCTACGCCTTCCCGCGGCTGGATCCGGAGGTGTACGAGATCCACGACGACAGCAAGCTCGTCTACGACTTCCTCGTCGCCGAGCACGTGCTGCTGGTCCCCGGCACCGGTTTCAACTGGCCGACGCCCGATCACCTGCGCATCGTGACGCTGCCCGAGGCGCGCGTGCTGAGCGAGGCCGTGGAACGACTCGGCAACTTCCTGTCCTCGTACCGGCAGTGACGCCGCGGGCGGGGATCCGTATCGTTTCGTCATGGCCATCGAACTGAACAAGCCCGCCCTGCGTCATGCGCGCGCCCTCATCCGCGACGGCAAGGTCGTCCGCGATGAACGCGACGACTGGTCAGAGGCCGCTCCCAGCGCCGCGGAAGAGAACGCCTTCATCGAGAGCGAGGGCTGGACCGAGTACTCCCATTGGCATCTCGGCGTGGACCGCGATGAGGACGGCCGCACCAAGAAGGCCTACACCTTCCCCTTCGGCGATTTCCGGAAGGTGCACCGTTCGGGCGTGATCTCGGGCGAGAGCCGCGCCGGTCAGTACGACCACGACGAGATCCGCGATGCGCTGAAGTCGCTGCTCGAGCTGATCGACGCCGAGTAGGCGGCCCGCCGGGGCGGGGATCACAGCAGAGCGAGGGAGGTCGCGCGCCAGCGGCGGTCCATTCCCTCCAGCCGGATCGCGACCGCACGGGTGCGTGCAGGACCCGAGACGATGACGACCGCCTCGATCACCCCGTCCAGCGGCGAGGACTGCACGATGGTGCCGATGGCGTGAACCGGCCGGGCCGCGGGGACGCCCCGGGCGCTGCGTGCCCGCGCGGCCAGGTTCGCGCGGGTGACGAGGGCGCGGAACGGCTCTTCCGCGAACCAGCGTGCCAGCTGGTCGACCTCGCGTACGCCGGCCAGCACCTCGAGTACCCCGCGGGTGAGGTTGCGCAGGAGCGGCTCGGGATCGGGGAGTTCGGCGGACGGCGTACGCTGCGGCGCGAGGAAGTCCTCGACGGCCACCGACACATGCACGGGCCGCGACGCCGGTGAGGGGTGGGGGACCATGCGGTGTCCCTTCTCTGGGCGAGCGCGGGGGCGGGAAGTGGCACGAGTGAACCACAGCCGCCGCGCGGCGCGCGATGAGAATCCTCCAACCTGTGGACAACCCCCCGGGGGTCCGGAAGCGGGACGCTACATTCGCGGGATGCGCTGGGATCGGCTGTTCGAGGACCTCGAGGACCAGCTCGCCTCGGAGTGGGAGGCGGAGCGTGCGGCGCTGGACACCGAGGCCGAGCGCCTGCGGCTGTCCAAGCTGTCGCTGCGGGAGCGCCTGCGGGTGCTGGTGGGGACCGAGCCCACGGTGTCGGTGGACCTCGTCGACGGCACCGTCGCCACCGGCACCGTGTCGGCGGTGGGCGCCGACTGGTTCGCCGTGACCGCTGACACCCGGCGCGGGGGTGCGCTGCTGCTGCCCTTCGCCGGCACGGCGGCGATCGGCATCCCGCAGGCCGACCTGCTGCGCAGCGCCCGGCCCGTGGCGGCGCCCGCCCGCCTGGCCGACCGCATGACGCTCGGCTTCGTGCTGCGCGACCTCTCCCGGCGGCGCATTCCGGTGACGGTGGGCGTCGCCGGCGGACGGCTGCTGTCGGGCACGATCGACCGTGCGGGTGCCGACCACGTCGACCTGGCGCTGCACGACCGAGACGCACCGCGACGGGCGGCGGCGGTGGGCGGTCACCGGCTCGTCCCGACCGATGCCCTGGTCTGGCTGCGACTGGACTCTGCCGCAGCGCTGACGTGAGGGGTCAGTCGGGCCGCTGCACCACGCCTCGGCCCCACAGCTCGGGGAAGCTGGCGGCGTTGGACTGACGCCACAGCGCCATGCGGCGGGCCTCCTCGGCCTGGTCGTCGAGGTAGCGCTCCACGCTGTCGCCCTCGATCCGCCAGCGCGCGGGGGAGCCGACCTTCATGCCGCGGAGCCTTCCGTCGAGCACCAGGGCCACCACTTCGTCGACCGACACGCTGAGCACTTCGGCGACCTGCGCAGGGGCGAGCAGGCGCGCATCTGGAGGGGTTGCGCTGGGCATCCACCCATTATCAGGTGCGGCGGGGGAGCCGACCCGCCCCGCGCCGGCCTGTGGATAAACGCCGCGGTGAGAGCGGTGGTTGGGCCACCATGGTGCCCATGAGTGCACCGGACCCCGTTCCCGCACGCACGCGGGCATTCTGGGCGGACACGCGGTTCATCCTCGGCATCGTGCTCATCGTCGCCTCGATCGCGGGCGTGTGGTTCGTGGTCGCCGCGGCGCGGCAGACCGTGCCCGTCTTCGCTGCGGCGCGCACGATCGTCCCCGGCGAAGAGGTGCAGGCCGGTGCCCTGCAGGTGGTGGAGGTCGCCCTCGGGCAGGTGGGCGACGACGTCTACGCCGCGCCGGGGCTGCTCGAACCGGGTGCCGTGGCCGTGCGCACGATCGCGGAGGGCGAGCTGGTTCCCCTCAGCGCCGTGGGTGAGGCGTCCGTCAGCGATCTGACCTCCGTCGTGCTGCGATCCGCGACCGACGTGCCCGCGGCGGTCGGCGCGGGCACGGCGGTCGAGCTGTGGGCCGCTCCGGCCCTCGAGCACGGGGCGTTCGACGAGCCGCGCATCCTCGTGCCCGATGCGACCGTCGCCACCGTGACGCGCGACGATTCGGTGATGGGCGCCGATCGTCCCGCCCTCGAGCTCATCATCCCGCGCGCAGATGTCGCCGCGACCCTCTCCGCGATTGCCGGGGGCGCCGCACTGTCGGTCGTTCCGGCCGTGGGTGGTGGGCGGTGACCACCGCGGTCGTCGCCGTGGACGGTCCCGCCGCCTCAGACATCGCGCTGCACCTGGAACGGCTGGGCGTCACGGCCTCGGCTGCGGTCGCTGCCGACGCGCCCGCGCGCGCGGCGGCCGACGCGATGCTCGCCGCCGACGGGCGTGACCTGCTCGGCGCCGTCACCGCGGCCGATCTGCTCATGCTGGAGCTGCGCCGCGACACCATCGCGCCGGCACTGGTGTCGCTCTGCGACCGTCACGGCGTGCGCATCGTGCCGCTGAGCGGAGGGTCGGGCGACGATCGGCTGGCGCAGCTGTACGGGCTCCCGGCACCGCTGCCCCTGGGCGACGGCGCGCGCGTGGCGGAGGCGCTGCAGGGTGGTGTCACGCCGGTGGCGCCGGCCCCCGCGCCGACGGGGCGGGTGATCGCGGTCTGGGGTCCCACCGGGGCGCCGGGGCGCAGCACCGTGGCCGTCGAGCTCGCCGCCGAGCTCGCCCGCGACGGCCGACGGGTGGGTCTCGTCGACGCGGACACCCACGCGCCGTCCCTCGCGCTGGCGCTCGGCCTCGCCGATGAGGGCCCGGGGTTCGCGGCCGCGTGCCGTCAGGTCGACCACGATGCCCTGACCCCCGCGGAGCTCAGCCGCATCAGCGTGCCGCTGGGGCGCGGGGTGGAGGTGCTGACCGGTCTCAACCGGCCGGGACGGTGGCCGGAGCTCAGCGAGGAGCGCGTCGGCGGGGCGCTGCAGGTGTGTCGCTCCTGGGTGGACGAGACGATCGTCGACGTCGCGGCGTCGCTCGAGCAGGATGAGGAGATCGTCAGCGACCTGGCCGGTCCGCGGCGGAACGCCGCATCGCTGGCGGCGGTGCGGGCGGCGGACCTCATCGTGGCAGTGGCATCGGCTGACCCCGTCGGCATGGCACGCTTCGTGCGCGGCCACGCCGAGCTGCGGGCGACGGTGGGCGCCACGCCCGTCGTGGTCGTCGTCAACCGCCTCCGCCCCGGCGCGCTGGGGGTCGATCCCCGCGGGCAGGTGCGCGCGACGCTGGACCGCTTCTGCGGCATCCGCGACGTCTGGTTCCTGCCGCTTGACACCAAGGCGGCGGATGCCGCGATGCTGGCGGCCCGGCCCGCGCAGGAGGTCGCCGGCCGCAGCGCCCTCTCGGCGGCGGTGCGGCGCCTGGTGGGGGAGGCCATCGCTCCGGTCGCACCGGTGTCCCCGCCCGTCCCGAGACGGCGGCGCGCCGGGTCGGAACGACGCCGCGGGCTGTTCGCGCGGACCGCCTGAGCGCCCGGTTAGGGTGAAAGGGTGTCCACCCTCAGCGATATCGTCTATGCCCAGGGGCGGTCCTCCGCCGATGACGTGGAGTGGCTGCACCGCCTCGCCGGCGACGGCCAGCTGCTGGCCGACCTCGCGTTCGCCGACATCGTGATCTGGGTTCCCACCGCGGATGACTCGTTCATCGCCGTCGCGCACACCCGTCCGAGCGGCGCGGCGACGCTGTTCTACCGTGACATCGTCGGCGATCGGGTGCGCCCCCAGTGGCGCACGCAGGTGCGCGACGCGTTCAACACGGCGCGCATCGTCGACTCCGCATCGCCGGACTGGTTCGAGGAGACCCCCACCCGGGTGCGCGCCGTGCCGATCGTCCGCGAGCGTGCCCACGGCGACGTCGACCCGCGCGTGATCGGCGTGCTCACCCGTCACACCAACCTGGGGGAGACGCGCACCCCGTCGCGCCAGCAGATCACCTTCAACGACTGCGCGGACGACCTGTTCGCCATGGTGGCCTCGGCCGACTTCCCCGACCTGACCGCGCCGACCTCGCCCCGCCGCGGCGCGCCGCGCGCGTCGGACGGCCTCATCCGGCTGGACCCCGACGGGGTGACCACGTTCGCCAGCCCCAACGCGCTGTCCGCGTTCAACAGGCTGGGCTTCGAAGAGGAGCTGGAGGGCGAGTCGCTCGTGGAGGTGACGACCGGCATCCTGCCCGCGAAACGGCAGTTCGACGAATCGCTGCCCGTCGTCGTGACGGGGCGGGCGCCCTGGCGCGCGGACGTCGAGGCGCGGGGGGTGACCGTGTCGCTGCGCACCATTCCGCTGCGCGATCACGACAAGCGCATCGGCGCGATCGTCCTCTGCCGCGACGTCACCGAGATCCGCCATCAGGAGCAGGAGCTCATCACGAAGGATGCGACGATCCGTGAGATCCACCATCGCGTGAAGAACAACCTGCAGACGGTCGCGTCGCTGCTGCGCATCCAATCACGGCGCACTCACTCCGACGAGGCCCGCGAGGCTCTGACCCAGGCGATGCGCCGGGTGTCCGCGATCGCCGTGGTGCACGACACGCTCTCGGAGGGCTTGGCGCAGAACGTCGACTTCGACGACGTCTTCGCGCGCGTGCTCAAGCTGGTCGCCGAGGTGGCGGCCGCGCCGAACACGCGGGCGCGCACGCGCACGACCGGGCAGTTCGGGACGCTCCCCAGCGAGTACGCGACGCCTCTGGCGCTGGCGCTCACTGAGCTCGTCACCAACGCCGTCGAGCACGGCCTCGCCGGCAAGGAAGGCGATGTCGAGATCGCCGCCGAGCGCTCCGACGAGCGGCTGGAGGTGAGTGTGCGCGACACCGGAACAGGGCTCCCCGAGGGGCAGGTGGGTCGCGGGCTCGGCACGCAGATCGTGCGGACGCTCATTCAGGGTGAGCTGGGCGGCACCATCGATTGGCACACGATCATGGGCAGCGGCACCGAGGTGACCATCGACATTCCGCTGCGCTACATCGAGCGCAGCGCGGGCTGAACGCCCCGGCAGCGGCGGCGCGGATGACCACCGCCGCCGTGCGCGCCTCCCCCCGGCGCACACGGCGGGCGGTGTCAGCTGGCGCGGCGGGCGCGCGCGGCGCGGCGCTTCAGGGCGCGGCGCTCATCCTCGGAAAGGCCGCCCCACACCCCGGAGTCCTGGCCGGTTTCGAGGGCGTACTGCAGGCAGATCTCCGTGACCGTGCACCGCGCGCACACGGCTTTGGCCTTCTCGATCTGCTCGACTGCGGGGCCGGTGTTGCCCACGGGGAAGAACAGTTCGGGGTCGACGGTCAGGCATGCGGATTTGTCGCGCCAATCCATATTGGGGTGCTCCTTGATGGGGGGGGGAATTGTTCGCGTGCATCCAGAGTGACGATTCGGGTTTCCGGTACTCTGGGCATGTGCGAGCCTCGTGCTCGCCCCACGGCGCTGTGGGAGCACACAACCTGACAATGGTTTCACAGTGCGGCGAGTCCGGGCAAGGGTCATTCCTGAGTCTTCTGCGGAACTTGCTGAGCGTCCGCCGAAGCCATGGAGGTTGTACACAAAGACCGCCCACTTCCCGAAAGCAGACACGAGGATGCCGACAACTTCCGCTCTCACGCCCGTCGAACGCATCGCGGGTGTCCTCATCGCCCTCGAAGCGCTGGGCGTCGCCGCTCTCGCGGGATGGCAGATCGTGGCGCTGACGGTGGGCGACACCGTGTCGGTGGCCAGCGCCCTCGCTCTGATCGTGCTCACGGTCGTGGCCGCCGTGGCGGTGGGGTCGTTCGCGGTGGCTGTCCTGCGCGGACAGTCGTGGGGCCGCTCGGGCGCGATCGTCGTGCAGCTGCTGCTGCTGGCGGTGGCACTGGGCGCGGTGTCCGGCACCTACGCGGACGGCGGCGTGGCGCTCGCCCTGGCCGTTCCAGCGGTCGCCGTGCTCGTCCTGCTGGTGCTCAGCGTGCGTGCGGCCGCGCGCCGGGAGCCCGACGCACGGCCGCACTGAGCCGGTTCAGGCAGGCTGCAGGAGCGTGCGCAGCCGGGCCACGTGCCCGGTGGCGCGCACGTTGTACAGCGCGTGCTGGATCACGCCGTCACCGTCGAGCACGAAGGTCGACCGGATGACCCCTTCGACGCGCTTGCCGTAATTCATCTTCTCGCCCCAGGCGCCGTACGCCTCGTGCACGGCGTGGTCGGGATCGCTGAGCAGATCGAATGTCAGGCCGTCGCGGTCGCGGAAGGCGCGCAGCTTCTCGGGCGTGTCCCGCGAGATGCCCAGCAGCGTGTACCCGGCCGACTGCAGCGCCGGCATGCTGTCGCGGAAGTCGCAGGCCTGTGTGGTGCAGCCGGGGGTCATGGCCGCGGGGTAGAAGTACAGGATCACCGGGCGGCCGCGCAGCGACGACAGGGTGACCTTCTCGCCGTCCTGGTCGGAAAGGGTGAAATCGGGTGCGGGGGAGCCGGGCTGAAGCGTCATCCCTCCAGCCTACGGACGCGCGGCGGCGTTGCGATCCCGCTCGGCGAACGTGGCCAGCAGCCGCTGCAGCGAGTCGAGCCGTGCCGCGCCGTTCGGCCCGAGCCGGCCCTCGGCGAGCGCCTCGACGATCGCGCAGTCGGGGGCGTCGGGCAGGTGCGTGCACCCGCGCGGGCACTCCGCGGCGGCGGCGGCGAGATCGGTGTAGGCGGCCAGGATGTTCGCCGGATCGACGTGACCGAGCCCGAACGAGCGAACGCCGGGAGTGTCGATGACCCAGCCGTTGCCCTCCGCGCCGTGGTAGCGCAGCGAGACGGTGGAGCTGGAGGTGTGGCGGCCACGGCCCGTCACCTGATTGACGTGTCCGGTCGCGCGATGCGCGTCGGGCACGAGCGCGTTGACCAGGGTCGATTTGCCGACTCCGGAATGGCCCACGAACACCGTCGAGTGGCCGACCAGCTGCCGGCCGATCTCCTCGACCGGCATGGCACCCTGCGCGCTGGTGAACACCTGCAGTCCTTCGACGCCCTCGAAGTGCGACAGGAACGCCGAGGGGTCGGCGAGGTCGGTCTTGGTGACCACGAGGAGAGGGCGGATGCCGGCATCCAGTGCGGCGATGAGGTAGCGGTCGACGAGCCGCTCCCGTGGCTCGGGGTCGGCCGCTGCCACGACCACCAGCATCTGGTCGGCGTTGGCGACGACGACCCGCTCCACCTGGTCGGTGTCGTCGGCGGAGCGTCGCAGCAGCGACGTGCGCTCCTGCAATCCGACGATCCGGGAGAGCGTGCCCTGGCTGCCGGACGTGTCGCCGACCACGCGGGCTTGGTCGCCGGTGACGATCGGGGTCTTGCGCAGCTCCCGCGCGCGCACGGCCAGTGCCGTGTGCTCGTTCGGTCCGTCCTCGTCGACGAGCACGGTGTACCGCCCGCGGTCCACGCCCAGCACCCGCGCGATGCGGGCGTCGCTGTGCGCGGGGCGGCGCTTGGTGCGCGGCCGGTTCGCCTTCGGGTTGGGCCGCATCCGGATGGAGGCCTCGTCGAAATCGAACTCGTCGTCGTCGCTGTCGAGCCAGCTCATCGCCGGCTCCGCCCGCAGCCGGTCACCGCTCGGCGTTCCCCGCGGCGGAGCCCACGAGCTGGGCCCAGAGCTGCGGGAACTCGGGCAGCGTCTTGCGCGTGGTCCCGATGTCGTCGACGAATACGCCAGGCACGGCCAAGCCGATGAGCGCTCCGGCGGTGGCCATGCGGTGGTCGTGATGCGCGCGCCAGAGTCCACCGGTGAGCGGGCGCGGGACGACGCGGATGCCGTCGGGCAGCTCGTGCGCCTCGCCGCCGAGGGCCCGCAGGTTGCCGACGATCGCCGCGATGCGGTCGGTCTCGTGACCTCGGATGTGGCCGACGCCGGTGATCGTGGTGGGGCCGTCCGCGAACGCGGCCAGCGCGCACAGGGTGGGGGTCAGCTCGCTCGCGGCGGAGAGGTCGAGGTCGACCCCGTGGATGCCGCTGCTGCCTGCGGTGACGGTGAGGGCGCCGCCCCGGCGCTGGGTGCGGGCGCCCATGATGGGAAGGATCTCGGTGAGGAGGGCGCCGGGCTGGGTGGAGTGGGCCGGCCAGCCGGTGATGGACACGTGGCCGCCGGCGATCATCGCGGCCGCCAGGAACGGCGCGGCGTTGGACAGGTCGGGCTCGATCGCCACGTCCTTCGCCCGCACGGGGCCGGCCGGCACGATCCACTCGTTGGCACTGGGGCGCTCGACGTGCACACCGCGGTGGCCCAGGGCCTCGACGGTCATGTCGATGTGCGGCAGGCTCGGCAGGCGCCGGCCCTTGTGGCGCAGGGTGAGCCCCACGTCGAAGCGCGGAGCGGCCAGCAGCAGCCCGGAGACGAACTGGCTCGATCCGCTCGCGTCGATTTCCACGTCGCCGCCGCGCACGTGCCCGTGTCCGTGGATGACGAAGGGGAGCGACCACGTCCCCTCGTCGTCGATGTCGCTGCCCACGGCGCGCAGCGCCTTGATCATCTCGCCCATGGGCCGGTGAAGCGCCGTCTCGTGGGCGGTCAGCGTCACCTCACCCCGAGCGAGGCCGGCGATGGCCGCCACGAAGCGCATGACCGTGCCGGCCTGGCCGCAGTCCACCACGGTCTCGCCCGACATCGGGTTCGCCGGCGTCACGACGAGGTCGGGACCGAACGAGCCGGTGCCTGCGACCTCCTGCACCTGGACGCCGAGAGCGCGCAGAGCCTCGATCATGCGGGCCGAATCCTCCGAGTGCAGCGGCGATATCAGCCGCCCCGGCCCGTCGGCGATGGCGGCCAGGATCAGCTCCCGGTTGGTCAGCGATTTCGATCCGGGGACGCTCAGCGTCGCGACGAGCGGCTCGTGCACAGTGGGCGCGGGCCAGTCGCCGTCAGCGGCTGAAGGTACGGCGGAATATTCGGCGACACTCATCGCGTTCTAGCCTAACGAACCTCCCGGTTTACGCCAGGAAAAGGAGAAAGATGACGGTGACGCTCGATGCCCCCCTGCGGGGCGTGCTCGACGCCGACGTAGACTTGCGCGTGATGAGCGACCAGGTCGATGCCGCAGCAGAAGCACGCGCCCAGTTCGAGGAGCAGGCGCTGCCCTTCATGGATCAGCTGTACGGGGCGGCGATGCGCATGACCCGCAACCCCGCCGATGCGGCCGACCTCGTGCAGGAGACGTTCGTGAAGGCGTTCGCGTCGTGGTCGTCGTTCACGCAGGGGACGAACCTGAAGGCGTGGCTGTACCGCATCCTCACCAACACCTACATCAACACCTACCGCAAGAAGCAGCGCGAGCCGTACCAGGGCACGATCGACGAGCTTGAGGATTGGCAGCTCGGCGGTGCGGAGTCCACGACGGCGACCAGTGCCCGCTCGGCCGAGGCCGAGGCGATCGACCGCATGCCGGCATCGGTCGTCAAGGAGGCGCTGCAGTCCATCCCCGAGGATTTCCGACTCGCCGTCTACTTCGCGGACGTCGAAGGATTCGCGTATCAGGAGATCGCGGACATCATGAAAACCCCGATCGGCACGGTCATGAGCCGCCTGCACCGTGGCAGGCGGATGCTTCGTGAACTGCTGGCCGATTATGCGAGCGAACGCGGGATCGACACGACCCCGACAAGGAGTGCGAAATGACCGACTGCGGCTGTGACAAGGCCCGCCGCGACCTCGAGGAGTACCTGCGCCACGAGGTCTGCAAGACGGAGCACGCGGATATCACCGAGCACCTGGAGAACTGCGCCGCCTGCCAGCAGGAGGCGCTGGTAGCCAAGACGCTGACCGACGTCGTGGCGCGCGCCTGCAAGGAGACGGCCCCCGAGCAGCTGCGCGATCAGGTGCTGGCACGGTTGCGCGAGGCGCAGGCCGCGCACTGACCGACGGGCTCGGAACGAACAAGGGGGTGGACGCCGCGGCATCCACCCCCTTCGTCGTTCGGCGCGTCAGAGCGTCAGTGCCGCCCGCATGATCTCCGCCTGCTCGATCGCGTGGACCTTGCTCGAGCCCGTCGCGGTGGATGCCGCCGCCGCACGCGAGACGCGGGCGATGGTGCGCCCGTGCAGGTGCTTGACGATCTCCAGGGCGATGAAGGGCCAGGCGCCCTGGTTCTCGGGCTCGTCCTGCACCCACACCAGTTCGGCGTTCGGGTAGCTGTCGATCACCGCGTTGAGCTCCGCCACGGGGGACGGGTAGAACTGCTCCATCCGCACGAGGGCGATCTCGGGGTTCGGGTTCTTCTCCAGCTCGGCGCGCAGGTCCCAGTGGATCTTGCCGGCGTGCAGCAGCACCCGCTTCACGGCGGACCGGTCCAGCTGCCGGGAATCGTCGAGGACCGGCTCGAACTTGCCCGTGAGGAAGTCGTCGACGGGGCTCGTCGCGCCGCGCAGGCGCAGCATCGCCTTCGGGGTGAAGACCACCAGCGGACGCCGCGGCCGCTGGTACGCCTGCCGACGCAGCAGGTGGAAGTACGACGCGGGGGTCGACGGGCGGGCGACGGTCATGTTGTCCTGCGCGCACAGCTGCAGGTAGCGCTCGATGCGCGCGGAGGAGTGGTCCGGTCCCTGGCCCTCGTACCCGTGCGGCAGCAGCAGCACGACGCTCGACTGCTGACCCCACTTCTGGTCGGCCGCCGACAGGTAGGTGTCGATGACGGTCTGGGCGCCGTCGGCGAAGTCGCCGAACTGGGCCTCCCACAGCACGAGCGCGTCGGGGCGCTCCACCGAGTAGCCGTACTCGAACGCCATCGCCGCGTACTCGCTCAGCAGCGAGTCGTAGGCCCAGAACCGGCCCTGGTTGTCGGACAGGTTCGTCAGCGGCAGCCATTCCTGGCCGTTCGCCCGGTCGTGGAACACCGAATGGCGCTGGACGAACGTGCCGCGGCGGGCGTCCTGTCCGGCCAGACGCACGTTGGTGCCCTCCAGCAGCAGCGAGCCGAAGGCCAGCAGTTCGCCGAACGCCCAGTCGATGGCGCCGTTGCGGCTCATGTCGTGGCGCTTCTCCAGCAGCTGCTGCAGCTTGTTGTGCACCGTGAAGCCCTCGGGCTTGTTGACGAAGGCGTCGCCGATCAGGTGCACGACCTCGCGCGAGACCCCGGTCGTCTCGGGCTCGCCGGCCGCCGGCTCGACCGCGTCGGCGCCCGCTGCGACGACGGGAGTGGATCCCGTCTCGGCCGCGTGCGTCTCGGCGAAGGCGACCTCGAGGCGGTCCTGGAAGTCCTTCTTCGCCTGCTCGTACTCCTCCTCGGTGATGTCGCCGCGACCCACGAGCGCCTCGGTGTAGAGGCGTCGCACCGAGCGCTTCGCCTCGATGAGGTTCGTCATGAGCGGCTGCGTCATCGAGGGGTCGTCGCCCTCGTTGTGACCGCGGCGGCGGTAGCACACGAGGTCGATCACGACGTCGCGGTGGAACTCCTCGCGGTAGCGGAACGCCAGCTCCGCGACGCGCACGACCGCTTCGGGATCGTCCCCGTTGACGTGGAAGATGGGCGCCTGGATGGTCTTCGCGACGTCGGTGGCGTACACCGACGTGCGGGCGTCCTGGGGGAGGGTCGTGAACCCGACCTGGTTGTTGACGACGACGTGCACGGTGCCGCCGGTGCGGTAGCCGCGCAGCTGCGACATCTGCAGGGTCTCGACCACAACGCCCTGGCCGGCGAAAGCGGCGTCGCCGTGGACGAGGATCGGCAGCCACGAGAAGGACCCGATGGGCTTGCGGTCCTGCTTGGCGCGGACGATGCCCTCCAGCACGCCGTCGACGGTCTCGAGGTGCGACGGGTTGGCCGCCAGCACGACCGGCAGCTCCGTGCCGTCGTCCGTGACGAAGGTGCCCTCGGTGCCGAGGTGGTACTTGACGTCGCCGGAACCGCTCTTGGACCCGATCGCCACCGAGCCCTCGAACTCGCGGAACACCTGGCCGTAGGTCTTGCCGGCGACGTTGGTGAGCACGTTGAGGCGGCCGCGGTGGGCCATCGCGATCGCCGCACCGTCGAGGCCGACGTCGGCGGCGCCGCGCAGCACCTGGTCGAGGAGGGGAATGAGCGACTCGCCGCCTTCGAGGCTGAAGCGCTTCTGGCCGACGTACTTCGTCTGCAGGAACGTCTCGAACGCCTCTGCCTCGTTCAGCTTGCTGAGGACCCGCAGCTGCTCGTCGTGGTTCGGCTTCTCGTACTTCGCCTCGACGTTGTTCTGGAACCAGGCGCGCTGGTCGGGGTCCTGGATGTGCATGTACTCGATGCCGAGGGTGCGGCAGTACGAGTCACGGAGCACCCCCAGGATCTCGCGCAGCTTCATGGTGCGCTTGCCGGCGAAGCCGTTCGTGACGAACTCGCGGTCCAGATCCCAGAAGGTCAGACCGTGGCTCTCGATCTCGAGGTCGGGGTGCGTGCGCTGCACGTACTCCAGCGGGTCGATGTCGGCCATGAGGTGGCCGCGCACCCGGAAGGAGTTGATGAGCTCCTGCACGCGGGCGGTCTTGTCGATGCGCTCGGCGAGGTCGACGTTGATGTCGCCTGCCCAGCGGATGGGGGCGTAGGGGATGCGCAGCGCCGCGAAGATGTCGGTGTAGAACTCGCGACGGCCGGTGAGCATCTCGTGGACGATCTTGAGGAACTCGCCGGAACCTGCGCCCTGGATGACGCGGTGGTCGTAGGTGCTGGTGAGCGTGATCGTCTTGCCGATGCCGAGGTTGACCAGCGTCTTCTCGCTGGACCCCTGGAACTCCGCCGGGTACTCCAGGGCGCCGGCGCCGACGATGCAGCCCTGGCCCTTCATCAGGCGCGGCACCGAGTGCACGGTGCCGATGCCGCCGGGGTTGGTCAGCGAGATCGTGGTGCCCTGGAAGTCGGCGGCGGCGAGCTTGTTCGCCCGTGCCCGGGTGACCAGGTCCTCGTAAGCGGAGAGGAACTCCCCGAAGGTGAGGGTCTCGGCGCGCTTGATGCTCGGCACCAGCAGCGAACGCGAGCCATCGGGCTTGGGCACGTCGATGGCGATTCCGAGGTTGATGTGGGCCGGAGCCACCACCGACGGCTTGCCGTCGACCTCGGCGTAGTACACGTTCTGACTCGGGAAGGTCTTCAGCGCCTGGACGATCGCCCAGCCGATGAGGTGCGTGAAGCTGACCTTGCCGCCCCGCGTGCGGGCCATGTGGTTGTTGATGACGATGCGGTTGTCGATCATCAGCTTCGCGGGGATCGTGCGGACGCTCGTCGCGGTGGGGACCGTCAGCGACTGGTCCATGTTGGCCGCGAGGGTCTTCGTCATGCCGCGCAGCGGGGTGACGACGTCTTCGCCCGCCTCGCTCGGGGCGGCAGGCTTGCGGTCCTGCGCCTGCGCGGGGATCGGCTGCGGTGCGGCCGGCTTCGCGGTGGTGCGGGCCACCGGCTGCGTTCCGATGACGGGGATCGGAGCCGTCACGGGGTGCGGCTCGGCGGCAGCAGCGGGCTCGGCCGTTGCCACGGCACCGTCCGGCTGATAGGCCTCGAGAACCGGCCACCAGGCCTTGTCCACGGAGTTCTTGTCTGCCTTGAACTGCTCGTAGAGTTCGTCTACGAGCCACGCGTTCGCTCCGAACTCGCCTTCGCTCGAGGTTCCGACGCCGGTCACCTGGCTGGACACGCTGGATCGCCTGCTTTCTTCGGTGAAGATCCGATCGCGCGCGGCATCGTCGTCGCCTGCGCGCACAACTGTCAAGGTTAGCCCCTTTTCGACGGTGTCCTCCGGCGGAAGCGCTGTTTCGCGCATTCGGCGAACTCCGAGCCGGGCGCGTCGCGCGCGGCTACCGTGGAAACATGCGATTCTCCGGGGAGCGGCCTGCGGTCGATCTGACGTACTCCGACGTGTTCCTCGTGCCACGCCGATCGGCGGTGCAGAGCCGGCTCGAGGTGGATCTGGCGCCCGGCGACGGCACCGGCGCGACGATCCCGCTGGTGTCGTCCAACATGAACTCGGTCACCGGCGCCCGGCTGGCCTCCGTTCTCGCGCGCCGTGGGGGGCTCGGGGTGCTGCCTCAGGACATGCCGCTGCAGGAGCTGGATGCCGCGATCCGCTGGGTCAAGGACCAGCCGGTGCGGTGGGACACGCCGCTCGTGCTGCCGCCCGAGGCGACGGTCGCCGACGCCCGGCGGCTGCTGCCCGCGACGGAGGGACACGGCGTCCTCGTCGCCTCCGTTCCCGGGTCGGGCCCCGACGGGCGCCTCACGCGGGACGATGTGCTGGGCATCGTCCCCGCGCCGCGACTCGGGACCGCCCTCGCCGACGCCCGGCTGGGCGATCTGGTCAGGGGGCCCGCCGCCGCGATCGACGCCGACGACGTCGAGACCCCGCGGCAGGCGTTCGACCTCATCGTGGCCGCCGAGGCCGACGTCGTCTGCGTGCTGCACCACGGGCTGCTCGTCGGCACGCTCTCGCGCCGCAGCGCCCTGCGCTCGGCGCTCTACCGACCTGCCGTCGACGCCGACGGCAGGCTCATCGTCGCGGCGGCGGTCGGGATCAACGGCGATGTGGCCGCGAAGGCGAAGGCGCTTGCCGCCGCCGGCGTCGACGTGCTCGTGATGGACACGGCGCACGGGCACCAGGAGGGCATGCTGCGGGCCCTGCACGCCGTGTCGGCCCTCGATCTCGGCATCCCCATCGCGGCCGGCAACGTCGTCACGGCCGAGGGTGTCGCGGACCTCATGGCGGCGGGGGCGTCGATCCTGAAGGTCGGCGTGGGGCCGGGGGCGATGTGCACGACGCGCATGATGACCGCCGTCGGGCGCCCGCAGTTCTCGGCCGTGCTCGAGACCGCGCAGGCGGCCGCCGAGCACGGCGGACACGTGTGGGCCGACGGCGGCGTGCGCTACCCCCGGGACGTCGCGCTCGCGCTGGCGGCGGGTGCGGCATCCGTCATGATCGGCTCCTGGTTCGCCGGCACGATCGAGGCGCCCGGCGAAGTGCAGACCGACGACGCGGGGCGCGCGTACAAGGAGTCGTGGGGCATGGCCTCGACCAAGGCCGTGCATGAGCGGTTCGGGCGGCTGGACCCCTATGAGCTGGCCCGCAGGGAGCTGTTCGCCGAGGGGATCTCGTCGTCGAAGATCTACCTGGACCCGCTGCGGCCGGGACTCGAGGATCTTCTGGACATGATCACCTCCGGCGTGCGCTCGTCGTTCACCTACGCCGGTGCGGCCAGCGTCGCGGAGTTCCACGACCGCGCCATGGTCGGCGTGCAGTCCGCGGCGGGCTACGAGGAGGGAAAGGCTCTGCCCGTCGGCTGGTGATCCCGTAGAATTCCCCTACGATGGACGACCCTCCCAGTAGTAGATGCTCGCCCCACCGACCCTTTCTCCCCGTGACGGGGGGTGACGCGTGATGGATTACGTGATGTTGGGCGTGGGGCTGCTTCTGACAGTCGGCACCGGCCTGTTCGTCGCCAGTGAGTTCGCCCTGGTGAACCTGGACCGGGCGGATCTGGAGTCGCGTCAGGCCGCGGGCGAGACCCGCCTGTCGATCACCATCTCGGCGCTGCGCATCACCTCGACGCACCTGTCGAGCGCGCAACTCGGCATCACGCTGACGACGCTGCTCACCGGCTACACGATGGAGCCGGCGATCTCGAACCTGCTCGCGCCGGTCTTCGGCGCGTGGGGCTGGTCGGAGGCGGTCTCCCGCCCCGTGGCCGCCGTGGTCGGCATGTCGATCGCGACGGTCTTCTCGATGATCCTCGGCGAGCTCGTGCCGAAGAACTTCGCCCTCGCCATCCCCCGCCAGACCGCGAAGCTCGTGATGCCCTTCCAGGTCGGGTTCACCACGGTCTTCCGCCCCGCCGTCTCGGTGCTCAACGGCAGCGCCAACGGCATCCTCCGCGCCATGGGGGTGGAGCCGAAGGAGGAACTCTCCGGCGCCCGCACCGCCGAGGAGCTGTCGAGCCTCGTTCGCCGCTCGGCCAGCGCCGGCGTGCTCGAGCAGGACACCGCGTCGCTGCTGCAGCGCACCCTGACCTTCTCCCGCCTCACCGCCGCCGACGTCATGACGCCGCGGCCCAGCGTGCACGCCGTCGCCGCCTCGGACTCGGTCGAGGACGTCATCCAGCTCGCTCGGCGCACCGGTCACAGCCGGTTCCCCGTGTACGACGACTCGATGGACGACATCACCGGCGTCGTGCACGTCAAGGCCGCCGTCAGCGTGCCGCGGGAGCGCCGCGCCGACGTGCCGGCGGCCGCGATCGCCTCGGAGCCGCTGCGTGTGCCCGAGGCGGTGCACCTGGACGCCCTCATCTCGGAGCTGCGGGCGCGCGGCTATCAGATGGCCGTCGTGGTCGACGAGTACGGCGGCACCGCCGGGGTCGTGACACTGGAGGACCTCGTGGAGGAGATCGTCGGCGAGGTGCTCGACGAGCACGACCGCAGCCGCGCGGGCATCGTGCGCGCGGCCGGTCTCGTGACGTTCCCGGGGGAGCTCCGCCCTGACGAGCTGCGCGACCGCACCGGCATCCGCGTTCCCGAAGGGGACGTGTACGACACCGTGGGCGGGTATGTCATGAGCGTGCTGGAGCGCATCCCCGTCGTCGGCGACAGCATCGAGCTCGAAGACGGCACCCTGACGGTGCAGCGCATGGACGGACGACGCGTCGGACGGGTGAGGTTCACCCCGCGCCCGCTCGCCGAGGGCGACGAAGAAGGGGCACGCGATGAGTGACTGGGCCGGAATCGCATGGCTCGTCGTGCTGCTGGTGTTCAACGCGTTCTTCGTGGGCGCCGAGTTCGCCGTCATCTCCGCGCGTCGCTCGCAGATCGAGCCGCTGGCCGAGAAGGGGTCCCGCCCGGCCAAGACGGCGCTGTGGGCCATGGAGCACGCCACGCTCATGCTCGCGACCTGCCAGCTGGGCATCACGATCTGCTCCCTGCTGATCCTCAACGTCTCCGAGCCGGCCATCCACCACCTGCTGGCCGTTCCGCTGGGGCTGACGGGGCTCGGCGAGGGGGTCGTCGACGTCATCGCGTTCGTCATCGCCCTGCTGCTGGTGTCGTATCTGCACGTCGTGTTCGGCGAGATGGTGCCGAAGAACCTCGCGTTCTCGCTGCCGGATCGCGCGGTGCTGCTGCTGGCCACGCCCCTGGTGTGGGTGTCGAGGCTCTTCCACCCGATCATCGTGACCCTCAACTGGATCGCCAACCACGTGCTGCGGCTGTTCCGCGTCGAGCCGAAGGACGAGGCCGCCTCGACCTTCACGCTCGACGAGGTCGCGACGATCGTGAACCAGTCGCGCATCGAGGGCGTGCTCGACGACGCCTCCGGCACGGTCGCGGCCGCGGTGGAGTTCACCGACAAGAAGGCCAAGGACGTCGCGGTGCCGCTGTCGTCGCTGGTGACCCTGCCCGAATCGACCACGCCGGACGAGATCGAACGGGCGGTGGCCAAGCACGGCTTCTCGCGCTACGTCATCGTCGACGGCGAGGGGGCGCCGCTCGGGTACGTGCATCTGAAGGACGTGCTGCGCGAGGCCGAAGGCCCGGATGCCGCGACGGCCTCATCCGCACCGGTGAAGCCCAAGCGCATCCATCACATGGTGCCGGTGTCCGAGACGACCGACCTCGAAGACGCGCTCGCGATCATGCGCCGCTCCAGCCGCCACCTCGCGCAGGTGCGCGATCAGTCCGGCCGCACCACCGCGGTGCTCTTCCTCGAGGACATCATCGAAGAGCTGGTCGGCGAAGTGCAGGACGCCACGCGGCGCCTGCGGTGAGGGGCGTCGGGTTCAGCGGCGGCGTGCCCGGACGTACTGCGGCGGCCAGTAGCCGATGTCCTCGCCGAGCTCGCCCGCGGCGCGCAGTGCGAAGTGCGGGTCGCGCAGCCATTCCCGTCCGGCCGTGATGACGTCGGCGTCGCCGTGGGCGAGGATCCGCTCGGCCTGCGCGGCATCCGTGATCTCGCCCACGGCGCTGACCGGAATGCCTGCCGTCGCCCGCACCCGTGCGGCGAGCGGCACCTGATACCCGGGCCCGGTGGTGATGCGCTGATGGGCGACGAGCCCGCCGCTGGAGACGTCCACGAGCGAGACGCCACGCTCGGCCACCCAACCGGCGACGGTCGCGGTCTCGTCCACGTCCCAGCCGCCTTCGGCCCAGTCGGTCGCCGAGAAGCGCACGATCAGCGGCACGCCCGGCGCCGCCGCGGCCACCGCATCGCAGACCCGCAGCAGCAGTCGTGCGCGTCCCTCGAGCGAGCCGCCGTACTCGTCGTCGCGCAGGTTCGCCAGCGGCGAGAGGAACTGGTGCAGCAGATACCCGTGGGCGGCGTGGATCTCCAGCACCTCGAACCCGGCCGCCACGGCGCGCGCCGCGGCGGCCCCGAACGCGTCGACGATGCGGTCGATGCCGGCCCGATCCAGCGCCTCGGGCGTGGCGAAGCCCTCGAAGGCGACGGCGGACGGCGCCACGGTGGGCCAGCCGCCGTCGGCGAGGGGGACACTCCCGCGGTGCCCCGAGAAAGGCGACCATGTCGAGGCCTTCCGCCCGGCGTGGGCGAGCTGCACGGCCGGCACCGCGCCTCGGCGGCGGATGGCGGCGGCGATGGGCGCCCACGCGTCGCGCTGAGCGTCGTTCCAGAGGCCCACATCCTCGGGGGAGATCCGTCCCTCCGGCGAGACGGCGGTGGCCTCGGCCGTGATGAGGCCCGCCCCGCCGGAGGCGAACTGCGCGAGGTGCACGTGGTGCCATTCGCCGGGCATGCCGTCTTCGGCCGAGTACTGACACATGGGGGCGACCCAGAGCCGGTTGCGGGCGGTGACCGCGGTGGCCGGGTCGCTGCCGAGGACGAAGGGCTGGAACAGCAGGGTCACGGTGCCTCCGGCACGGGTAGGGTGGCGCCCATGGTCGGAACGCGGGCGTGGACGAGTGCGGATGTCGCGGCGTCTCTGCGGATGCCAACGGACGCCGACCACAAGTATTCCCGTGGCGTCGTGGGTGTGCGAACCGGCTCGGACCGCTATCCGGGCGCGGCGGTGCTGGGTGTCGAGGCCGCATGGCGCACGGGCATCGGCATGGTCCGCTACGTCGGACCCGAGGCCGCCGCCGCCGCGGTGCTGGCCCGGCGCCCCGAGACGGTGACCGGCGACGGGCGCGTGCAGGCATGGCTGATCGGGTCGGGAACGGATGCCGCGGAGCGCGCCCGCGCCGAGACCGGGGCGCTTCGCCATCTGCTCACCGGCGACGTTCCGGTGGTGGCCGATGCCGGAGCGCTGGACCTCGTCGCCGGGGCCACCGCGCCCGTCGTCGTCACCCCCCACGAGCGGGAGCACGCGACGCTGCGGGCGGCCCTCGGGCTCGACGAGCCCGTCGATGCGGATCGTGTGACTGCGGCCCTCGACACCGCCGCGGCGCTCGGGGGCGTCGTTGTGCTCAAGGGCGCCGAGACGATCGTCGCGGCGCCGGACGGCACGGCGGTGCGGGTGCGGGCGGGCACGCCGTGGCTGGCGACAGCCGGGACCGGAGACGTGCTGGGCGGCGTGATCGCGGCGCTCGTCGCGGGGCGCGCTGCCCGCGGCGACGTCGACCCGACGGGGCTCGCGGCGTCGGCGGCATCGGGGGCGTGGCTGCACGGGCAGGCGGGCGCGTTGGCATCCCGTGATCTGGGCGGGGGACCCGTCACGGCGCTGGATGTCGCGGCGGCCCTTCCGCGCGTGGTCGGAGCCGTGCTGTCGGGGCGCTTCTGACCCGCGCGGCCCCGGTCCGTAGGATGGGCACCGTGTCGAGGCGTGCGCTGCTGTGGCTTGCCTTCGCCGTCGTGCACGTCGGCGTCGCGGGGCTGGGCTTCGTCATGCCGAACCAGCCCATGGGCGATGTATACCTGGTGTACGAGCCCTGGTCGTCCTGTGCACTGTGGGGCGGCTCCTCGGCGTACTGCCCCGACGGCCGCGAGGTCATGGGCGTCACGGCGCCCTGGGTGTACCCCCAGCTGGCGCTCGTCCCGATGCTGGCGGGGTGGCTGTTCGCCGGTCCGGTCGGCTACACCGTGGGCTGGGCGGTCGTCGTCACGATCGTCGATGCGGTGGCGTTCGCGGTGCTGGTGGGTGGTGGGCGCTCCCGCGGCCGCGTGGCCGGCGCCTGGTTCTGGCTTGCGTTCATCGCGCTGCTGGGTCCCGTTGGTCTGTACCGCCTCGACGGGCTGACGGTCGCCCTCGCGGTCATGGGATGCCTGTGGCTCACGTGCCGGCCGTTCCTCGCCTCCGTGCTGCTGGCGGTGGCGACCTGGATCAAAGTGTGGCCGGCCGCGCTCCTGGCAGCCGCCGTCATCGCCCTGCGCCCCCGGAGGAAGATCGTCGCGGGGGCCGTGGTCGTTTCCGCCGTCACGGCGGCGGCGGTGCTGGCGGCGGGGGGCGGCGCGCACCTCTTCGGGTTCGTCCGCGGTCAGGCCGAGCGCGGGCTGCAGATCGAGGCACCGGTCAGCGCCGTGCACATGTGGCTCGCCGCGCTGCGGGTGCCGGGATCCCAGATCTACTACGACGGGGTCATGCTGACCTTCCAGGTCGCCGGGCCCGGCGTCGAGACGCTGAGCGCGGCGATGACTCCGCTGCTGGTGGCGGTCATGCTGGCGGTGGCCGGCGTCGGGGCGCTCAAGGTGCGCCGGGGCGCGCACGTGGTCGGGCTGCTCCCGCCGCTGGCGCTCAGCCTGGTGCTGACCTTCGTCGTGGTGAACAAGGTGGGCTCGCCGCAGTTCGCGACGTGGCTGGTCGCGCCGCTCGTGCTCGGGCTCGTGCTCGACCGGCGCCGCTGGTGGCGGCCGGCCGTGCTGGCGCTGGCGATCGCCCTGCTCACGCAGCTGGTCTACCCGATCCTCTACGGCGGCGTGCTCGCTGCGTCGCCCCTGCCGGTGGCCGTGCTCACCCTCCGCAACGTGCTCTACGTCGCGCTGTGGGTGTGGGCGCTGGTGCGCCTCGCCCGCGTGCGCGTGGCCACCGCAGCGCCGCGCCGCGCGGCATCCGCCCCTTTCGTGTCCATCTGATCCCTGGAGGGTCCCCATGCTCATCGCCTTCTCCGTCGCCCCCAGCGGCACCGGTCGCGCCGACGGCTCGGTGCACGACGCGGTCGCCGCAGCCGTCGCCGTCGTGCGCGCCTCTGGCCTGCCGCATCGCACGACCTCGATGTTCACCGAGGTCGAGGGCGAGTGGGACGAGGTGTTCGACGTCGTCAAGCGGGCCACCGAGGCCGTCCTGCCGTTCGGGTCGCGGGTGTCGCTCGTGCTGAAGGCCGACATCCGCCCGGGTCACACCGGAGAGATCGACGGCAAGGTGGAACGTCTCGAGCAGGCGCTGGATGCCGCAGAGAACGCGTCTGCAGGCACCGAGGACTGACCGGCGGTGGCATCGGGAGGAGTGCGACGCGGCGTGCTGCACGTGCCGGCGGAGGGCGACGGGGAATCGACTCCGCGTCGGCCGGAGGACGGGAGCGACCCCGCCGTTCCGGTCGCGGGGACGGTCGTGCTGCTGCGCGACGGCGACGCGGGTGTCGAGGTGCTGCTGCTGGAGCGACCCGACCGGGGGTCGTTCGCCGGCGCGTGGGTGTTCCCCGGCGGCAAGGTGGACCCCGGCGACCGTGAGGGTCTCGGGGGCTCCGGCGACCTCGGTGACGCGGCGCCGCCGGAGGAGCTCGTCGCCCGCGCTGCCGGGGTGCGTGAGACCCGCGAGGAGGCGGGGCTGACGCTGCGGCCCGCGGACCTCGTGACCCTGTCGGTCTGGGACCCGCCGCCGGGGCGGCCGCTGCGCATCCGCACATGGTTCTTCCTCGCTCCCGACCCCGGCGGCGAGGTGCGCCCGGCCCCCGACGAAGCCGTCGCCGCGCGGTGGCTCCGGCCGGCCGACGCGCTCGCAGCGCACGGGCGGGACGAGCTGATCCTGTACCCGCCGACGTGGGTCACGCTGCACGGGCTGCGAGACCACGACGACGCGGGGAGCGCGCTCGCCGCGGCGCGCCTGGGTGGCATCCACCGTTTCGAGAGCGTCGCGCGCCGAGGCGCGGACGGCCCGATGCTGCTGTGGCAGGAGGATGGCGAATACGACTCCGTGGGCGCAGGCGGTGCGGCCCGCCACCGCCTCGAGGTAGGCGCCCTGCCTTGGCGCTACACCCGCTCGGCGGGCTGAGCGGTCAGCTCCGCAGCAGGCGCCCGAGGTGGTGGCCGACGGCGGCGGTCTCGATGAGGAACCCGTCGTGCCCGAAGTCGCTCGCCAGCACCACCGCGGCGTCGCCGTCGAGCGTGTGCGGGATGCCACGGGCGATGCGGTGCTGCCCGTCGACGGGGAACAGCCGGTCGCTGTCGATGCCGAGCACGAGGGTCGTCGCCGTGACACGCGCCAGGGCGTCCTCGATGCCGCCGCGGTCGCGTCCGACGTCGTGGGAGTCCATCGCCTCCACCAGCACCAGGTAGCTGTTGGCGTCGAAGCGGCGCGTGAACTTGTTGCCGTGGAAGTCGAGGTAGGACTCCACGGCGAACCGGCCGCCGTGGCCCAGCGGACTCTTGCCCGACTGCCACGAGCGCTGGAAGCGGGAATTCAGCTCGGTGGGGGAGCGGTAGTTCAGCAGCGCCATGCGGCGCGCCAGCGCCAGGCCCCGGTGCGGCCCGTCGCCGTCGCCGGCGTCGTAATACTCCCCGCCCTGGAACCTCGGGTCGATCTGGATCGCCTCCAGCTGCACCGAGTTCAGCGCGATCTGGTCGGCGGTGTTCGCCGGCGGCGCCGACAGCACCGCCAGGCGCTCGACGCGGTCGGGAACGGATACCGCCCATTCCAGCGCGTGCATGCCGCCCATCGAGCCGCCGATGACCGCCGCCCAGCGGTCCACGCCGAGGGCATCGGCCAGGCGCACCTGCGCAGCGACCTGGTCGCGGATGGTCAGGTAGGGAAAGCGCGAGGCCCACTCGTAGCCGTCGGGGCCGATGCTCGCCGGGCCCGTCGAGCCCTGGCATCCGCCCAGCATGTTCGGCGCGACGACGAACCAGCGGTCGGTGTCGATCGGGGCGCCGGGACCGACGATGTCGCTCCACCAGCCGGCGGTGGGGTGTCCGGGACCGGCGGGCCCGCGCACGTGGGAGTCGCCGGTGAGGGCGTGCAGGATCAGCACGGCGTTGTCGCGGGCGGGGTTCAGCTCGCCCCAGGTCTCGTACGCCAGGCGCATCGCCGGCAGCTCGCGGCCGCCCTCGGTGCGGAAGGCGCCGAACGCCTCGAACCGGCGGTCCCCCGGCGGATCGCCGTCGCGCCACGCGCCGGTCGCGGGAGGGCGGCCCAGCAGCAGGCGCGCGTCGGCCTCGGTCACCGGCGCCGAGGGCACGGTGTCTTCGGAGGTCTGCCAGTCCACGTCCCCATTCTGTCCGGTGCGGTCGAGGGGCGTCCCCGTGTTACGTGTCGGAGGGTCGGAGTAGCTTGCGCTCATGAGCGCAATCGAGTACCTGCTGGAGTCCGATCCTGCCGTCCGCTGGCAGGTGATGCGCGACCTGACGGATGCCGCGCCCGAGGAGGTCGCCGCGGAGCGTGCGCGGGTGGCCACCGAGGGCTGCGGCGCCCGGCTCCTCGCCGAGCAGGCCGAGGACGGATTGTGGGACGGGGGCACATACCGCCCCGGCTGGGTGGATGAGAGCCGCCCGTTCTACGACGCCTGGTCGGCCACGCACCCGTCGCTGGAGCTGCTGCGCGCGTTCGGGCCCGACCCGGCGGCACCCGAGGTGGTGCGGGCGATCACCCGGGTGCGCGAGAACGTCCGCTGGGATCACGACGGGCAGCCGTACTTCGACGGCGAGGTCGAGCCGTGCATCAACGGCGGCGCGCTGGCCAACGCCGCTTACTTCGGGCAGGACGGTCGCGAGATCGTCGAGACGCTGCTGTCGGGTCAGCTGGCCGACGGCGGGTGGAACTGCTGGGACGAAGACGGCACGAGCCGCTCGTCCTTCCACTCCACGATCTGCGCGCTCGAGGGGCTGTGGGCGTGGGAGCAGGGCGGCGGGGGATCGGATGCCGTGACCGCCGCGCGCCTGCGCGGCGAGGAGTACCTGCTCGCGCGGCGCCTGCTCCGACGCGCGTCCACCGGTGAGCTCATCGACCCCCGCTTCGCCATGCCGTCCTTCCCGACCCGGTGGTACTACGACGTGCTGCGCGCTCTGGACTACTTCCGGTCCGCACGTCCGGATCGCGACGACCGTTGCGCGGAGGCGATCGAGCTGCTGCGCGCGAAGATGCTCCCGTTCGGGATGTGGAAGCTCGAGCTGACCCACCAGGGTCCCACGCTGTTCGACCTCGAGGCCGAGCACGAGGGGTTCCCGAGCCGCTGGGTGACGCTTCGTGCGCTGCGGGTGCTGCGCTGGTGGGACGGCGCCTGATTCAGAAGAAGGGCCGGACCTCGTAGGTGGCGCCGTGCTGGCCGGCGAGGGCCACCGGCACCCCGTCGACCGACTGCACGAAGCGCCGATCGGTGTCGAGTCCCTTGGGCATGCGGGCGTCCACCTCGGGCAGCGTCCCCGACGACTCGTTCGAGATCCACACCATGCGGCCGTCGCGGGCGGCGCGCACCCGCTCCACCAGCTCGACGAACCGACGTCGCCCGTCCTGATCGAGGTACAGCAGCACGGCGCTGTGGAAGATCACCAGCGTGGCATCCGCCGGCGCCGACGCGGCGACCTCGGGCAGCGTCTCGAGCAGATCCCCGCGGACGATGTCGGGCGGATCGGCCGCCGCGATCTCCGCCGCCGCGCGGAGACGCGCGACGCGACCGTCATGGTCGGGGCCCGGCCAGATCAGGGTCCCGAGCCAGTCGACGGCGGCGGTGTCCCGCGGGTCGATCGGCGACAGGTCGATGCCGCGCCGCCAGACGACCTCGGGAACGCGCTGCGGCACCGCCTCGTCGTCGTCCACGCGACACGGCATCACGACGGGCGCATCGCCGACGCGATGGATGCCGCCGGGGGCGGTGTACTCGTACGCGTACCGATCCGGAAGCAGGCACAGCCCCGCCGCGGTGCCGACTTCCAGCAGCGCGAGGGGGCCGGGGATGCGCGCCAGCTGAGGCAGCAGCGTGGCGCACCGCGCGGGCTCGTTGGTCTGGGTGGTGCGGGACGCGGCGATCTCGGCGACCTGCTCCCAGTGCGCCTCGAGCCACTCCCGCCACTGCGGGAACGGCTCGAGGGGGCTCCCCGCCCAGCGAGCGGCGGCGAAGATGCGGTTCGGCTGCTGCATCGCGGGCGGGAGGGCGGCGAGGAGGGCCAGGATGCCGGGGTCGCCCGCGATGCCGGTCGCCCAGTTCTCGTACAGCGGGGACGTGCCGTGCGCCCAGCGGCGCCCGAAGTCGTCGTAGGTCGTGGCGAGACGCTCGGTCATGGCATCAGGGTACGGGTGAGCGCCCCGCTGCACGACGCGCGGGTCAGGCGCGCGCGGCCTCCGAGAGGCGCCGGGCGGCGGCCAGGGCCTGCGCGAGGTCGGCCTTCAGGTCCTCGACGGCTTCGATGCCGACCGACAGGCGCACCAGGCCCGGGGTGACGCCCGAGGTGAGCTGCTGCTCGGGTGTCAGCTGGGAGTGCGTCGTGGAGGCGGGGTGGATGACCAGCGAGCGCACGTCGCCGATGTTGGCGAGGTGGCTGAAGAGCGTGAGGGAGTTGACGAACTCCCGGCCCGCAGCGACGCCGCCCTTGAGCTCGAACGACAGCACCGCGCCGACGCCCTTCGGCGCATACGTGTTGGCGGCGGCGTACCAGGGCGACGTGGGAAGCCCCGAGTAGTTCACGGCGGCGACGTCGTCGTGGTTCTCCAGCCACTCCGCGATCTCCTGCGCGTTCTGCACGTGCCGCTCGATGCGCAGGGAGAGGGTCTCGATGCCCTGCAGCAGCAGCCACGCGCTCATCGGGGCGATGGCCGAGCCGAGGTCGCGCAGCAGCTGCACGCGGGCCTTGATGATGTAGGCCAGGGCGTCGCCGACGGCGGTCGTGTACGAGGCGCCGTGGTACGACGGGTCGGGTTCGGTCAGCCCCGGGAACTTCTCGACGTTCTCGGACCACGCGAAACGTCCGCCGTCGACGATCACGCCGCCGATGGTGGTGCCGTGGCCGCCCAGGAACTTCGTCGCCGAGTGCACGATGATGTCGGCGCCGTGCTCGAACGGGCGGATGAGGTAGGGCGTCGCGATCGTGTTGTCGACGATGAGCGGGACGCCGGATTCGTGGGCGATGTCGGCGACGGTGCGGATGTCGAGCACGTTGATCTGCGGGTTGCCGATCGTCTCGGCGAAGAAGAGCTTGGTGTTCGGGCGCACCGCGCGGCGCCACTCCTCGGGGTCGTCCTGGTTCTCGACGAACGTCGTCTCGATGCCGAGCTTGGCGAGGGTGTACTTGAAGAGGTTGTACGTGCCGCCGTAGATCGAGCTGGACGACACGATGTGGTCGCCGGCCTGGGCGATGTTGAGCACGGCGAAGGTCTCCGCTGCCTGACCGCTGGCCACCAGGAGCGCGCCCGTGCCGCCCTCGAGCGCGGCGACCCGCTGCTCGACGACATCCTGGGTCGGGTTCTGGATGCGGGTGTAGATGTTGCCGAACTCGGCCAGCGAGAACAGGTTCGCGGCGTGGTCGGCGTTGTCGAACACGTAGGAGGTGGTCTGGTAGATCGGCGTGGCGCGAGCCTTGGTGACCGGATCCGGGGCGGCACCGGAGTGGATCTGCTTGGTCTCGAAGCGCCAGTTCTCGGGTGCGGACATGATGACTCCTGAATGTCGGGTCGACCACGGCTGCCGCGGCCTGGTCTGAGGCTACGGACTGGGCCCTCCTGTCAACAACGGGGCGGAAATGTGACGTAACCTGCGCGGTACGGTGGGTCCCATGACACGACGCGCGGTGGTCACAGGAGCGAGTTCGGGGATCGGCGAGGCGACGGTGGGCGCTCTCCGGGATGCCGGATGGGACGTGGTGGGAGTGGCTCGCCGTGCGGAGCGGCTGGCGGCGCTGGAGAAGCAGACGGGAGCGGCCGCCTATGCGGCCGACCTCACCCAGCAGGCCGACGTCGACGCGCTGGCGGGGTGGCTCGCCGAGACCGGGCCGGTGCACGCGCTCGTGCACGTCGCGGGCGGGGCGCGGGGGACCGACCGCGTCGAGGACGGCGATCCGGGGGACTGGCGCTGGATGTTCGAGGTGAACGTCCTCTCGGCACAGATGCTCGTCGCCGCCCTCCTGCCGCAGCTGCGCGCCGCCGCGGCCGTCGACGGGCACGCCGACACGCTCTTCGTCACCTCCACCGCGGCACAGCGCGCGTACCCCGGGGGCGGCGGCTACAACGCCGCGAAGGCGGGGGAGTCCATGCTCGCCGAGGCGCTGCGCCTGGAGCTCAACGGCGAGCCGATCCGGGTCGTCGAGGTGGCTCCCGGCATGGTCTACACCGAGGAGTTCACGCTCAACCGCCTACGCGGCGACCGTGCCGCGGCGGAGAGCGTCTACGACGGCGTCGAGCAGCCGCTCGTGGCATCCGATGTCGCCGACGTCATCGCCTACGCGCTGAACGCACCGGGCCACGTCAACCTCGACCTCGTCACGATGAGGCCGGTGGCGCAGTCGGCGCAGCACCTGCTCGCACGCGGTCCGCTGCGGCCGCGCCTGCCGGTGGAATGAGCGACGAACGCGGTCTAGCGTGTGAGTCGAGACGGGTTCTCGACTGAGGCGGTGGAGCCATGGGCGAAGTGCGGACGGCGCTCGGTGACCGGGTCGTCTTCGATCGGTACGGGCCGGAGTCCGCGCCGGCGGTGATCTTCGTCGCGGGGGCGGGTCTCGCTCGGGCGGGCGATGAGGTGACGTCGGACACCGCCAGACGCATCGGAGAGGCCGGCTTTCAGGCGATCGTGCACGACCGCGTCGGCCGAGGGGACTCGGCGGCACCGGGACCGATCTCGCTGGAGCGGGAGCTGGAGGCCATCCGCGCGCTCGCGCAGCATCTGGACGTTCCTCTCGTGCTGGTCGGTCACTCTTCGGGCTGCGCGATCGTGATCGAGGCGGCGCCGTCGATCGGCAGGCTCACGGGCCTCGTCCTCTGGGAGGCGCCGTTCGGGCAGTTCGACGGCGGAGCCGCTGCTTGGTGGGAACGCGTCGAGGGGGACATCGACGCGGGGAGGCTGGAGGACGCCGTCGCCGCGTACATGGTCGACATGCCGCCGGGATGGATCGAGTACCTCAAGGGATCGCCGGAGTACCCCGCCTTCATCCTCAGCTGGATTCCGGACGGGTCCGCTCTCGCCCTCGTCGAATCCCGGGGCCTGGCGTCATCGCTGCGCGACATCATGGCGCCCGTCCTCGCCGTGTACGGCACGGAGTCCTTTCCCGGCATGGCACGCGCCGCCGTGGACATCGCCGCCGCCGCGCCGCGAGGATCGCACGAACAGGTGCGGGGAGCAGGTCACACCTGGGACTCGGAAGCGATGGCAGCGCGGCTCGTGCAGCTTCTCGCCACCTCGGAGCATGCGTCGCGCGGACCTGAGTGAGTCGGATGCTGCGTACCGGCCGGGTACAGCTAGAACGGCGGGGGTTCCGCGGCTGCGGCGAGGGCCATGAACTCCAGCACCCGCCGGGGGATATCGACGTAGATCCGCCCTGTCGGACTCGTCCACTCCAGGATGCCGTCGGGTCTCTGCACCACACTCCATGCGGTGCCGTGTTTCACGGGGTGATGTCGGCCGGGGCAGAGGTTGGCGAGGTTGGTGACGCGGGTCGGTCCGCCGCGGGCGGCGTCGATGGTGTGGTCGCCGTCGCACTGGCGGGCGGGCCTTCGGCAGCCGGGGAACCGGCAGTGCTCGTCCCTCGCGTCGAGGAGCCTGCGCATCTGCGCGCTGGGCCGGTAGGTGTCGACCTGCAGCACCGCCCCGGTGGTGGGGGAGGTGAACAGCCGCTCCCAGACCGGGGCGGTGGCGGCGAGGTGCCGGGCGGTGGTGGGGTCGATGGGCCCGTAGCCGGCGAGCTCGGCGGGTTCGGTGCTTTCCCCGGTGAGGGTCGCTGCGGGGATGGTGATCTGCACGTGCGCGGTGATCGCGGCGGTCGCGGGGATGCTGCCGGCAGAGACCGGGGCGGTGGCGTGCCCGGTGAGGAGCAGGTCGGCGAGCACGTCCGCGCGGACCTGATCGGTGGTGCGTCGGTCGGTGGCGAGTGGGTCGGCGTCGGCAGCGTCGGGCGCGGCGGCCGCGGCGCCGGTCTCGGGCCTCGCGCTCGCGTCAGCCTCGGTGCCCGCATCGCTCGCCGCGCCCGCCCCGGCCCGCGCGCCGCGGGCCGCCGCGACGATCTCCCGCGCGTGCGCGGTGAGTCGCTCCTTGATCGCGTACGCCAGCGGTGCCGGCAGGATCGCGGCGAGTTCGGCCATGCCGTCGTCGAGGTCCCGCACCCACACCCGCCGTCCCGCAGCGGCCTCGGTGTGCCGCTCTTCCAGCGGCACGGGGTCCAGGCGCTGTGCGAGCATCAGGATGATCGGCTTGGCCCGGCCCGGTGTCTCCCGCTCGGCGACCACCAGCGCGGCCTGTTCGAACCGTGCCCGCGCGTCGGGGTCGGTGATGCGGGCCCCGGCATCCTGGATCACCCGCACGTGCGCCACGTCGATCCCGCCGGCCTCGAGAGCACCCAGTGTCTCGGGGAACCCGTCCACCAGTACGGCGGCGTCGCGCATGCGTTCCTGCATGCCCCGATCCGACCGGCGCAGCACCGCGGCGAGCTCGGCGGCGATGCCGCGGCGGGGCATCTCCCGCTCCCGCCCCTCATTCGACGGAATGCGTGCGGTCTCCTCGGCCGCGAGAGCTTCGGCCCGAGCGAACCACTGCAGCTCTTCCGCCTGCAACGCCGCGATCGCCTGGCGCGTGTGCTCGACCCCGCTGATCACCGCGCCGTGCGAGGCGGTGGCGATCGATCCGGTGGCGATCGATCCGGCGGCCGGGGAGCTGTTCATACCCCCGATTCTGCCGACCCCCTCCGACATTGAGGCGCCCACAAATCCCAGACCACAGGCGCATTGTGGATAACTCGAGCCCTCCTCTGGCTGTGGAGGAGACGGCGACGCGCGGGACCGAGCGATCCCATACGGCGCCGCGCCCGCAGCAGCCCTCCGTAGGCTGGATCGGGTGTGGACGGAGGAGCGGATGCCGATGACCCTGCCCGAACTCGCCGAGGCGGGAATGGTGGACCCCGGCTGGGCGAAGGCACTGCAGCCGGTCGCGCCCGACATCGCCGCGCTCGGCGAGCGACTGCGCGCCGAGACGGCGGCGGGGCGCACCTACCTGCCCGCCGGCGACCGGGTGCTGCGCGCGTTCCAGCGCCCGCTCGAGGACGTGCGCGTGCTGATCGTGGGGCAGGACCCCTACCCGACGCCCGGGCACGCTATCGGGCTGTCGTTCGCCGTCGGCGCCCACGTCCGGCCGATCCCGCGGAGCCTGCGCAACATCTACAGAGAGCTGTCCGACGACCTCGGCATCCCGCCGGCCGCGCACGGCGACCTCTCGGCATGGAGCGACCAGGGTGTCATGCTGCTCAACCGTGTGCTCACCGTCGCCCCCGGCGCGGCCGGCTCGCATCGGGGCTGGGGGTGGGAGAAGGTGACCGAGCACGCCATCCGGGCGCTCGTGCAGCGCGACCAGCCGCTCGTGGCGATCCTGTGGGGCAAGGATGCCGCCGCGCTCGCGCCGATGCTCGGTGACACGCCCCGCGTCGAATCCCCGCACCCGTCACCGCTGTCGGCGTCCCGGGGCTTCTTCGGCTCCCGGCCCTTCTCGCGCGCGGACGCGCTGCTCGTGGAACAGGGCGGAGAACCGGTGGATTGGCGGCTCCCCGACGACCCGGCCCTAGGCTGACGGCATGCTGGAGGACGAGTACGAGCGCGACCGGCGCCGCCTGCCCCGCCACCTGCGTCGCCGCCCGGAGCCGGAGCGGGCCTTCTCCTACGAGATCCGCCCCGCGCAGGAGCGGGATGTGCCGGACATCCGCGAGATCTACAACCACTACGTCACGAACTCGGTGGTCACCTTCGACGAGAAGAAGTGGACCCACGCGCAGTGGCGCGAGAAGCTCGCCCACGCCCAGAAGCTCGGTCTGCCCTTCCTCGTCGCCCAGTCGCCGTCGGGTCAGATCCTCGGCTACGCCTACGTGCAGCCGCTCTCGAGCAAATCGGGCTACCGCTACAGCGTTGAGGACACCATCTATCTCGGGCAGGCCGCGACCGGCAAAGGACTTGGGCGCGCGCTCCTCGAGGCGCTCATCGCGGCATCGGAGCAGGCCGGCATCCGGGAGATGGTCGCCATCATCAGCGACCGGGGCGCGGAAGCCTCCATCGCGCTGCACGAGAAGCTCGGGTTCGTCGAGGTGGGTCGCATGGGGCGCGTCGGCCACAAGTTCGGGCGATGGCTCGGCACGGTCTACCTGCAGAAGTCGCTCAACCCGGTCAAGAAGAAGGGTCTCTTCGGCCGCCTCCGCGAAGGGTGACGTCAGGCGACGCGCGCACCGCGTCGACGAGCGTCCGCCAGGGGCCGGTCACCTCGGCATCCTGCAGCCGCGCTTCGCGGTGCTCGCTGCCGATCTCGGCGCTCACCTTCCAGGAGAAGCGGTCGGCGCCCGAGGGGCGATCCGGACGCGGTTCGGCCCAGGGGCAGTGCTCGATGAGGTCGAGCCAGCGCCGGGCGTCGGCGCCGACGGGCGCGACGTGCCACGTGCGGCGGAGCCCTGCGATCCCGCCGGTGCGCACCACCGTCACCGAGACGGCAGGGTCATCGCGCTTCGGCATCCTCGATCACGCCGACGCCCGACCAACCGGCGCGGACGGCGGCGACCTCCTCCGAGTCCTCACCGTACTCCGCCACGGCGACGGCCAGCGTCACGCGCGCGAAGGCGGCGAAGTCCGAGGTGGGTGAGACCGAGCCGCCCGTGAGGGCGAGGTACCAGATGCGCCCGGCCCGCTCCCAGGCGAACCCGCCGAGCGCCGTGGCCGCCAGGTGGAAGGCGCGGTTCGGGATGCCGGAGTTGATGTGCACCCCGCCGTTGTCGTCGGTGGTCTCGACGTAGTCCCGCATGTGCCCGGGCTGCGGATCGCGCCCCAGCACGTCGTCGTCGTAGGCGGTCCCCGGCTCCGCGAGCGAGCGCAGCGCCCTGCCCTGCACCGCGTCGGTGAAGATGCCGGCGCCGATGAGCCATGAGGCATCGTCGGCGCGCTGGCCGAGGTGGTGCTGTTCGGCGAGGGCGCCGAACACGTCGGAGACGGATTCGTTGAGGGCGCCGGACTGGCCCTCGTACACCAGCCCGCCGGAGTACTCGGTGACGCCGTGGGCCAGCTCGTGGGCGATCACCGTCAGCGAGTCGGTGAACCCGGTGAAGACCTCGCCGTCGCCGTCGCCGAACACCACGCGCTCGCCGTTCCAGAAGGCGTTGTCGAAGTCGACGCCGTAGCGCACGGTGGCTGCGAGCGTGCCGCCCACGCCGTCGATGCCCGCGCGGCCGAAGGCGTCCCAGAAGAAGTCGAAGGTGATCCCGAGGCCGTCGTAGGCCTGGTCGACGTCGTCGTCGCCGGTGGGATCGTCGCCCTCGGCGCGCACGAGCACCCCGGGCAGGACCTCCTGATGCTGCGCGTCGGAGACGGCCCGGTTCGCGGACGGCGCCGCGTCGGCCACGAGCGAGCCGCTCTCGTCGATCGACAGCCGCAGGCGGGTGAGGTCGGGGTGGTGGCCGCGTTCGGCTTCGAGTGTGGCGCGCGCCGCCTGCGCCGCCCGCGCCAGGTGGGGGGCCTCGGTCGCCGCGAGCCGAGCGAGCAGGTAGGGCGGGACGATCGCGTTCATGGCATGAGGCTAGGGGGCGGCGCCGACATCCGGAACGCCCCCGCCGGGGTCGATCACCGGGATGGATGCCAGCAGCCGCCGGGTGTACGCCACCTGCGGCGTGAGCAGCACCTTCTCGGTGGGGCCTTCCTCGACGATGCGGCCGTCCTTCATCACGATCACGTCGTCGCAGAGGTTCTGCACGACGCCGATGTCATGGGAGACGAGCACGAGGGCGAGGCCTTGGCGTCGCCGCAGGTCGCGCAGCAGCTCGAGGATCTGCGCCCGCACCGTCACGTCGAGCGCCGACAAGGGCTCGTCGCCCACGAGCAGGCGCGGCCGGTGCACGATCGCGCGGGCGATCGCGACGCGCTGGCGCTGGCCGCCGGAGAACTCGTGCGGGAAGCGGTCGGCCATGTCGGGCTCGAGCCCGACGTCACCCAGCACCTCGCGCACCCGGGCGCGGCGGTCGCCGTCGATTCCGAGCGCCCACAGCGGCTCGGCGACGATGCGCCCGACGCTCATGCGGGGGTCCAGCGACTCGTACGGATCCTGGAACACGATGCCGGTCTGTCGGCGCAGCCAGTGCAGCGACCGGGCGGGCGCGGATGCCAGCACCGGCCGGCCGTCGAACTCGACCGTGCCCGCGGTGGGGCTGTCGAGCCCCAGCAGCAGGCGCACCAGCGTGGACTTGCCCGAGCCCGACTCTCCGATGATGCCGAGGGCGGAGTTCTCCGCGACGTCGATGTCGGCGTCTTCCAGCGCCGTCGTCCAGCGCCGCGGTTCGAACAGGGCGGTGCGGGGGGAGAGGTAGCGGCGGGTGAGGCCCCGGCCGCGCAGCAGGGTCGTCATGCGCCGCCTCCCGGGCGCCACAGCGTGGCGGTGGCGTCGCGCAGCAGCCCCCGGGTCACCGGTGACGCGGGGGAGCTGAGCAGAGTGGACACGGGCGCGGATTCGACGACGCGGCCGTGCTCGAGCACGACGCCGTGCGTGGCGATCTGCGAGAGCACGGCGAGGTCGTGGGTGATGAACACCAGTGACATGCCGTCCCGGGCGACGAGGTCGCTGAGCAGCTGCAGGATCTCCGCCTGGATCGTGACATCGAGCGCGGTCGTCGGCTCGTCGGCGATGAGCAGGCGTGGCCGGCACGCCAGCGCCATGGCGATCGCCACACGCTGCCGCTGTCCGCCTGAGAGCTGATGCGGGTATCGGGCGACGATGCGCTCCGGGTCGGGGAGGGCGACCCGCGTGGCCTCGGCGACCGCCCGGGCGTTGGCCTCGCGCCGCGAGACCCGCTCGTGGATGCGCACCGACTCCGAGATCTGCCTGCCGACGGTGCGGATGGGGTTCAAGGCCGTCCGCGGCTCCTGGAAGACGATGCCGATCTCGTCGCCGCGCAGGCGCGCGAGGTCGCGGTCCTTCATGCCGATGAGCTCACGGCCGTTCCAGCGGATGCTGCCCGAGGTCGTCGCGGCATCCGGCAGCAGGCCCATGATCGCCAGCGCGGTGAGCGACTTGCCGGAGCCCGATTCGCCGATGAGGCCCACGCGCGCGGAATCGGGCACGTCGAACGAGACGCCGTCGACGACGCGCCGGCCGCCCAGCTCGATCGCCAGGTCGCGCACCTCGAGGCTCACGCCACCACCTCCGGCACGTGCGCGCGGGCGGCGTTTCTGCGGCGCGACAAGGTCGGGTCCGTCGCCTCGCGCAGTCCATCGCCGAGCAGATTGAGTCCGAGCACCGTGAGCGTGATGGCAAGCCCGGGCCACACCACCGACAACGGATGCACCGTGATGTAGCTCTGCAGTTCGCTGAGCAGCCCTCCCCACGACGGCTGGGTGGGCGGTGCGCCGAACCCGAGGTACGACAGGCCCGCCTCGGCGAGCACCGCGACGGCCATGCCCCACGACAGCTGCACGATGAATACCGGAGCGACGTTGGGGAAGAGGTGGCGCAGCAGGTTCTGCATCGGGGTGAGTCCCGCCGCGCGGCCCGCGAGCACGAACTCGCTGTGCAGCACCCGGCGGAGCTCGGGGCGCGTCACGCGGGCGATGTTGACGCCGAACCCGATGCCCACCGAGACGATCACCACCCACAGCGACCCGCCCCAGACGGCCGAGATCATCATGGCGATGAGCAGCACCGGAAAGGCGATGAGGATGTCGACGAGCACGGCGACCGACTCGCGCACCCAGCGTGCCGTGAGCGCGCCGAGCGATGCCAGCACGAGTCCGATGAGGGTCGCGATCAGGCCCGCGCCGAGGGCGACCCACACCGTCGTGACGGACCCCGCCATGAGCAGGCTCAGGATGTCGCGCCCGGTGCCGTCGGTGCCCAGCAGATGCGGCCAGCCCGGCGGCGCCCACCGCCGGTCGATGTCGACGCGCTGCGGGTCGAACGGCGTCCAGAACACCGACACGACGGCGGTGAGGCCGACGACGGCGAACACGGCCAGGCCGGTGCGGCCGGTGGTGAGGGCGGTGAGGCGGCGCAGCCAGCCCCACCGGCCGCCGGCGCGCGGGGGTCGGGCCTGTGGCGACGGGCCGTTCACTGCGCCTCCCGCTGTCGCGGGTCGATCATGCGGTGGAACAGGTCCACCGCGAAGCCGACCACCAGCACGAAGCCGGTGAGCACGAGCAGCTCGCCCTGCACCTTCGGCAGGTCGCGCTGGCCGACGTCGACGACGAGCATGCGGCCGATGCCGGGGAGCGAGAACAGCTGCTCGATGACCACGGCGCCCACGATGATGCCGGCGACCTGCAGGCCGAGCACCGTGATGACCGACAGCCCGACGTTGGGAAGGCCATGACGCAGCAGCGCCTGCGTGCGGGTGAGTCCCTTCGCGGCGGCCGCGCGCACGTAGTCCTGACCGACCGCCTGCAGGGTGGCGGACCGGACGAAGCGCAGCAGCATGGCGCCTTCGACGATGCCGATCGTGATGGCCGGCAGCAGCAGAGCGCGCAAGGCGGCGGCGGGGTCGGCCCAGCCGGCACGGGGGAAGCCCTGTGCCGGCAGCCAGCCGAGCCACACCGCGAAGACGACGACGAGCATCATTCCCGCCCAGACGACGGGGACGGCGGCAAGGGCCTGCGCGCCGACGGTGATGAGCGTTCCGTCGGCGCGGCCGCGCCGCAGCGCCGAGGCGACGCCCAGGGGCACGCTGAACACCAGCGCGATCACCATGGCGAGGAGCCCCAGGGGCACCGTCACCTGGGCTTTCTGGGCGAGCTCGGCGGCCACGGAGCTGCCGGTCAGCAGCGACGTGCCCAGGTCGCCCCGGAGGACCCCCGACATCCAGTCGAGGTACTGCAGGGGCAGAGCGCGGTCGAGGCCCAGGCGCGACCGGATGGCCTCCACCTGCTCGGGGGTGCTGCCGACGCCCGCGATCATCTGCGCGATGTCGCCGGGGAGCACCCGCAGGGTGGCGAAGATCAACACGCTGGCGACGACGAGCCCGACCAGCAGCAGGACCAGCCGTGTCAGCGCGTAGCGGATCACCCCTCGCTCTTGGTGATCTCGGCGAGGTTGAGGCGCTCGTTCACGTTGACCGTCGGCATACCGGCGATGCTATCGCCGACCGCGACGACCGAGGCGCCGTTGTAGAGCCAGTCGGCGGCGTGGTCCTCCGAGACGATGCGTGCCGCCTCCGCCAGCAGCTCGGCGGCCTCGTCCTCGTCGGTCGCGGCGAGCGACTGCGCGAACAACTCCTGCACCTCGGGGTTGTCGTAGCCGAAGTAGTACTCCGGGTCGGCCCAGTTCTCGAAGTCGCGCGCCTCGGTGTGCAGCACGAAGCTGAGGTCGTAGTCCCGGTTGACGTAGACGTCGTTGAGCCAGGCGGAGAACTCCACCACCTCGACCTCGAGCGTCACTCCGACGTCGTGCAGGTTCGAGACGAGGATCTGCGACACGGTGGTGCCGTAGAAATCTGGGACCGTCAGCGTCAGCTCGAGATCCTCCGCGTCCGCCTCGGCGAGAAGCTCGCGTGCGGCATCCGGGTCGTGCGGCGCCACGTCGGAGAGGTCCTCGTAGCCCGGGTCCAGCTCGGGGATCGGACCGTACTGCGTCTGCCCGACGCCGATCGCCTCGACGATGGCGTCGTGGTCGATCGCCTGACGGATCGCCTGGCGCACCCGCACGTCCGACAGCGGGCCGTCCGAGGCGTTCATCGCGAGGGTGGCCTTGTCGGTGGACGCGCCGACCTCGACGGCGAAATCGCCGTTGGCCTCGATCTGCTCCGACAGGTTCGCGTCGAACCCGGTCACCACGTCGACCTCGCCGGCGAGGGCCGCGTTCAGTGCCGCCTGCGTATCGGGGATGTACGCGAAGACCACCTCGGCGACGCCGGCGGGGTCGCCCCAGTAGCCGTCGAACCGCTGCAGGGTGACGTTGTCGCCCTGCCGCCACGACGAGAGCGTGAAGGGGCCGGTGCCGTTGGCCGCGGTCTTGCGGTCGGTGGCATCCCCTTCCTTGAGCACGAGTCCCGCGCGACCGGTGAGGTTCCACAGGAAGCTCGAGTCGGGCTGGCTCAGGGTGACGGTGATCGTCTGGCCGTCGGCCGTGACCGACGTCACGCCCGCGAGCCGCTGGGCGTCGCGGTAGCTGGGGTTGTCGCGCACCTGGGTGAGCGACCACACCACGTCCTGCGGGGTGAGCGGCTGGCCGTCGTGGAAGACGACCCCTTCGCGGAGCGTGAAGGTGTAGGTGAGTCCGTCTTCGGACACCTCGTAGTCGCTGGCCAGGGCGGGCGTGATGTCCTGTTCCGGGGTGCGGGATACCAGGCCCTGATAGACGTTGTCGATGAGAAGCTGGTCGAGCGCGGCGCCGGCGGTCTCGCGGATGTCGAGGTTGCCGGGCTCGGCGACCATGCGCACCGTGACGGAGGCGTTCGGGTCGGCGACGGCGCTGGTCGACGGGGCGGGCGACGGCTCGGAGGTGCAGGCCGTGAGGGCCAGAGCGCCGGCCATGAGCACGGCGGCGGCCAAGGGGGTACGGCGGAGCATGGAGGGAATCCTTTCGCAAGGGCAGGGGCGCCAGCGCTGTCCGGGTCCCTGCGTACTCTTGTGCGCGTAACAGCCTAGGGTCCGCCCGGCACAGGTCGGGCATCGTGGCCACCGTTTGTGAGGCCGGGATCAGCATTCTCGGGGCCTCTGCCGAGGGAAGTGCGCCACTTGCCGGCCGTCCAGTGCGCATTCCGGGCCCGGCGCTAGGGTCGGATCATGAGCGATGAACCGCGCGTGCACCTGTCCCGCTCCGCGCCGACGGCCTACCGTGCCCTCCACACAATGGCCAAGACCGTGGGCGCGCTCGCCGATGAGGCCGGCATCGAGCCGCGCCTGCGAGAGCTCGTGCAGATCCACGCATCGCAGCTGAACGGATGCGCCTACTGCGTGCGGGTGCACGTCGACCGCGCGACGGCGGCCGGCCTCACCGCGGACGTCATCGCGCAGGTCGCCGTGTGGCGGGACTCGGGCGTGTTCAGCGAGCGGGAGCGCGCCGCGCTGGAGCTGACCGAGGCCCATGTGCACATCGACCGAGGCGGCATTGCGGACGACGTGTACGAACGCGTGGGCGGCATCCTGTCGGAGAAGGAGTACGTCGCGCTCAGCTGGATCCTCGTGTCGATCAACGCGTTCAACCGCGTCGCCATCGCCGGTCGCTATCCCGTGCCGCCCCGCGACGGAGAGCAGGCATGACGGATGCCACGGGCGGCGTTTCGGGAGCGCTCAACTTCCGCGATGTGGGGGGTCTGCCGGCGCGGGACGGGGTGACGCGCTCGGGGGTGCTGTTCCGCTCCGGCAACCTCGCGCGCCTGGACGACGTCGGCAGGCGCACGCTGCGCGAGCTGGGGCTGCGGCGGGTGATCGACCTGCGCGCCGACGACGAGGTCGCCCTCGAGCCGTCGCTGGTCGACGGTCTGGGGCTCGAGACGATGCGCGTTCCCCTCTTCCTCGGGTCGGCGGCATCGTTCTTCGAGAAGGACGTCGATCTCGACGATTTCTACCGCGCGATGCTCGATGAGGCCGCCGACCGGGTCGTCGAGGTGGTGCGGGGGGTGCTGGCCGATCAGCCGGTGCTCGTGCACTGCACGGTCGGCAAAGACCGCACCGGGGTCACCGTGGGACTGACGCTCGCAGCGGCGGGCGTCGACGAGGAAGCCGTCGTGGCGGACTATGCGCGCACCGAGGCGCTGCTGCCGCCGCAGCGCAACGCCCGCGTGCTGCGGTACCTGCGCTCGCGGCATCCCGAGGCGCGCTTTCTCGAGGAGCTGGCGACGAAGTCGCCCGCCGCCGCGATGCGCACCCTCCTCGACGACTTGCGCAGCCGCTACGGCGCTCCGGTGGAGTTCCTGCGCGCGCACGGTCTGGGGGACGACGAGATCCGCGAGCTGACCGCGGTGCTGATTCGGGGAAGCTGACCCTTACTCAGGTTAGGCAACCCTATATCCGTGTATCCTGGCAGCGTCATGACCTCCCTCGATCACAGCGTCACCGCATGCCGGGCCGCCAAGCACACGCGCGTGCAGCACCTCGTCACCGCCGACGAGCATTCGCTCGCCGATCTCGAGGCTCTTCTCGCCACGTTGCCGCTGTGCTCGACCGGTCGTGTCTTCGTCGAGGTCCCGGACGACGGCTGGCCTGCCGACATCACGGTTCCCCCGCGCATGACGCTGACCTGGCTCGACCGTTCGCGCCGCTCCGGCGCACCCGGGACCGGCCGGTCCTGCGCGCCGGGTGAGGCGCTCGCGCGCGCGGTCGCGGCGTGGGCCGACGAGATGCTGTGCGGCGAGGAGCGCGGCACCCGCGTGTTCCTGCTGGGCGGCTACCTCGGCACCGCCGACATCGTCGACCACCTCACGGGCAGCCTCGGCATTCCGGCCGAAGACATCCGCACGCCCGAGCGGTTCGGCCTCGCCACCGCGCGCTGAGCGCCGCGGTCACGACCCGCGGGGCACGTACCTGCCGTCTTCGAGTCCCGCCTCGATCTCGAAGCGGTTCGTCAGCGGATTGCGTCCGGCCAGCAGGTAGAGCACGGGCATGAGCGCGCCGTAGTGCTCCCACTGCCGTTTGTGCACCGCCTCGTGGCGCAGCAGGGCGGGGGTGATGCGGCCGTTGCCGGTCAGGAAGCACCCGCCCACGCAGACGCCGCCGCGGCCGAAGGTCCAGCCAGGCATGCCGCGGAACACCCAGAGACCCTGCCGCTTCTCGACGCGGCCGGTGGACCACACGGTGCCCCAGACGAGGCCGACGGCGGTGCCCCAGAGATAGCCCAGACGACTGATCGGTGAATCCAGCAGGAAGCCCGGAATCCAGCGGTCCTGCCGCAGGCCCCGGGCCACCGCGCGGTCGGCGGCGTCGCGCCAGCCGGCCGGTGGCGTCGAGATCGGGCTCACGCCAGCGCGCCGATCACGCGCAGGATCGCGCCCATGTCGTCGACCGCGGCCCGCGGCGAGACGGGCGAGAATCCCGCCAGCGACGAGCCGACGAGCGGCACCCGCCGACGCAGCTCGGCGAGGGCGGCGACCAGCTGCGGCACCTCGATGCCGAAGGGGACAGCCGTGCCGACGCCGGTGATCGCCGCCGGGTCCAGCACGTCGAGATCCACGTGCACGTACACCGCGTCGGCCCCGGTCGCAGCGACCGCGTCGGCGAGCGCGGCGGGGTCGGTGAACGCCTCGACGGGGAGGTGGGTGACGTCGGAGGTCTGCAGGTACGCCGTCTCTGCGGCATCCAGCTCCCGGGCCCCCGCCAGGACGACGCGCTCGGGCGCGACGGTGCCCGCGGGCAGGGCCAGTTCGCCATCGCCGACGACGGCGCGCAGGGCCATGCCGGCGTAGGCGCCCGACAGCGAGGACTGCGGGTCGTTGAGGTCGCCGTGGGCGTCGAGCCACACCACCGCGAGGTGCGGATGGCGGGCCGCCGCGTGCCGGACGCCGGGAACGGCCACCGCGCAGTCGCCGCCGACCACGACGAACGGCTCGTCGACCGGCGCCAGCGCCTCGGTGACCAGCGACTGGATGCGCGCCAGCGCGCTCAGCCGGTGCACGCCGGTGCCGAGGGCCTCGCCGGCTTCGAGGGGCACGTCCACGCGGGTGCAGGCGGCGCGGGGGAGGTCGCCCGCGATCGCCTCCGCTCCGTCGACGAGGAGCATGGCGCGCGCAGACGGCGAGCCCTGCCATTGCGGCACGACGATGAACCGGGTCATGTGCCCATCCTCTCCTGAAGCGGCGCGCGGACACGAACGTCCGCGCCGTGCGAAACCCGCCGTAACGACAGCGGGCGCCGCTCCGTGAGGAAACGGCGCCCGCGTTCGTTGCGGAGATCAGGCTCCGGCGTCGATCGCCTTCGCCGGGGCGCCGGACTTCAGCGCGGCCAGGCGTGCCTCGACCTCGGTCAGCTCGCCGACGTCCTCGAGCTGGTTGAACTGGGCGTCGATGCTGGATGCCGCGAGCTCCTGCTTGCCGGCGGCCAGGGCCTCCTGGCGACGCACCTTGTCCTCGAAGCGGCCGAGCTCGCTCGTGGGGTCGAGTACGTCGATGGACCGCACCGCGTCGTGCACCTTGGTCTGCGCCTCGGCGGTCTTCGCCCGGGCCAGCAGCTCCGAGCGCTTCGACTTCAGCTGCTCGAGCTTGCCCTTCATGCCGTTGAGGCCGTCCTTGAGCTTCTCGACGACCTCGGTCTGCGTGGCGATGGTGGGCGCGATCGCCCGGGCCTCGTTCTCCTCGCTGATCTGGCGCTGCAGCGCGATCTTGGCGAGGTTGTCGAACTTGTCGGCGTCGGCGAGGTTGCCGGCCGTGCGCAGCTGGTCGGCCTTGCGGCTGGCGGCGAGGGCCTTGTTGCCCCACTCGGTGGCCGCCTGCACGTCCTCCTGGTGGTCGCGTTCGAGCAGACGCAGGTTGCCGATGGTCTCGGCGATGGCCGACTCGGCGTCGGCGATGGAGTTGGAGTAGTCGCGCACGAGCTGGTCGAGCATCTTCTGCGGGTCCTCGGCGGAGTCGAGGAGCGCGTTGATGTTCGCCTTCATGAGGGTCGAGATGCGACCGAAGATGGACTGCTTTGCCATGGGTGTTGCCTTCCTATCACGTGGACGTGGAGTGGTCGTGGATGCCGTGGTGCGGCGGGCGCGGAGGATCAGAAGCGCCCCCCTCCGCGGCGGCCGCGGGTGCCCCCGCCACCGAAACTGCCGGGGCGGAACGAGCCGCCGCCGCTGCGACCGCGGCTGCTGCCGCCGCCGCCCATCATGCCGCCGAAGCCGCCGCCGCCACGGGAGCGGCCGCCTCCGCCGCTGAGCAGCGAGTTGATGACGATGCCGCCGAGCACGGCGCCGAGCATGCCGTTGTCGCCGCCCCCGCCGCCGCCGAAGCCCCCGCCGAAGCCCCCGCCGCCGAAGCCGCCGACGTCGTTCTGGGCGTACTGGATCGCCTGCGCGGCCAGCTGGTGCGACCGCTGCGCGAGGGGGAGCGCCTGCTCGGGCGAGGTCGCGGCCAGCTGCTGCGCCTGCGCGAGCGCCGCGGTCGCCTCGGCCAGCCGCGTGCGGGCCTGGGCGCCGACGGCGCCGCGGCGTGCCGATACGTAGTCCTCGGCGGCCGACACCTGGGCCTGCGCCTGCGCGAGCTGCTGACCGAGCATCTGCTGCGCGCGCTGGGCGCGCTCCTGCGCGGTGCGGACGGCCGCGACGACGCCGTCGATGCGGGTGTTGGCCGTCTCGAGAGCCTCCAGGGTGACCAGCGGTCGCTTGGCCGCGGTGGCCAGGTTCTGCCGCGCCGTGTCGACCTGCTGGCGCGTCGCGGCCACGGCCGCCGCGACCTGACCGTCGCTGTCGGGGAGCGAGGCGGCGACGGCCATGTCGTGCTCGAGGTCGGCGATGAGTGCGACGGCATCCTTCTCGGCCTTGCCGAGGTCGGCCTGCAGGCGCCCGATGGCGTCTTCGAGGAGGGCGGCCTGCTCGACGGCGTCTTCGGCCGCGCGGATGCCGACGGCCGCGGTGCCGCCGTCGCCTGCGGCGACGGCGCTGGCCGCCTGCGCCAGCTGCTCGTCCGCGAACGCGATCCGCTCGCGGGCCTGCTGCGGGTTGTCGGCGACCGTCGCCAGCGCCTCGGGCGCATAGTCGGAGTGCAGCGCCTGCAATGCCGCTTCGGCGGCATCCAGTCGTGCGGCTACGGCCGTCCGCTGCTCCTGCACGCGGGTGAGCGCCTCGGGCGCGTTCTGCTCGAGCTTGCGCAGCTCGTCGAAGTCGGCGGCCTTCTCATCGAGACCGGCATCCGCCTGCTCGCACAGCCGCAGGATCTCGGTGTTCCACTCCCGCACCTGCTGCTCGGTGTCGGGCTCGGAGTCGTCGAGCCGCTGCTGGAGCGTGAAGGCCTGGGTGAGGTTGTCCTTCGCTGACGCCAGTGCCTGCTGGAATTCGACCGTGGCCTGGTCGCCGAACTGCGCGCGCGCGAAGCCCAGCTCCTGCTCGCTGGTGCGGACGGCATCATCGGTGGCCACGAGCGCCGACGCGGCACGTCGTTCCAGCTCGGCGAGGGGGATCTGCTCGACCGCCTCGCCCTTCGGGCCGCGGCCGCCGGCGGCCTTGGAGCGGCGCGAGCGAACGACGAGCAGGACGACGATCGCGACGGCGACGGCGCCGAGTGCGATCCACAGCCACGTGCCGCTCCCGCCGGGCTCGAGGTCGGACTCGAAGCGGTCCGCGGCGAGCTCGATGGCGCCGCTGTAATCATCGGCTCCCAGCAGGGGTCGCATCGCCTCTTCCGCTGCGGTGAGCTCGCTGTCGCTGAGGGGGCCGTCCTGATCGGCGGAGATGTAGTACTGCCGGCCCTCTGTGGCGATGGCCAGCAGGTACTGCTTCTGCCCCAGGCCGTTGCCGAGCGCGACGGCATCCGCCCACTCCTGGCGGTCCGAGGGATTGGTGAACTCGTTCACGAGGACGACGAAGAGGTCGACCCCGGTCGCGTCGTAGAGTCCGTCGAGGCGGTCCTCCACCGCGGACGCCTCGCCACCGGTGAGCACGTCGGCCTGGTCGAGCAGGCGCGACGCCCCCAGCTGCACGGGGTCGGTCGCCGCGGCGCTGACGGTCGTGGCGGACAGGAGCACGGCAGCAACGGCCGTGAGAATCATGGCCCAGCGCCTGCGCATCGCGTCCCCTTCCGAGGCGCGACGAAGCACCTCGTTTCGAGTCTATGCACCCGGCCCCCTGCCCGTGGTAGTCGGGAGGCTGTGAGATGACGATGAAGCGGGGTGCGGCGCCCGGCGGCGGGTCGCCCGGGGCTCCGCCCACGTGGCGGGTACGCTCTGGCCCCCGGAGGACACATGGACCACGACCGATACGGCAGCGACGTGCTCGCGTCCGGATGGCGCACTGCAGGGCGACGCGAGATCCCGAACGTGCCGGCCTCACGCGATCTCGTGGTCGAGGTGGCCGGCGACGGCTTCTGCGGCGCTGTCACCGGGGTGCAGGCGGGACTGGTGGAGCTGGAGGATCGCGTCGGCCGGCGCCGGCAGTTCCCGCTCGGCGGCGGCTTCCTCATCGACGGCGCCCCCGTGCGACTCGTCGTGCCGACGGCCGGTCCGAAGCCGCGCACCCGCACGGCGTCCGGGTCGTTCGCCGCGCCGCAGGAGCGCGCCCGGGTCGCGCGCGCCAGTCGCATCCTCGTCGAGGGTCGCCACGACGCCGAGCTGGTGGAGAAGGTGTGGGGAGCCGACCTGCGCGTCGAGGGGGTCGTCGTCGAGTACCTCGAGGGCATCGACCTGCTCGAACAGACGCTGCGGGACGAGCCGCCGGGACCCGAGCGCCGATACGGGGTGCTCGTGGACCACCTCGTCCCCGGCTCCAAGGAGCAGCGCATCGCCGACGCCGTCGCACGCGGCCCGCATGGCGCCCACGTGCTGGTGGTCGGTCACCCGCACGTGGACGTGTGGGAGTGCGTGCTGCCGCGCGCCGTCGGCATCCCGGCATGGCCCAAAGTCCCCCGCGGCATCGACTGGAAGACCGGTGTGTGCCGGGCTCTCGGCTGGCCCGCTGAGGAGCAGGCCGACATCGCCCGGGCGTGGCAGCGGATCCTCGGGAGCGTCCACACCTTCCGCGACCTCGACCCGGCCCTGCTCGGGCGGGTGGAGCAGCTCATCGACTTCGTCACGCAGGAGGACTGATCCGTCGTGGGGCGGGCGGGGCGGCACCGGTAGCCTTGGCGTATGCCGGATCCTGAGCCCGACGCGGACCCGACCGCCGACCCCGACGCCCCGTTCCGAAAGCGCACGGTGTCGTTCGTGCGCCGCAGCGGCCGCATGTCCGAGGCGCAGGAGCGCGCCTGGCGCGAGCTCGCCCCGTTCTACGCGCTGCCGCTGCAGCGCGACGGCGCGACGACCAGCGTGCGCGCGGGCTCCGAGGTCGACCCGGCAGAGGTCTTCGGGCGTACCGCCCCGCTGGTCGTCGAGATCGGCTCGGGCCAGGGACACGCGATCGTGCACGCGGCAGCCGCGCACCCCGAGGTGGACTTTCTGGCGGTCGAGGTGTTCAAGGCGGGGCTCGCCCGCACCATGCTCGACGCCGGGCGCGAAGGCCTGCGAAACCTGCGGGTCGTCGAGGCCAATGCCCCCGAGGTGCTCGAGCACCTGCTGCCGGAGGCCTCGGCGCAGGAACTCTGGGTGTTCTTCCCCGATCCGTGGCACAAGAAGAAGCACACCAAGCGCCGCCTGGTCGCGCCGCCCTTCACCGCGCTCGCCGCCCGCGTGCTGCGCGACGGCGGTCTGCTGCGGCTCGCGACCGACTGGGAGGACTACGCGCTGCAGATGAGCGAGGTCATGGACGAGGCCGCCGACTTCGAGCCCGCGTTCGCGGGCACGTGGGCGCCTCGGTTCGAGGGGCGCGTCGTCACCGCCTTCGAGCGCAAGGGCGCCGCGAAGGGCCGGGACATCCGCGACCTGGTCTATCGACGGAAGGCGCGCGCATGAAGACGGTCGTCCCGGTCACGCGGCCGCTGGTGTCCCTCGCCACCGTGCCGGCGCTGCTGGTGTGCCTGGCCGCTCCCGCGTTCTTCGTACTGCTGCAGCCGCTGCTGGGGTGGGCGCTCCTCATCGCGGGGCTCGTCGTGGCGGCCCTCGTGGAACGGCGCGGCGGGCGGGATGCCGCGCTCGCGGCATCCGACACGCGTCCGCCGAGCCTCGTGCGTGATCTGTCGCTCATCGCGGTCGGCATGGTCGTCGTCAGCCTCATCGACCTGAAGGCCGAGCTCGACAACGCTGCGATGGTGCGGTTCACCCTCGCCCTCGGCGGCGCCGTGGTCGTGCCGTACGTCATCTCGCGCTGGGTGTACCGGGACCGGGCGATCTCGTTCCCGTGGCGCGGGGGAGGGCGGTGGAGCACCTTCCAGTGGGTGTGGCTCGTGCTCGTGCTGGTGCTGGGCTGGCTGATCCTGCCGTTTTACTTCATCACCTCGGGCGTCTACATGAACTGGCCGGTGGTGGACACCCCGGATCTCATCGCGCGCCTGTTCGTCGGGGTCGGGGCCGTCGGCATCTGGGACGAGCTGTTCTTCATCTGCACCGTGTTCGCACTGCTGCGCCGCCACTTCGCCGACCTGTCGGCGAACCTGCTGCAGGCCATCGTGTTCGTGTCGTTCCTGTGGGAGCTGGGCTACCGCGAATGGGGGCCGGCGCTGACGATCCCGTTCGCGCTGCTGCAGGGGTACATCTTCCTGCGCACGCGCTCGCTCGCGTACGTCGTCACGGTGCACCTGCTCTTCGACGCCGTGGTGTTCGCCGTGCTCGTGCACGCGCACAACCCGGGGCTGCTCGACGCGATCTTCTTCGTCTCGCCCTGAGGGGCGGGGTCCGGCGTGCACAACGTCGGCACCCTCGCGTCGTCGCGTGCAAAACCGGCGGGTTCGGGGCGTTCGCTGCCGGGCGTGGCGACGTTGTGCACGTCGCAGATCGGCGCCGGCGGGGCCGTGGGTGCCGCGACGCGGAGTCTGCCGGGCCGCTGCTCGGCGGGGTCGGGGCGGGGACGCCGGCCCCGGCGTGCACAACGTCGGCATATCGCGACGGCGGGGGCGGAATCAGTCGGTTCGGGGCGCCCCACCGGCGAGTTGGCGACATTGTGCACGCTGCCGGGCGCTGCCCTCCCTCGGGCCGCCGCGGCCCGTTCGCGAGGAGGGCGGCGGTACCATCGCTGGTGGATCCCGACCGGATCCCCGGACGACGGTTCAGTACCCGGTGAGCGACAAGACTGGCCACGGAGGCTGTGTCATGTCGTGGATCGTTCTCATCGTGTCGGGGGTTCTCGAGGCCGTCTGGGCGACGGCCCTGGGCAAGTCCGAGGGCTTCACCAAGCTCTGGCCATCGGTGGTCTTCGGCGTCGCTCTCGTGCTGAGCATGGGCGGCCTCGCGTACGCCATGCGCGAGATCTCGACCGGCACCGCGTACGCCGTCTGGGTCGGCATCGGGGCGTCGATCACCGTCGTCTACGCGATGATCACCGGCGACGAGGACTTCTCGCTCGTGAAGTTCCTTCTCATCCTGGGTCTCGTCGGCTGCATCGTCGGGTTGAAGCTGGTCAGCCCCGAGTGAGGCGCTGTGGATGCCGGCATCCTTCACGTTCAACCCGAGGGTGAGTCGATTCGCGGGCGAGCTCTTGACCCGGCGGGGGATCGGCGTAGCTTCGGTGTCGCGAGAAGAAAACGGAAACGTGGATACCGAGAGGTGACCGGATACGGAAACCGACACACGCAACTGATCGCCCCGGAGCTCCGGCTCCGGGGCGATCTGCGTTGTCGAGAGGGCCGTCTGGCCAGTGATAGTCTCGTTCGGTACGCCTCCGTAGCTCAGTGGATAGAGCGCCGGTTTCCGGTACCGTAGGTCGCAGGTTCGACTCCTGTCGGGGGCACCACCACCACCACTCAACACGAAGATCGCCGTCCGGATTCGGGCGGCGATTCGTCGTTGAGAGCGTGCGGTGATCAGGGGTGCGACAGGGCCCCCTCAAAAGGGAGACGCCGTCGTCCCGGCGCCCTACTTTCGACTCATGGCACAACGAGAACCAGGGACCACCATCGGCATCCTCGGCGCCGGCCAGGCAGGGAGCGCCCTCGCACGGGTCGCGATCGAAGCCGGCTACAGGGTCGCCATCGCCAACTCGCGCGGGCCGGACACCTTGCGGGGCCTCGTCGCAGAGCTCGGCCCCCAGGCGCGCGCAGCGACGGCGGCGGAGGGGGCCGCGGCGGGGGACTTCGCGTTCTTGGCGTTCCCTACGCCCCGGACGACCGCCTTCCCGTCGAAGAGCTTGCCGGGAAGGTCGTCATCGACAACAACAACTACATGGTCTGGCGCGACGGCAATTACCCGGAGGTGGATTCCGGACGCAAGACCGTGCATGAGCTGCGGCAGGAGCAGCTGCCGCGATCGATGGTCGTCAAGGCGTTCAGTCACATCCAGTTCCACGCGCGTTTCGAGATCCGCGTTCCCAGCGACGCTCTGCCCGCGATCGTCAGGCTCGCGCGCCCCGCCGGAGCCCCGGACCGCAAGGCGCTGGTGGTGTCGAGCGACTATCCGGATGCCGTCGATCTCGTGACCCGCTTCTACGACGACCTCGGTTTCGACGCCGTCGACAACAGTCCGCTGAGCGCCTCCTGGCGCAGCGCTCCCGGCACGCCGATGTGGCGCCACGCGGTCGACGGGCAGAGCAGGGAGGAGCTCATCCGCAACCTGCAACGCGCGCAACGCGCCGTGCGCTGAGAAAGCGGATGCCGGTGGTGGAATTAAGTACCGAGCGGTACTGTTTGCGCGTTCACCACTCCAGAAAGGCATCCCATGCTCGAGAGCGCGCACCAGATCAATGCCGGCATCGTCCTTCTCACCGTCGTGGCGGTCGCGTACGGCGGATGGTTCCTCGTCAGGGTCCTTTCCGGGGGCGTCCCCGCCAACGATCTTCAGAAGTCGTTCTTCCGAGCCGGACACGCCCATGCGGGAGTGCTTGTGATCCTGGGTCTGCTGACCATGGTCATCGTGCAGACGAACGATGTCGCCGAGCCGTTCGCGACCCTCTCGCTCGGAATACTGGTGGCGGCGATTCTCATGCCGGCCGGATTCTTCCTCTCGGTGATCGGCAAGGATCCGGCACGCCCCAACCGTGCGATCGCGCTGCTGTGGATCGGAGCCGGTGTGCTCACGATCGGGGCGGTTTCGGCCGGCGTCGGTCTCATCGTCCGCGGCGTGAGCGGGTGAGCACGTGAGCGCGACGGCCGCGGATCCGCTGCCCCGGCCGGACCGCTGGCACCGGCCGCTGGTGCTCTTCGCGGCCTCGATGGTGGTTCTCGCGGTGGTGGCCGCGGTGGCCGCCGTGATCGATCAGCGGCAGATCACCGGTGCGGGGGTATGGCTGAAGCCGCTGAAGTTCGCGGTGTCCGGGGCGATCTACACGCTGACCCTCGCCTGGCTCATCGGCCAGGTGCGACGTGGTCGGCGCGTCGCGGACCGTGCCGGGACGTGGGTCGTCGTCGCCCTGTCCATCGAAATCCTGCTCATCTTCGCCCTGGCTGCTGCGGCGGAGACGAGTCATTTCAACATCAGCACTCCGTGGCATACGACGGTCTGGGCGATCATGGCCGCGTCGATAGCGCTCGTCTGGGTCATGACGCTGCTCATCGCCATCGCCGTGGTGCGCAATCCCGGCCCCGACCCCGCCCGCACGTTCGCGGCGAGATCCGGAATCATCCTGGCTCTCATCGGACTGGGTCTGGGATTTCTGATGACGCTGCCCACCGCGGGCCAACTCGACGACTTCCAGGGCATCGTCGGAGCCCACGCGGTGGGCGTGCCGGACGGAGGCCCCGGGCTTCCGCTTCTGGGGTGGAGCACGACGGGTGGCGATCTGCGCATTCCCCACTTCATCGGGATGCACGCCCTGCAGGTCATCCCGCTCGCGCTTGTCGGTCTCGAACTCCTGGGGCGGAGATTCCGCTCGCTGTCGACCCGGCGCGCCCGTCTGCAGGCGCTGACGGTGGCGGTCGCCGTGTTCACGGCGACCCTCGTCACCGTGACGGTGCAGGCGCTCTCGGGTCAGTCGATCGTCCGTCCGACGGGCGGCATCCTCATCGCCGGCGCGCTGATCGCGTTCGGCGGGCTGGGGGCGCTCGCCGAGATCGTGCGGCGCAACGCCCGCTCCCCGCGCCCGGATGAGACTGAGGAACTACAGTGGCGCCATGCCCCAATCCCCAGCCGGCACAGTAGGCAGGCCCCGAGGTTTCGACGTCGATGAGGCCCTCGACAGTGCCATGTTGACGTTCTGGCAGCGGGGCTATGAAGGCGCCAGTCTCATGGATCTGACGGGGGCCATGGGCATCACCAAGACCAGCATGTACGCGGCGTTCGGGAACAAGGAAGAGCTCTTCCGAAAGGCGGTCGACCGCTACCTGGAGGGGCCCGCAGCATATGAGGCGCGGGCGGTGGAGGAGCCCACCGTGCGGGCGGTCGCCGAGACGTTCCTGCGCGGTGTCGTCGATACCACGACCCAGCCGGGGAGACCGCACGGATGCCTGCTCGTGCAGGCGGCGCTGCCGGAAAGCGAGGATGCGCAGGGTGCTCACGATCTGCTTCGAGGCGTTCGCAGCGCATCGCGGGAGCGTCTGGTCGCGCGCTTCCAGCGCGCCGTGGACGAGGGCGATCTTCCTGCAGAGGCTGATCCGGAGGCGCTCGCTCGATACCTCACCACGGTCGGTTCCGGCCTTGCGGTGCAGGCCGCCAACGGGGCCACGCGTGAGGAGCTCGAGGGCGTCGTCGAGACCACCCTTCGCAGCTGGTCGGACGTGACGGGCGCGGCGCCTTCGCGCCGGCACGCCTGAGCGCGTCCGTCAGCGCGTCCGTCAGCGCGCCGCCGCGCCCAGGTGGGCTGCCGCCCACTCGCCCAATCGGGTCAGCAGGGGGAGGAGTGCGCACCCGGCGTCGGTCAGTTCGTAGCTCACGGACACGGGCGGCCCCGGCGAGACACGGCGCACGACCAGCTGCGCTTCGGCCAGCTCGGTGAGCCGGTCGGACAGTACAGCGTCGCTGATGCCGCCCACCCCCCGCCGCAGCTCGACGAACGACATCGCTCCGCCGCGCAGCACGTCGAGGATCATCCCGTTCCAGCGCTTGCCGAGGACGGAGAAGGCGAGGCTGACGGCTGCGTCACACTGGCGCCCCTCGTGTCCCTCATCACCCACACCCCGACTCTATCGTGCTAGCGTTTCGCTTGTCGCTATGTTTTTCGTAGTGACTCCTGAAACCCAAGCCCCTTGATCGGAGATTCATGTCCCTCTTCCGACTGGATGCCAGCATCTTCCCCTCCATGTCGTCGAGCCGTGCCCTGGCCGACCTCGTCGAAGCCGAATGGCTCGCTGCGCACCCGGATTCCGTCGTCACCCGGCGCGATCTCAGCCTCGACCCGGTGCCCGCCACGGCGTGGGTCGATGCCGTGACGGCGCCGGGCGTGCCCGAGGCCGAGCGAACCGAGCGGCAGCAGGCGGCGGTGGATCTGGCCACGACGTTCGCCGACGAGCTGACCGCCGCCGACGCGCTGCTGTTCGCCGTTCCGCTGTACAACTACGGCGTCTCACAGCATTTCAAGACGTGGTTCGACCTGGCGTACACCGACCCGCGTATCAACCCGCAGGGCACCGCGCTGCAGGGCAAGCCCGCGACGCTCGTCACCGTGCTGGGCGGCAACTATTCCCCCGGCAGCCCCAAGGAAGGCTGGGACCACTCCACGGCGTGGCTGCGTCGCGTGCTCGAGGACGTCTGGGGGCTCGACCTGCGCGTCGTCCAGCGGCCGTTCACGCTGGTCGGCGTGAACCCCGCGATGGATGCCTTCGCCGACACGGCCGCGGCGCTCAAGGCCGACGCGGAGCAGCACGCCGTGCGCTCCGGGCGCGAGATCGCCGCCGCGCACAGCGCGCGCGTGGCCTGACCGCCAGCGCCCTCGCCGCCGAGTGCGGCGGCTGCGGAGGCGACGACGGGCGGCCGAGACAGCGGGTGATTCCCGCGGTCTCGGCCGCCCGCTGTGGTCACGCGTGCGGCATCCCCTCCGTCCTTGCTGCGTGAGCATCGCCGCCGCTCCCGACGGCCAGGGCTGCCTGCGCCTGCGCCTGCGTTCGCAGGTAGGCCCCGGGTGTCACGCCGGCGACGGCACGGAAGTCGTTCGTGAGGTGCGCCTGGTCGACGTAGCCGAGTTCGACGGCGATGTCGGCGAGGCTCCCGTGCTCGGTCGAAAGGCGCCGGACGACCTCCTGCAGGCGCACACGGCGAGCGATCTCACTCGGACCGCGCCCGACGTGGGCATGCAGCGCGCGCTGCAGCGTCCGGACGCCCACCCCGAGCGCATCGGCCACGTCAGATGTCCTCCGCACGTGCGGCCGCGCGGCGATGGCGTCGAGCCCGGCGTTCGCCAACCGCTGCGACGGCGCCAGCGGACGCTCGGCGCGCAGTTCCCGCACCAGCGCGTCTGCGGCCTCGGCGCGCGCGGTGGGTCCCGGCGTGGCCGCGATCTGCTCGAGGAGCCGGTGACACCGGCCGTCGAGGTCGGCGGTCACCTCTCGTTCGTGGGGGAGTGACCACGCCGCGAGGTCGGACACCACGGCGAGGCCGGCGGGACGCAGCCGGATCGCGAACACACCCCCGACGCCGCTGATCGTGCGCGTCCAGGCCGTGGACCGCGCCGACGTCACCACGAGCGGCGCGAAGACGTCGCCCCGTTCGATGCTGAGCGTGATCGACGGGTGGTCGATGATCCGCTGATCGATGGACTCCCCGGGCTCGAGTCGCCACGTCACCGCCCAGTAGGTGTCCACAACGTCGCGGACGTCTTCGGCCGGCGGGATCCACTGGGCGCGGAAGCGCTCGAGATTCTGCGGCTGCAGCACTCCGGAGCGCTCGGCCGTGCCGATGGCTCTCGTGCGTGCGCCCTGCATGGCGCAATTCTGCAATACCGGCGGGGACGGCGCGCTGCAGGATGTGGTCATGACGACGAACTACCGCAGCACCTTCATCGCCACGGCGCCCGACTGCCCCGTGCCTGTCGCAGAGGTGCCGCCCGCGGGCGCGAAGCCGAGCGTGGCATCCCTGCAGTACGAGCTGATCCACGATCACCCGTACGAGAGGACCTCCGACGAGATCCTCTTCGAGGTGTACGCCCTGCGCACCGGGATCACCGATTCCGAGCGGTCCGCGGAATGGGATCGCTTCTTCGCGAAGGATCAGGCGTGCCTGCGGGCCTCTCCGCTGGCCAAGCGGTACGGCTGGGGGTTCCACCACGACGAGCAGGGCCGCGTCGCGCTGGTCCCGCTCGGCAGTGCCGAGTACGCCGCTCTGGCCGAGCGCGGTGATCTCACCCAGAAATCCGCGATGCGCTCGTCGCGGAGGTGACCGTCTAGGCGAGGGTGCGCGGGGATCGGATCAGCGCGCCGGCGGCGAGGAACACCGCCGCGGCGATCACGTGCGCGGCCACCCACCAGGGGCCGGCGAACTCGAACGGATACAGCGGGTTCCACACGATCGCGATCGCCAGCATGACCGGCATCCACCACCACTGCCGCGCCTGCAGGGCGAACCAGCCGATGATGACGGCGAGGATCGCCACGATGAAGCGGATCGCGAGGTAGTACTCGTGGCTGAGGAGCGCGATCCCGGCCACGCATGCGATGGCGGCGAGGATCGCGGGGGCGAGTGCGTTGCGCTGGTACTCGGGCGCCGCGCGGGTCTGCGGGGAGGGCACGGGGGGCTCCGTTCGTGTGGCTCTTCCCAGTCTGACGGGTTCCGCCGAGTGTCCGGTTCACTCCCGGCCGCGCGCCGCCGTGGCATCCGCTCGCGCGGGGCGGATGTAGAAGCAGTCCGGGAACCTCGTGGCCGCCGCCTGCCACCCCTGCGCGGGGGAGGGCATCGGCCGGGCCGAGAACACCGAGACCCGCGTGATGTCCCACGCCTCGTCGTCCCTCTCGAGCACGTGCTCACCGTGGCGGGCGTCGATGAGTCGCCAGCCCTGGGCGCCCGCCTCGGCGAGATGGTGCATCTCTTCGGCGCGCGTCACCGGACCGAGGATGCGGCTGGATCCCTTCGGCTCGTCGTGCTGGATGTAGTGCGGGTCGAAGCGCTGCTGCACAGCCTGCCGTGACGTGCCGAGGAGGGTGCCGATCTTCGCCCAGCTGACGCCGGCTTCGTGCGCGGCCCGCACGGCCTGCCCTTGCAGGTCCGCCGATACGCGGGCGATGTCGTGGAACGCCGTCACCGCGGCGAGCAGCTCGTCGGTCGTCGCGCCGGCCTGTCCCGGGGGAGCGCCGTGCCGCGCCGCCAGCCGCGACAGCTCGACGGCCAGATCGGCGTCGGCCTCGGTCGTCACGGTCGCGGTTTCCCGTCGCCGGGGCGCCACGATCCGGCCCGGGAGGCAGCGGACGACCGCTGCGAATGCCGGGTGATCAGCCACGCGATGCCGGCGATCACGACGGCCCAGCCTGCCACGGTCATCACGAGCCCGGGGATGCTCGTTCCCACGAAGAGCCCGACGAGCCCCAGGCCGAGGCCGACCACGATGGCTGCGATCACGAGGCGGCGAGTCTTCTGCACGTGCGCTTCTGCGTTCATTCGGCAAGGCTAGCTTGCACGTCTACGCGAGGCAAGATTTCCTTGCGTATCCGTCGCCGCTATCGCTGCGGGGCGGGGTGGCGCGACCGAGCGAGGCGGGTCGGCGCTCGTAAGCTGAACGGATGCCACCGGCGACCGCGACCGCACCGCTCGCGGCGTGGCGGTTCTCCGGAACGCTGCGGCATTACCAGGCCGATGTGCTCGACCGCGTCGACGTCGCGGCGGGCTCGTCGCTGCACATCGTGGCGCCGCCGGGGTCGGGGAAGACCCTGCTCGGGCTGCTGCTGGCCGCCCGCCGTGGCCGCTGTGCGGTCGTGCTGACGCCGACCACGACGATCCGCACGCAGTGGGCCGCCACCGCGGCGACCCTCGCGCCCGACCAGAGCGCGGTGTCCGAAGACCCGGACAGCCTCGGGGACTTCACGGCGCTGACCTACCAGGCACTCAGCGTCCTCGACACCGCCAACCCGTTCGCGGGGCTCGCCCGCAGCCGGTGGCGCGATGAGCTCGAGTCGGACGGCCGATCGCCGGATGCCGCGGCACAGTGGCTCGACGACCTCGCGTCGGGAAATCCCGCGGCCTACCGCCGCGGCATCGCGGGCCGCTCCCGGACGCTGCGACGACGGCTCGTGCGTGAGGACCCCGAGGTGCTCGCGACGGCCCTGCACCCGAACGCCCTCGCGCTGATCGACCGACTGGTTGCCCATGGCGTCGAGACCGTGGTGCTCGACGAATGCCACCACCTGCTCGACCATTGGGCGCTTGTGGTCGCGACCCTCGTCGCCCGTCTGCGGGCTGCGGGGCGCGAGCCGCTGCTGATCGGACTCACCGCGACGCTCCCGTCACCCGATGACGCCGACGAGTACGACAACTACACCTCGCTCCTCGGCGACGTCGACTACGAGGTGCCCGTGCCGGCGGTCGTGCGCGAGGGCAACCTCGCGCCCTACCGCGACCTCGTGCGCTTCGTCGAGCCGACCCGCGACGAGCTCGCCTTCCTCTCCGGTCACGCGGAGGGGCTCGCCGTGCTGCTGCGGACGACCTTCGCGGGCGACACCGGTCTGCAGTTCCTCGTCGACACCCTGCAACCCGCCCTGCCGCCGTCACCGCCGCGCGACCCGCTCGAGCCGCCGCCTGCGACCCCCTCGACCGTCGACGCCGCCGACCACGCCGTCGATGCGCGCCTGGCAGTGGCGTTCGCCGACGACTTCGCCGCCGCCGAGGCGGCAGCGGCGATGCTGGCCACGGCGGCGCCGCGGCATCCGCTCGTCTCCCATCTGCCCGACGTGGCGCGGCGGCCGCCCAGCGCCGACGAGACGCTGCGGCTGCTCGCACGCTTCGCGCTGGACCGGCTGCTGCCCGATCCGGGGGCCGAGCGGCAGTGGCATCGCATCCGTCGCACGCTCGCCGACTTCGGGTATGCGCTCAGCGATCGGGGGGTGCGGCGCACGCGCGACCCGGTCGACACCATGCTCGCGTCGTCGCTGGCGAAGGACCACGCCGCGTGCGACATCCTGCGGCTGGAGCGCGAGGCACTGGGCGACGAGCGGCTGCGCGCACTGGTGGTCACCGACTTCGCGTCGCACGGCAACAAGCACGGCGGGCTCGTCGGCACCGCCGGAGCTCTCCGCACCTTCACGTCGCTGGTGAACGACGTCGCGACCTCCGGGCTGCGTGCGATCCTCGTCACCGGCAGCCACGCGCGCATCGCCACGCGCGACGTGGACGTGCTCGTCTCAGTGCTCGGGGACGAGCTGGGCGTGCCGGTCGCGGCGGCCCCGCTGATCGAGGCGGCGGAGGTGTCGGAACTGCACGCGCCGGGCGCCGGTGTCGCCGCCCTCGTGCGCGCGGCATCGGTGCTGCTCACGCGGGGGACCGTGCAGGTGGTGGTCGGCACCCGTGGCCTCTTCGGCGAGGGGTGGGACTGCCCTGCGGTCAACACCCTCATCGACCTGACCGCAGTGTCGACGGCGTCGGCCACGCAGCAGCTGCGGGGGCGCACGCTGCGCCTCGACCCCGCCTGGCCCGAGAAGGTCGCCCACAACTGGACGGTCACGGCGCTGCTGCCGCCGACGTTCCCGCTGTCGGCGCAACCGGACGCCACGCGGCTGCGCCGCAAGCACGCCCGCCTGTGGGGCCTCGACGCCGATGACCCGTCGCGGGTCGTACGGGGCACGTCGATCGCCATGCCCGCCCGCCAGCGGGCCGGATTGGCGGCGGTCGTGGCGAAGGATGCCGCGGCATCCGTCGCCGCCCTCAACGCCCTCGGCATGCCGCCGGCGCGCTCTGTCACGCGGACGCACTGGCGGATCGGCGAGCCCTACGTCGACCGCGAGAGTGTGAGCGCGCTCGTTCCGCGCCACCGGGAGGCTCCGCTGTTCCGCACGAGCCGGCCGGTGTCGCGTGCGCTGGGCGGCGCGTTCGCTGGGACGGCCGCGGCAGCCGGCGCGGGGAGCGCCACCCTGGGGCTCGCGGTCGGTGCCGCCATGGGCCCGGAGGCAGGGACGGTGGCCGGCGCCGCTCTGCTGCTGGCCGGCATCGTGCCGGCCGTCGAACTCGGCCGCGGCTGGCGGGCGGCGCGTGCGCAGCTCGCCGGCGGCGCGGAGCCGTATCGGCGCATCGCCGGGATCGTGTGGGAGGCGCTGCGCCGCGCGGGCCGCGTCGCCGATGAGCCGGTGACGATCGCGGCGACGGAGGCGGAGCTCGACGACGGGACCGGCGAGATCGCGATCGAGGCCGTGTCGGCATCCCTCACCGATCAGCGCACGCTCGCCGACGCGCTGGGGGAGCTGTTCGGCCCCGTGCGCACGCCGCGCTTCCTGCTCGAGACCGGCAGCGGTGGACGGTCGGCGTTCGTCCGGGGCGTGCTGCGCCGCGTCGCCCGGCGGCGGACCGAGGGGCACTTCGTGCCGGTGCCGTCGCTCATCGGGCGTCGCCGACGGGATGCCGAGGAGTTCGCCGCGGCGTGGGAGCGCGAGCTCGGGCCGTGCGTGCTGCACGCGATGGACGGTCCCGGTCAGCTCGCGCTCATGGCCCGCGCTCGTCGCGGAGGTGGGGGGCTCGTGCCCGCGACCTCACGCGACCAGTGGCAGTGACGCTCGGTCGACGCGAACGGCCCGGCGGTCACATCGCGGATGCGGCGCGCAGGGCTCGACCGCGTGACAGCGGCGGACGGGTCGCTATCGGGCTCAGACCACCTGGGTGCCGCACATGCCGCACAGCCCGGTCGCCGATACCTCCACGAAGCAGTTCGGGCACATCGCCCGGGGGGCTTCGTCGACCGAAGAGCTGCGACGCACCGCGGGGGTGCGCTCCGGGCGCGCCGCAGGGCGCGCGGTGGAACGGGACTTGCGCGCCGGGGCGGCGACGGGAGCCGGTGCCGGCTTCTCGATCGCGGGAAGGTGCTGCGCGCAGTAGAACCGCACGAAGCCGTCGTGGTGCTTGGGATGCCGGTGCTTGATCGCCCACAGCTCCGTGCGGGGGATCGGGTCGGCCTCGGTACGGCAGGCGACGCAGTGCGCCGGATCTCCCGGTACCACGTCCGCGACGACCACCGGGGTCTCGAAGGGGACAGCGTCCCGCCAGTCTGCTGATGCGACGATCTTCATGCTCAGAGGCCTCTTTCTCCCCTCCGAGCCTACGCCCGTCTGATCAGGGCTGACGCCACTGGTCGCTTTCGAGGTGCGATCCGGCCTGCGGGCCCATCTGCAGCATGCCGCCGTCGACGGGCCAGCTGACCCCCGTCACGTACGAGGCGGCGGGGGATGCGAGGAAGGCGACGACCGCCGCGATCTCCTCCGGGCGGCCGGGCCGCGCCAGCGGAATGCCGGGTCGGTGGGTCTGCTCCGCGTCCGCGGATTCCATGTCGTTCATCGGGGTCGCGATCTCGCCCGGGGCGACGGCGTTGACGGTGATCTGCCGGTCGCCGAGCTCCTGCGCCATGGTCTTCACGAGCCCGCCCAGGCCGTGTTTGGCGGCGACGTACGCGGCGGAGCCCACCCGCGGCTGGTGCTCGTGCACGCTCGTGATCGCGACGATGCGGCCGCCGCGGCCCGCGTCGGCCATGCGCCGGGCGGCCCACTGCATGCCGACGAAGGCGCCGTCGAGGTTGAGGGCGACCGTCGAACGCCACTCGTCCAGCGACAGGTCGAGCACGCCGGTGCCGCCGCCGCCCCCGGCGTTGTTGACGAAGACGTCGACGCCGCCGAGTTCCTCGGCCAGCCGCTCGAGCACCTGGGACGCGCCGACCAGGTCGGTCGCGTCGAACTGCGTGACGACGGCGCGTGCGCCGCGGGCGCGCACGGCCTCGGCTGTCTGCTGAGCACCTTCTTCGTCGGAGTGCCAGGTGATGCCGACGTCGAGCCCTGCCTCGGCCAGGGCGATGGCGGTCGCGGCGCCGATGCCGGAGTCCGAAGCGGTCACGATGGCGTGGGTGGGGGAGAAGGTCGCGTCCATGTTCCGACGCTAGGGAGGGATTCGGCCCGGATCACGGGGCTTTACAGGCAGATGCCGCTGCGTTATGACACCGCTCGGCGTCAGGGCACGAGGGGGCTCACGGTGCTGTCCGCCGCGGCATCCGTCGTGACCGAGATGCCGGCGATCGCCTCGATGAGCCGGGACGCGAGGTAGGCGTGGCCGGCGGTGGACGGGTGGTCGCGGCCGACGTCGGAGGTGTCGATGACGTCGAGGTACCGAGAAGGGGTGATCCACTCCTCGGCGAGCGGGGAGACGTACCACCAGCCGCGAGCCGCGGCGAGCTCGCGCAGGTCGGCGTCGATGCGCGCCGTCTCGCGTTCCACGGGCAGCACCTGCGGCGCAGGTCCCAGCACCACGATCTGCGCATCGGGGTACGTCGACCTCAGGTCGTCCCAGGCGGCGCTGACCGCCTCGCGGTAGCCCTCCGCGCCCAGCCGGCGGTCGTTGATGGATCCCTGCAGGATCGCGAGGTCCGGGCGCAGCGCAGCGTCGAGCGCCGCGATCCGCTCGCCGAAGGAGCCGCCGTCGATGCCGGGCTTCAGGTACCCGCTGCCGCGGACGCCGTCGACGACCGCATCCCACCCGAGCGTCTCGGCGGCGACGTACGCGTAGCCGCGCGTCGGGTCGCTTGCCGCGGACCCGTAGGTCCACGAGTCGCCGAAGACCAGCACACGGGGTGTTGCGGGCAGCTCGAGCGCCGCCGGTGTGACGGCGGCGACCGCTCCCGGTGCGCCGGCGGCGGGCGCCGAGGCCGCCTGCCAGGGCCGCCAGAGCCCGAGGACGCAGATCGCGGCGACGGCGGCGGCCAGCAGCACGATCGGCCACGCAGGGCGTCGGGATCGCGCGTGGCTGTCTACCGTCACGCTCCGAGAGTAGGGCACGCCGGAGCGGGCGCCGACACCGCCGTGGACGGCAGCCGTCGACGCCGCGGCCGAGGGGTCGATGCGCCGTGCGAGGATAGCCCGGTGCATCGCAAAGTGACCGCCGAACTCGACCTGGAACTGGGGTCCGACGTCGACCTCATCCTTCAGATCTCCGCGGCGCGCACGGCGCACCTCGTGACCGAGCAGCTGACCCTGCACCAGGGCGGGCGGGACCGCACGCCGACCGAGATCGTCGACCCCGCCGGGGGCCGGCTTCACCGCCTGCGCGGCGAGCCGGGAGAGCTGCGGGTGCGGTACGAGGCGGTGCTCGACATCGCGCCCGGAACGGCGCCGCACACCGACCTCGAGACGATCACCTATCTGCGCCCCAGCCGGTACTGCCAATCCGACGAGCTGTTCGCGCAGGCGCGCCGTCAGTTCCGCGGGCTCTCGGGCCGGGATCTCGTCGCCGCCATCGAGGACTTCGTGGCCAGGAGCACGACGTACACGCTGGGACTGAGTCAGGGCACCGACTCGGCGGTGACGACCCTCAGCACCGGCCAGGGCGTCTGCCGCGATTACGCCCACCTGGTGATCGCGCTGCTGCGGGCGATGGACGTGCCCGCCCGCTATGCCGCCTGCTACGCGCCGGGGCTTCGTCCCATGGATTTCCACGCCGTCGCCGAGGCGTACCTCGACGGCGCCTGGTACGTCATCGACGCCACCCGGCTGTCGCATCGCGGGTCGCTCGTGCGCATCGCGACGGGACGGGATGCCGCCGACTGCGCGTTCCTGAGCTACCACGGCGGCTACGTCGGGCTCACCCGCATGTACGTGGACGCCTGGCTCGTCCCCGAAGACGCCGAGGACGCCGCCTCGCAGGCCGCCGCTGCCGCGGCATCCGACCCCGCCTCGGACGATCCGTCGCAGCTGGTGCAGCTGGCCTGAGCGAGGCGGCGCGCACGCCCCGCGTAGAATCGGAGGGTTATGGATCCTGAAGCCCTCTCCGCTGTCCTGCTCGACGTCGTCCGCCCGGCCGCCGAGGCGCGACGTGCGGGCTCGACCGAGGGGCTCACGCCCGCCGATCTGCCGCTGGACCGGCCGAAGAACCGCGACCACGGCGACTGGGCGTCCAACGCCGCGCTGAAGCTCGCGAAGGCCGTGGGGGCGAACCCGCGCGAGTTCGCCGCCGAGATCGCCGAGGCGCTCGGCGCCGTCGACGGCATCGCGTCGGTCGAGGTCGCCGGCCCCGGATTCATCAACATCCGCCTGGATGCCGCCACGGCGGGTGCCCTCGCGAAGACCATCGTCGAGGCGGGTGCCGCCTTCGGTCGCAACGACAGCCAGCGCGGCAACACGATCAACCTCGAGTTCGTCAGCGCCAACCCCACCGGTCCGATGCACATCGGACACACCCGGTGGGCGGCGCTCGGTGACGCGATGGCCCGCCTGCTGCTGGCCTGTGACGCGACGCTGGTGCGCGAGTTCTACATCAACGACGCCGGTGCGCAGATGGACCGGTTCGGCGCCTCCGTGCTTGCCGCGATGAAGGGCGAGCCGACCCCGGAGGGCGGCTACGCCGGCGCCTACATCGACGAGCTCGCCCAGCGGGTGCAGGCCGCAGATCCCGGCATCCTGGACCTCCCCGCCGATGAGCAGCTGGTGGCCGCGCGCGACCGTGCCTACGACCTGCAGCTCGGCGAGCTGCAGGCGTCGCTGGCGAAGTTCAACGTCCACTTCGACGTCTTCTTCAGCGAACGGGTGCTGCACGCCCCCGGCGCCGACGGCGGACCGAGCCTCGTCGAGGAGGCCGTGGAGCGCCTGCGCGCCCAGGGCCACGTGTTCGACCAGGACGGCGCGGTGTGGGTGCGCACCACCGACTTCGGCGACGACAAGGACCGGGTCATCCGTCGCTCGAACGGCGAGTTCACCTACTTCGCCGCGGACGCCGCGTACTACCTCAACAAGAGCGACCGCGGCTTCAAGCACAAGATCTACCTGCTCGGCGCCGACCACCACGGCTACGTGCACCGTCTGAAGGCGCTCGCCGGTGCCGCCGGCGACGACCCCGAGAAGGACGTCGAGGTGCTCATCGGTCAGCTCGTCTCGATCAACGGTGCCCGCCTCTCCAAGCGCGCCGGCAACATCATCGAGCTCGACGACCTGCGCGAATGGCTCGGCACCGACGCGCTGCGGTACTCGCTCGCGCGCTATCCCGCCGACTCCCCGCTGACGCTGGATCCCGAGATCCTGCAGAAGCGCACGAACGACAACCCCGTCTTCTACGTGCAGTACGCCCACGCGCGCACCCACAACGTCACGCGCAACGCCGCCGAAAGCGGGGTGGACCGCAGCGCCTTCGCTCCCGAGCTGCTCGAGCACGAGACCGAGTCGGCGCTGCTGGGCGCCCTGCAGGAGTTCCCGCGCACCGTCGCCTTCGCCGCAGAGGTGCGCGAGCCGCACCGTGTGGCGCGCTACCTCGAGGAGCTGGCGGGCCTGTACCACCGCTGGTACGACAACTGCCGCGTGATCCCGCTGGGTGACGACCCCGTCACCGACCTGCACCGCACTCGCCTGTGGCTGAACGATGCGACCGGCCAGGTGCTGCGCAACGGCCTGGATCTGCTCGGGGTGAGTGCGCCCGAGCGCATGTGACATGACGGGCGACACGCACCCCACCCAGCCGCTGCCGGACCCGGCGGCGCAGTGGGTGCTGTCGTCGTCGGAGCCCGCCGCCCCGCAGAAGCGCCGGCGACGCGGGCTGGGTTGGGTCGTGGCGGCGGTGATCGTCGTGGTCCTCGCCGTCGCCGCGTGGTTCGTGGCGGAGGCCGTTGCGCGCAACATCGTCATCGACACGGTGCGCCAGCGGATCATCGCGGAGCTCGCCCTGCCGAAGGACCAGCAGATCGACGTGGCGCTGGAGGGCGCCGTGCTTCCGCAGCTGATCGGCGGCGCGCTGACGAGCATTCGCATCTCGTCCGACGACGTGCGTCAGGGGGATTTCTCCGCCGACGTCGTCGTCGAAGCGCGCGATGTTCCCATCCGCGGCGACGGCGAGATGCGCGACGCCCACGCCGTCGTCACGCTCGACGAGTCCCAGCTGCGCGGGCTGCTCTCTGCCGTGGAGGATTTCCCCGTCGAGACGGTCGGCATCGCCGCCCCCGACATCACCGCCAGCATCGAGCTGTCACTGTTCGGCGCGAAGGTCCCCGTCGGGCTGTCGCTGACCCCGAGCGCCGAGGAGGGGGAGCTGGTGCTGACCCCCACATCGATCCAGGTCGCCGGTTCCGACATCACGGCCGACGAGCTGCGGCGCCAGTTCGGAATCGTCTCCAACGCCGTGCTGCGCGACTGGCCGGTGTGCATCGCCGAGTACCTGCCACGGGGGCTGACTCTCGCGGACGTCGCCGTGGAGGGCGACCGGCTGCGCGCCGGCTTCGACGTCGACGATCGCCTCCTCCTCGACGACGCCCTGCTGGCCGACGGCACCTGCGCCTGACCGAGGGCATCGCGCGCGTCACACTCACCGCCCCGTTCGCGGTGGTGCCCTAGACTGCTTGCACGTCGGAGCGTGGATGATCCGCCCGGCATCCGGCCGCTGTTCCGCAAGGCGCAGCTTTCCGCATCCCACCCGATTGGTCTGCTCCGTGTCCGCCTCGCCCGCCCATGTCCCCGCGTCCGATCGCCTCGCGAAGCCCGACACCGCGAACGACCTGGTCGCGGCCGTGTGGCCCGCATCGGCGGACCGAGAAGACGACGGCATCGTGCGCATCGGCGGAGTACCGGTCACCGAACTGAAGGAACGCTTCGGCACCCCCCTCTACGTGCTGGACGAGACCGAGGTGCGCGCACGGGCGCGTCGCACCCGCGCCGCGTTCGACGCCGCCGCCGCCGAGCACGGCACCACCGCCGAGGTCTACTACGCCGGCAAGGCGTTCCTGTCGACCGAGGTGGTGCGCTGGGTCACCCAGGAGGGGCTGGCCGTCGACGTCTCGACGGGCGGTGAGCTGGCCGTCGCCCTCGCCGCCGGCACCGACCCCGTGCGCATCGGCTTCCACGGCAACAACAAGAGCACCGCCGAGATCTCCCGCGCCGTCGAGGTGGGCGTCGGATCGATCGTCATCGACAGCGACGCCGAGATCGCCCGCGTCGCCGAGGCCGCTGCCGCCCGCGGCATCGTGCAGTCGGTGCGGTTGCGGGTCAACAGCGGCGTCCACGCCGAGACCCACGACTTCCTCGCGACCGCGCACGAGGACCAGAAGTTCGGCTTTCCGCTGGCCCGCGCCGTCGAGGTCGTCGGTCGCATCCGCGAGCTTCCCAGCCTGCGTTTCGACGGATTGCACTGTCACATCGGCTCCCAGATCTTCGGGGTGGCCGGCTTCCGGGAATCCGCCGCCCGTCTGGTCGAGGTGCACGCACAACTGCTCTCCGGCGGCCCGGTGCCGGTGCTCAACCTCGGCGGCGGCTTCGGCATCGCCTACACCTCGGCCGACGACCCGACCCCCATCGAAGAGCTCGCCGACGGCATCGTCGGCGCGGTCGCGGGGGAGTGCGCCGAGCGCGGCATCGCGCTCCCTTCCCTCGCCGTCGAGCCCGGGCGATCGATCGTGGGACCCGCCGGCGTCACCCTCTACGAGGTCGGCACCGTCAAGCCGGTCCAGGCCACCGACGAGCTGCGGCGGCTGTACGTGAGCGTCGACGGCGGGATGAGCGACAACGCCCGCCCGGCCCTCTACGGCGCGCAGTACTCCGCACGCGTGGTCTCGCGCGCGAGCGATGCCGAACCGGCCCTGGCGCGGGTGGTCGGCAAGCACTGCGAATCCGGCGACATCGTCGTCGAGGCCGAGTACCTGCCCGGCGACGTCGCCCCCGGCGACCTGCTGGCCGTCCCCGCGACGGGCGCCTACTGCTTCTCGCTCGCGAGCAACTACAACTACATCCCCCGCCCGCCCGTCGTGGCGGTCGCCGAGGGCTCCGCCCGCGTGATCGTGCGCGGCGAGTCCATCGACGACCTGCTGGCGCGCGACGCGGGGATCTCATCGACGGAGGGAACTGAATGACCGACTACCGCCGCCTGCGCGTCGCGCTGCTGGGAGCGGGAGCCGTGGGGTCGCAGGTCGCCGACCTGCTGCTCAAACACGGCGACGAGCTCGCCGACCGCGCTGGAGCCGAGCTCGAACTCGCGGGCATCGCGGTACGGGACATCGACGCGCCGCGCGACGTCGACCTGCCGCGGGAGCTGTTCACCACCGATCCCGAGCCCCTCATCGTCGGCAGCGACATCGTCATCGAGCTGATGGGCGGCATCGAGCCGGCCCGGAGCCTCATCCTGCACGCCATCAACTCCGGCGCCGACGTCGTGACCGCCAACAAGGCGCTGCTGGCCACCCACGGCCCCGAGATCTTCGAGGCTGCAGAGCAGGTGGGCGCGTCGGTGTACTACGAAGCCGCCGCCGCCGGCGCGATCCCGATCATCCGGCCGCTGCGCGATTCCCTCGCCGGCGACCGCGTGCGCCGCATCATGGGGATCGTCAACGGAACCACCAACTACATCCTCGACCGGATGGATGCCGAAGGCGCCGAATTCGACGACGTCCTCGCCCAGGCGCAGCAGCTCGGCTATGCAGAAGCCGACCCGACGGCCGACATCGAGGGCTACGACGCCGCTCAGAAGGCCGCGATCCTCGCGAGCCTCGCCTTCCACACCGCCGTTCCGCTGGACGCGGTGCACCGTGAGGGCATCGTCGGCATCGACAAGGCGATGATGGATGCTGCGCGGCACGCCGGCTACGTCATCAAGCTGCTCGCGGTGTGCGAGCGCATGAGCGTCGACGGCGAGACCTCGCCCACGGGCGAGGCGATCTCGGTGCGCGTGTATCCCGCTCTCGTCCCCCGCGCGCACCCGCTGGCGAGCGTGCACGGCGCGAACAACGCCGTGTTCGTGCAGGCCGAGGCGGCCGGGGACCTCATGTTCTACGGTGCCGGTGCCGGTGGCGTGCAGACCGCGTCGGCGGTGCTCGGCGACATCGTCTCGGCAGCCCGGCGGCACATCGCCGGCGGGGTCGGGGTGGGGGAGTCCACCCGGGCCAACCTGCCGGTCCTCCCCATCGCCGAGGTGTGCACCCGCTATCAGATCACCCTGGAGGTCGACGACCTCCCGGGCGTGCTGGCGACGATCGCCGGCATTCTCAGTGACGGCCGCGTCTCCATCGCCACGGTCGAGCAGAACATCCTGTCCGGCGGCGAAGACGCCGAGGCAGGCCAGGAGGCGGGCGTCGCCCGGCTCGTCATCGGAACGCACACGGCGCGTGAGCGGGACCTCAGCGAGACGGTGGCCCGCCTCGCCGAGAGCGGCGTGGTGGAACGCGTCGTGTCCGTGCTGCGCGTGGAGGGGAACTGACATGGCACATCTCTGGCGCGGAGTGCTCCGCGAATACGCCGACCGTCTCGGAGTCACCGAGGCCTCGACCGTCGTGACCCTCGGCGAGGGCGGCACGCCGCTCCTGCCGGCGCCCGCGCTGTCGCAGATGACGGGGGCCGACGTCTGGGTGAAGTACGAGGGCATGAACCCCACCGGCTCCTTCAAGGACCGCGGCATGACCGTCGCGCTCTCGCGCGCCGTCGAGCACGGTGCGAAGGCCGTCATCTGCGCGTCGACGGGCAACACGTCGGCGTCGGCGGCGGCCTACGCGGCGCACGCCGGCATCACCGCCGCGGTGCTCGTGCCCGAGGGCAAGATCGCGATGGGCAAGCTCAGCCAGGCCGTCGCCCACAACGGCCGTCTCATCCAGATCCGCGGCAACTTCGACGACTGCCTCGAGATCGCCCGCGAGCTGGCCGATCACTATCCGGTGCACCTGGTCAACTCGGTCAACCCCGACCGCATCGAGGGCCAGAAGACCGCCGCATACGAGATCGTCTCGCAGCTCGGCGACGCCCCGGACTTCCACTTCATCCCCGTCGGCAACGCCGGCAACTACACCGCCTACTCGCGCGGCTACCGCGAGGAGGCCGGTCGCGGCGCCGCCACCCGCGTGCCCCGCATGTTCGGCTTCCAGGCCGAGGGTTCCGCCCCGCTCGTGCGCGGCGAGGTCGTGCGCAACCCCGAGACGGTCGCCAGCGCGATCCGCATCGGCAACCCGGCCTCGTGGGAGCTGGCGCTCGAGGCGCGGGACGCGACCGACGGATGGTTCGGCGCCATCGACGACGACCGCATCCTCGCCGCGCAGAAGCTGCTGTCCGGCGCCGTCGGCATCTTCGTCGAGCCGGCATCCGCCATCAGCGTCGCGGGTCTGCTCGACCGTGCCGAAGCGGGCATCATCCCCGCCGGCGCGCGCGTCGTGCTCACGGTCACCGGCCACGGCTTGAAGGACCCGCAGTGGGCGCTGCGCGCCGCCGACGGTTCCGAGGTGCAGCCGCTCGTCGTGGATGCCGCGACGAGCGAGGTCGCCTCGGTGCTGGGACTCGTCGCCGAGGCCACCGCGTGACCACAGCTCCCTTGGCTGCAGGGTCGGCGCCCGAAGCGGGCGTCGGGCGCACGGTCGTGGTGCGCGTGCCCGCCACGAGTGCCAACCTCGGTCCCGGGTTCGACACGCTGGGCCTGGCGCTCAGCGTCTACGACGAGCTGACGGTCACGGCGCTCCCCGAGGGCGAGATCGACATCGACGTCACGGGCGAGGGCGCGGCCGACGTGCCGCGCGACGGCTCCCACCTGGTGCTGCGGGCGATGGCCTACGCATACGAGGCATACGCCCGCCGGATGCCGGGTGTGCGCCTTCGCGCCCACAACGCCATCCCGCAGGGCCGCGGCATGGGTTCGTCTGGTGCGGCGGTGGTCGCGGGACTGCTCGCGGCGAAGGGACTTCTCGCCGGCGACGTGGAGATCGGTCCTGACGCCCTGCTGCGCCTCGCGACCGAGCTCGAGGGACACCCCGACAACGTCGCGCCGGCGCTGTTCGGCGGGCTCACCATCGCATGGCTCGACGAATCCGGACCGCAGCACAAGAAGCTCATCGTGCACCGCGGCGTCGCGCCGCTGGTGCTGGTGCCGGGCTTCACGATGTCGACGTCGCTGGCCCGGAGCCTCCAGCCGCTGCAGGTGCCGAGGGAGGACGCGGTGTTCAACGTGTCGCGCTCGGCCCTGCTGATCGCCGCGCTCACCCAGAGCCCCGAACTGCTGCTCGCCGCGACCGAGGACAAGCTGCACCAGTCCTACCGTGCCCAGGCCATGCCGGAGACGGATCGGCTCGTCCGGGCGCTGCGCGCCGAGGGGTTCGCCGCCGTCGTGTCGGGCGCCGGCCCCAGCGTGCTGGTGCTCGCCGACGGGCCGGGACGGCGCCTGGTGGCGGCGGAGATCGCCGCCCGGGTGGCGGACACTCCGTGGGAACCCCTCATGCTCGCCGTCGATGTCAAGGGTGGTACAGTGAGGGACCAAACGGAGGGTTCCACGTAAACCCGTGAATCTGGCCTCCGTCGCAATTCTGCGAACTGCTGCATCCATCCCGATCTGATCGCGCTGCGCCGTTTCCCATGTTCCATCCGGGGACCGGACGCCGGCCGCGAGGATCGAACGCGATCCGGCATATCCGATAACACGCAAGGGAGTACTCGTGGAGTCCATCTCCGAGATCCGTACCGACGGCGACACCGAGGGCGACAACACGCCCGTGGACGAGACCGTCACCACCGCACCTGAAGAGGGCGCACCGACGGCCGACGGCGAGGCTGCCGCAGAGCCGGTGGAGCCCGACGAGGCCGCCGCCCAGACGCCTGCCGAGACCGAGACCGCTGACGTGCTCGAGTCCGTCGCAGCCGTCGAGAACGGCGCGACCGAGGCTCCGGCCGACGCGGCACCCGTGGACGAGAAGCCGGCGAAGGCGCCGCGCAAGCGTGCTCCGCGTCGTGCCAAGAGCAGCGACGTGGCTGAGAAGGCCGCAGAGCCGGCCGCCGACGCCGCGGTCGAGGCTCCGGCCGCAAGCGACGCCGCGCAGGCCGCGCCCGCCGCGGCATCCGACGATGCCGCCGCCGAGACGGTCGCCGAGCCGGTCGCCGAGACAGCCGAGGCGCCCGCCGCCAAGAGCACGGGTCGCAAGACCGGCTCGCGTCGGGCCAGCAGCCGCACCGCCGGCAAGGCTTCCGAAGCTGTCGCCGACGCGCCGGCAGAGGCAGCGCAGACCGACGAGGCCCGCACCGACGTCGCCGCCTCCGAGGGCGACGCCGCACCCGCCGCCGACAAGCGCGCCGACAAGCGCGACGCCAAGCGCGACGCCGACAAGGGTGACGACGACCGCGCCGACGCGGGCAGCCGCGCCGACGCCGACCAGAACTCCGAAGGCGACAAGCCCTCCGACGGGGAGCAGTCCGAGGGCGAGACGCCGTCGCGTTCGCGCAGCCGTTCGCGCAACCGCAACCGCAACCGCAACAAGGACGCCTCGGGCGGCCAGAACGGTCAGGGCGGCAACGCGCCGGAGCCGGCCGAGAAGGCCCAGCCCGCCGAGTCCGACGACGAGTCGGGTCAGGGTGGCCGCGGTCGCCAGCGCAACAAGCGCCGCCCGCAGGGCGGTCAGAGCGACGAGTTCGACACCGAGATCGGCGAGGACGACGTTCTCATCCCCATCGCCGGCATCCTCGACGTGCTCGACAACTACGCGTTCGTGCGCACCACCGGCTACCTGCCGGGCACGAGCGACGTCTACGTCTCGCTCGGTCAGGTGAAGAAGTACCACCTGCGCAAGGGCGACGCCGTCGTGGGTGCAATCAAGCAGCCCCGCGAGAACGAGCAGTCCGGTCGCCAGAAGTACAACGCGCTGGTCAAGGTCGACTCGATCAACGGCCTGTCCGTCGACGACGCCGCCGAGCGCGTGGAGTTCGGCAAGCTGACCCCGCTGTACCCGCAGGAGCGTCTGCGCCTCGAGACCGCCCCCGAGAAGCTGACCCAGCGGATCATCGACCTGGTGGCGCCGATCGGCAAGGGCCAGCGCGGCCTCATCGTCGCGCCCCCGAAGGCCGGCAAGACCATCGTGCTGCAGCAGATCGCCAACGCGATCGCGACGAACAACCCCGAGGTGCACCTCATGGTCGTGCTCGTGGACGAGCGGCCCGAAGAGGTCACCGACATGCAGCGCACCGTCAAGGGCGAGGTCATCGCCTCGACCTTCGACCGTCCCGCCGAGGACCACACCACGGTCGCCGAGCTCGCCATCGAGCGCGCCAAGCGCCTGGTGGAGCTCGGTCGCGACGTGGTCGTGCTGCTGGACTCGATCACGCGTCTGGGTCGTGCGTACAACATCTCGGCTCCGACCTCCGGGCGTGTGCTGACCGGTGGCGTCGACGCCTCGGCGCTGTACCCGCCCAAGCGCTTCTTCGGCGCCGCGCGCAACATCGAGAACGGCGGATCGCTCACGATCCTCGCGACGGCCCTGGTGGAGACCGGGTCGAAGATGGACGACGTCATCTTCGAGGAGTTCAAGGGCACCGGCAACAGCGAGCTGCGCCTGAGCCGTCAGCTCGCCGACAAGCGCATCTTCCCGGCTGTCGACGTCAACGCCTCGAGCACGCGTCGCGAGGAGATGCTGCTGTCGCCCGACGAGGTCAAGATCACGTGGAAGCTGCGCCGCGCCCTCGCCGGGCTCGACCCGCAGCAGGCACTGGAAGTGGTTCTCGGAAAGCTGCGCGAGACGCAGTCGAACGTCGAGTTCCTCGTGCAGATGCAGAAGTCCATGCCCGCCCCCGGCGGCAGCAGCCACGCGAACGACAACAGCATCCGCTGAGCGGGAGTCGACCGTGTCCGACTCCGGCATGTTCGAATCCGTCCGCGGGCTGATCGACGAGCACCGCGCGGTGCAGGAGGAACTCTCCGACCCCGCGGTGCACGCCGACGCCGGCCGCGCCAAGCGGGTCAATCGGCGCTACGCCGAGCTGTCGCGCATCGTCGCGGCCCACGATGCGTGGGTCGCGGCGGCGGACGATCTGGAGGCGGCGCGCGAGCTCGCCAAGGATGATGAGGCGTTCGCCGAGGAGGTGCCCGCTCTCGAGGAGCAGGTCACCGCCACGCAGGAGCGTCTGCGGCGACTGCTGATCCCGCGCGACCCCGACGACGCCCGTGACGTGATCATGGAGATCAAGCAGGGCGAGGGTGGCGCCGAGAGCGCGCTGTTCGCCGCCGACCTGCTGCGGATGTATGTGCAGTACGCGGCATCCAAGGGGTGGAAGACCGAGGTGCTGGACCGCAACGAGTCCGACCTTGGCGGCTACAAGGACGTGCAGATCGCGATCAAGGGCTCGTCGAGCGACCCCGCGCAGGGGGTGTGGGCGCACCTGAAGTACGAAGGCGGCGTGCACCGCGTGCAGCGCGTGCCGGCGACGGAGTCCCAGGGTCGCATCCACACGTCCACCACCGGCGTGCTGGTGTTCCCCGAAGTGGACGAACCCGACGAGGTGCACATCGACCCGAACGATCTGAAGATCGACGTGTTCCGCTCGTCGGGGCCCGGCGGTCAGTCGGTGAACACCACCGATTCGGCGGTGCGCATCACCCACGTGCCCACCGGGATCGTCGTGTCGATGCAGAACGAGAAGTCGCAGCTGCAGAACCGTGAGGCCGGCATGCGCGTGCTGCGTGCGCGGCTGCTGGCAAAGCAGCAGGAGGAGCGGGATGCCGCGGCCTCCGATGCGCGCAAGTCGCAGATCCGGGGCATGGACCGCTCGGAGCGCATCCGCACCTACAACTTCCCCGAGAACCGCATCGCCGATCACCGCACCGGCTACAAGGCGTACAACCTGGACCAGGTGATGGACGGCGCGCTCGAGCCGATCGTGCAGTCCGCGATCACCGCGGACGAAGAGGCGCGACTGGCGGCGCTCGGGTCCTGACCGGGGGTCTTCGACCCCTGGGCCGGATGCGGGGGAGTCGCTATGGTCGCCGCATGGTCATGTTCCTGCTGCGCGCCCTGGTCTTCCTGGCATCGGCGGCCCTCGGCCTCATCGTGGCCGATCTCACCGTGTCGGGCTTCCAGATCGTGTGGGCCGACTGGTGGGGTTTCGTCGTCTGCATCGTGATCTTCGCCGTCCTGCAGAGCGTGCTGTCGCCCTGGATCGCGAAGGTGGCGCGGCGATACGCCCCCGCGTTGCTGGGCGGCATCGGCATCATCTCGACGCTGGTGGCCCTGCTTGTCGTGGTTCTGCTCCCGGTCGGGGGACTGCGCATCACGGGCGGCCTGGCGTGGATCCTCGCTCCGGTGGTGGTGTGGGTGGTCACCGCGGTGGCGACGGTGCTGCTGCCGATGGTGTTCATCCGGCGCAAGGTCGACGAGCGCCGCGACGCCCGGCGTAAGTAGCTGCCGCGGCGGCGCATGACTCGCTGCCATCGACGAACCCGCACCTTTCTAGGGAGTCGCCTCCCGATCGTCGCCGCTGGCTGACAGGGCCCGGTTCGGGATGATCGCGCACAGCAACCCCCGCCCTTCTGAGCGGCCCCGCCCCCGCGAGAAACCAGCTTCGGGGCGAGACACCACGCGGTGCGTGATGTCTCAGCGGAGAAGTGGTTTCCCGGCAAGGGGGAGGGGGGCGGCGCGGCCCACGAGCCACGGCGCACCACCGGCGTCGTCCCTGTCCGGTGCATCGCGGACACCAGAGCGTTGCCGCAGCGACGCGCGGTGGCGCTATGGTGTCCGCAGGGTGACGAGAAGGTGAGCAGCAGCTGTTCACCGGGGGCTCGTCGGGGGTTCTTGGGGGATGAAATGGCGACGCCTGTCGACGACGACACGACGGATGCTTCGGGACGGACGGCGGTGGAGGGTCCGCCGGTGCGGCTGACGATCCGTGCCCGCACCGTCATCACGGTGCTGGCCGCGACCACCGCGGCCTTGTCCGCGCTGCACATCGCTGGGCACGGCGCGGCCCTGTTCGGGATTCTCAACTACGAGGGGCGGGTCGTCGGAGCGTTCGACATGGACTCCGAGACCAGCATCCCCACCTGGTTCAACATGATGCTGCTCCTCGGCATCAGCGTGACGCTCGGTGCGATCGCGCGCGCGACGGCCATGCGGCGAGAGCGGCGCATGTGGGCGATCCTGGCGGTGACGTTCCTCTTCCTCTCGCTGGACGAGGGCGCCGCTCTGCACGAGAGCCTGATGTTCGCCACGCGCAACCTGCTCGGCATCACCGGCGGCCCGCTCTGGTACGCCTGGGTCATACCCGTCGGCATCGCGCTGCTCATCGCCGCGCCGTTCGTGGTCGGATTCGTCCTGCGCCTGCCGGCGCGCACGCGCGGGTTGATGATCCTCGCCGCTGCGCTCTTCCTCGGGGGCGCCATCGGCATCGAGGTCGTGAGCGCCACGGCGGGCGCCGAGGTGGAGTCGTTCCTGCGCGATGAGTACGACCCGGTCGTGTGGACGCTGGCCGCCTTCGAGGAGACCCTCGAACTGGCCGGTCTCACGGTGATGGCTGCCGCCGTCATCCTGCACCTGCGCGACCATGCGCTGGCGGGGAGGGCGCTCGCTCTCGACGTGCGCTGAGTCCCGCTCGCGTCAGATGAAGTACTCGGGCGCCATCAGCAGCGCACGGGTGTCCTCGCCGGGAGTGCGCCGGCGCACCTTCGCCGGGACGCCCACCAGCACGCTGTCGGCGGGCGCATCCTTGGTCACCACGGCGTTCGCGCCGATGGCCGTGCCGGCACCGATCGTGATCGGGCCCAGCACCTTCGCGCCGGCACCCACGAGCACGCGATCCCCGAGCGTGGGATGCCGCTTGCCCCCGTTGCGGGTCCGGCCGCCGAGCGTGACCCCGTGGTACAGCAGCACGTCGTCGCCGATCTCGGCGGTTTCGCCGATCACCACGCCCATGCCGTGGTCGATGAAGCACCGTCGCCCGATGCGTGCCCCGGGGTGGATCTCGACGCCGGTGAGCCACCGCGTGACCTGCGAGAGAGCACGGGCCGGAAGGCGCAGGCCACGCACCCACAGGGCATGCGCGACGCGGTACGACCACACGGCGTGAAGGCCCGGGTACAGCAGTGCGATCTCGAGTCCGTTGCGAGCGGCGGGGTCGCGCAGCCTCGCGGCGGCGATGTCCTCGCGCGCCCGACCGAGCAGACCGACGAGGCCGCGCAGCGGCGCGGTCACGCGATGGCCTTCAGGCCGGGAGCCGACGCGGGGGAGTGCGGCATGCCGCGCACGGGTACCTGCTTTCTGGGAACGATGACGGCCCGGGCGACGATGCCGCCCGGGCCGGAGGGGGTCAGTCTTCGCGCAGATCCTCGTACAGCGCGGTGGAGAGGTACCGCTCGCCGTACGAGGGGATCACCACGACGATGTTCTTGCCCTCGGCTTCGGGGCGTGCGGCGACCTGCAGGGCGGCCCACAGGGCGGCGCCCGAAGAGATGCCGACGAGGATGCCGTCCTTGACGCCGACCTCGCGCGCGGTGGCGATGGCATCGGCGAACTCGACGTCGATGACCTCGTCGATGACGCTCTGGTCCAGCAGCCCCGGAATGAAGTTCGGTCCGATGCCCTGGATCTTGTGCGGGCCCGCGGTGCCCTTGGTCAGCAGCGGCGAGTCGGCCGGCTCGACGGCGACGACCTTCGCCTCGGGCACGCGCTCGCGCAGCACCTGGCCGACGCCGGTGATGGTGCCGCCCGTGCCGATGCCGGCGACGAAGTAGTCGACCTTGCCGTCGGTGTCGCGCAGGATCTCCTCGGCGGTCGTCTTGCGGTGGATCGCCGGGTTGGCGGCGTTCTCGAACTGGCGCGCGAGCACAGCGCCCGGCGTCTCGTCGACGATCTCCTGCGCCTTCGCAACGGCGCCCTTCATGCCGCCGGACGGGTCGGTCAGCACCAGCTCGGCGCCGTAGGCCTTCAGCAGCAGGCGTCGCTCCATCGACATCGACGACGGCATCGCGAGCACGACCTTGTAGCCACGCGCCGCGCCGACCATGGCCAGTGCGATGCCGGTGTTGCCGCTCGTGGCCTCGACGATCGTGCCCCCGGGGGGAAGCTCGCCGGACTCCTCGGCCGCGTCGATCATCGCGATCGCGATCCGGTCCTTGACGCTGGAGGCGGGATTGTAGAACTCGAGCTTCGCGAGCACCGTGCCGGGAAGGCCCTCGGTGATCCGGTTCAGCTTGACGAGGGGCGTGTTGCCGAATGCGCTCGTGATGTCGGGGTGGATTCCGGACATGGTCTGCCTTTCGTGCGGGTCGGGGAGGCCTCGTCGACGGGCGGAGGTCCTGTGTCCAGCCTATGGCGCGCACCGGGGGCGGGGGGTTTTGTGACAGGCTGGATGCCGCTCATGCCCGATTCCCGCCCTGCACCCGCCGCCGCGCGCGTCGCCGAGACGCTGCGCGACGCCACCGGCCTGCTGCAGCGCGCCGGGGTGGCCTCCGCCGACGTCGATGCACAGCTGCTGCTGGCGCACGTTCTGGGAGTGGGGCGCGGCGAGCTGCACGCCGCGGCGGTGCGCGGCGACACGGTGTCCGCAGAGCACGCCGCCGTCTTCGCCGACCTCCTCGATCGTCGCGCCGCGCGCGAGCCGCTGCAGCATCTCACGGGCCTGGCTCCCTTCCGTCACCTGGAGCTGAAGGTCGGTCCGGGCGTCTTCGTCCCCCGTCCCGAGACCGAGACGGTCGCCCAGATCGCGATCGACGCCCTGTCGGCCGCCGCCGGGCCGAACCCGGTCGCCGTGGATCTGGGTACCGGCAGCGGCGCCATCGCCCTGGCACTGGCGACGGAGGTGCCGCACGCCCGCGTGTACGCGGCGGAGAATTCCGTCGACGCGTTCGTGTGGGCCAAGGAGAACTTCCGCGCCGTGGGCGCTCCGAACGCGCGCATCGCCTTCGTCGACCTCGCCGAGGCGTTCCCCGAGCTCGACGGCACCGTGTCGGTGGTCGTGTCCAACCCGCCGTACGTCCCGGAAGGCGCGATTCCGCGCGACCCCGAGGTGCGCGACTGGGATCCGCCGGCGGCGCTCTACGGGGGAGCGGACGGGCTCGACGTCGTGCGCGTGATCAGCGGGGTCGCGAGTCGGCTGCTGCATCCGGGTGGGACCCTGGTGCTCGAGCACGGCGAGTGGCAGGGCGCGCCCATCCGCGAGCTGCTCGCGGCCGACGGTTGGCGGGCGGCGGCCACCCATCAGGACCTCACCCTGCGGGACCGCGCCACCACGGCCGTCCGCGCCTGAGCCGCGGTCGGCACTCGGGAGAGCGCTGACAGGAGTCCGAGGGTGCCCCGGTAGACTGACACCGCCATGTCACCCGTATTCGACAGCCGCGACGACACGCAGCTGCTCCCCGGCCTGCGCCAGGCACGTCAGGCGATAGCCCGCGGCGAGCTGATCGTGCTGCCCACCGACACCGTCTACGGTGTCGCGGCAGACGCCTTCAGCCCGGCCGCCGTGGCGCGCCTGCTTGCGGCGAAGGGGCGGGGACGTCAGTCGCCCCCGCCGGTGCTCGTGCCCGGCGTCTCGACGCTGCGCGCTCTCGCTGCGGAGATCCCCGAGCCCGTCGAGCGGCTCGTCGAGGAGTTCTGGCCGGGAGGGCTCACCATCGTGCTGCCGGCGCAGCCGTCGCTGTCCTGGGACCTGGGCGACACGTTCGGAACCGTCGCGGTGCGCATGCCCGCCGACCGCATCGCCCTGGAAATGCTCGAGGAGTGCGGTCCGCTGGCGGTCTCCAGCGCCAACCTCACCGGCAAGGCGGCCGCCGTCGCGATCGACGAGGCCGTGGACATGCTGGGCGACAGCGTGGCGGTGTATCTGGATGCCGGCATGCGCGAGACCGGCATCCCGTCGACGATCGTCGACGCGACCGGACTCGTGGGGGAGGGCGACGGCCTCGTGCGCGTCCTTCGTGACGGCGCCGTGTCACGCTCCCGGTTGCGGGACGTGCTCGGCGAGCTGCTCGAAGCCGACCCCGACCAGGCGGAGGACTCCGCCGCGGCGGCCGGCGGCGGCGCGTGAAACAGTACGTCTTCATCGTCATCCTCACCGCCGCCCTGACGCTGGTGCTGTCGTGGGCGGTGTGGCGGCTGAGTCTGCGCTACAAGCTGTATCCGGCCATCCGCGAGCGCGACGTGCACAAGACGCCGACCCCCCGTCTCGGGGGGATCGCGATGTACCTCGCGATCGTGGCGGCCTTCGCCGTCTCGGCCATGCACCCCGATCCCCGCTTCGGCAGCTTCTGGTCGGACCCGGCGCCCTGGGCCGTGCTCGCCGCCACGACGCTCATCGTGCTCGTCGGCGTCGCCGACGACCTCTGGGACCTGGACTGGACCATCAAGCTCGGGGCGCAGTTCCTCGCCGCCGGCATCGTCGCCTGGTTCGGCGAGCTGCAGATCTACACTCTGCCCATCGGCGGGATCACCGGGTTCTCCAGCACCGTCAGCTTCGTGCTGACGATCTTCTCCATCGTCATCGTCATGAACGCCGTCAACTTCATCGACGGCCTCGACGGTCTCGTCGCCGGAGTCGCCCTCATCGCCAACCTGGTCTTCTTCGCGTACGCGTACCTGCTCATGCGCGACATGGGCTCGGCGACCTACTTCACGATGGCATCCTTCATCGCAGCCGTCCTCATCGGCGCCTGCATCGGGTTCCTCCCGATGAACTGGAATCCCGCGAAGATGTTCATGGGCGACGCCGGTGCGCTCATGATCGGCCTGCTGATGGCGTGCTCCGCGGTGTCGATCACCGGCTCGCTCGACCCCGCGCTGCTGGGCGACCCCGACCAGTTCGGCCGCTCGCAGCTGCTCGGTGCCTTCATCCCGATCCTGCTCCCGATGGTCGTCGTGATGCTGCCGCTGCTGGACTTCGGCATGGCGGTGCTGCGCCGCATGCGCGCCGGCAAGTCCCCGTTCTCGCCCGACCGCAAGCACCTGCACCACCGCATGCTCGACATGGGGCATTCCGACCGCGATGCGGTGCTGATCTTCTACGCCTGGACGGCGGTGGTCAGTCTCGCCGTGCTGCTGATGTACATCGGCACCACGGCCGACTGGCCGGGGCAGTACCTGCCGGGTGTCGCCTTCGGTGCCCTCGGCTGCGTGGCCTGCCTCGTCGTCACCCTCACGCCCGCCCGACGCACCCGTCCCGCCCTTCAGGAGTCCCGATGACCCCCAGCCCTGTGTCCAGTACTCCGGTCCTCCGCACCACCCTGCTGTGGTCCGCGGCCGTGACGGCGATCCTCGCCGTCGTCGGCGCCGTGGCCGGCTACGCGGCCGGGGGAGTGGAAGGACTGTGGAGCGCCCTCGTGGGCGTGGCGCTGGCCTTCGCGTTCCTCGGCATCACCGGCGGGAGCATCCTCATCGCCAACCGCTGGTACGGCGACGCGCTGTACGTGCCGATCTTCTTCGGCATCGTGCTCGGCGGCTGGATCCTCAAGTTCATCGTCTTCATCGTCGTGCTGCTCGTGCTGCGCGGCCAGGCGTGGCTCAACCCCACCGTCTTCTTCATCTCGCTCGTCGTCGGGATCATCGCGTCGCTCATCATCGACGTGGTCGTGCTGATGCGCTCCCGCGTGCCGCACGCGAGCGACGTGACCCTTCCGACCGCAGAAGAAGTCGGCGAAGGGCGCGATGACGCGGATGAGCGGCTCTGAGCGCCCTGGGAGTTTGATAGTGTTGAGACGCGCCCGCCCCGCTCCATCACCCGGAGCATTTGTGGAGTGACGCTCATCGACCATCGTCGCACCGGTCCTGCACCGGCGCCCCGAAGCTGGAGCCCGCGCTGTTTATTCACGCTGCGACACTGATCGCCCCCACCGCCGAAGACGGCGGATTCCACGGACCCTCGATTGACGAGTTCTTCCCCGAAGCCGTCTTCCAGTTCGGCGACCTCGTCATCAACCGCATCCACCTGATCCAGTTCATCGCGACCCTCGCGATCGTACTGATCTTCTGGCTCGGCACCCGACGCATGAAGGTCGTCCCCGGCCGCTTCCAGAGCATCGTCGAGATGGGCCTGGACTTCGTCCGGGTCAACATCGCCGAAGACCTGCTCGGCAAGAAGGACGGTCAGCGGTTCCTGCCGATCCTCAGCACCATCTTCTTCATGGTGCTGTTCATGAACATCACGGGAATCATCCCGTTCATGAACATCGCCGGCACCGCGATCGTCGCCGTTCCGCTGCTGCTCGCGGTCGTCAGCTACGTCACGTTCATCTACGCCGGCGTCAAGAAGAGCCCGAAGAACTTCTTCAAGAACGCGCTCTTCCCCTCCGGTGTGCCGTGGCCGATCTACATCATCGTCACGCCCATCGAGCTGATCTCGACGTTCATCATCCGGCCGGTCACGCTGACCCTCCGACTTCTCATGAACATGATGGTCGGGCACCTGCTGCTGGTCCTCTTCTTCGCCGCGACGCAGTTCTTCCTGCTCGACCTCGGCGGCTGGTGGTCGGCGCTGGCCGCGGGCTCGCTCGCCTTCGGCTTCGTCTTCACCCTCTTCGAAATCCTCGTGGCCGTCCTCCAGGCCTACGTCTTCGCTCTCCTCACCGCGGTCTACATCCAGCTCGCGGTCGCGGAAGAGCACTAAGCGGGTCGGCTCACAGCCGCCCATAACCGAAAGGAAAAACCCCCGTGGACGCAACTACGGTTCTCGCCGAGCTCAGCGGCAACGTCGCGACGATGGGCTACGGCCTCGCCGCCATCGGACCCGCCATCGGCGTGGGCATCGTCGTCGGCAAGACGATCGAGGGTGTCGCCCGTCAGCCCGAGCTGGCCGGCCGCCTGCAGGTGCTCATGTGGATCGGTATCGCCTTCACCGAGGCGCTCGCCTTCATCGGCATCGCCACCTACTTCATCTTCACGAACTAATCGCCCCCTCCAGCCCTAAGGAGACAGGATGCTGAACGCTCTTGTCGCGTACGCCGCGGAAGAGGGTGGCACGCCCAACCCGCTGATCCCCGCCTGGTACGACATCATCTGGTCGGCGGTCTGCTTCGTCATCATCCTGTTCGTCATGTGGAAGGTCGCCCTTCCCAAGATGAAGACGCTGCTCGACGAGCGTGCCGCTTCGATCGAGGGCAACATCGCCAAGGCCGACGAGGCCCAGCGCAAGGCTGAGGCCGCCCTCGAGCAGTACACCGCGCAGCTGGCCGAGGCCCGCAAGGAAGCCGGTGAGATCCGCGAGGCCGCCCGTGAGGACGGCAAGAAGATCGTCGCCGAGGCGAAGGATGCCGCTTCCTCCGAGGCTGCACGCCTGACCGCTGCCGCTCACGCGCAGATCGAGGCCGAGCGTCAGACGGCGCTCGTCTCGCTGCGCAGCGAGGTGGGCGGGCTTGCCCTCGACCTCGCGGGCGGTGTGATCGGCGAGAGCCTGTCGGACGACGCGAAGGCCCAGGCCGTCGTGGATCGCTTCCTGGCCGAGCTCGAGTCGTCTGAGGCGTCGAAGTAATGGGCAGCGCGACCACTCAGGCCCGGGCGGCGACGACGGCCGCGCTCGGCGCGGCGTCGTCGGTCGACCTCGACGTCGCTCGCGAGCTGTTCGCCGCGGCGCGGACGCTGGGCGAGTCGTCCCAGCTGAGCGGCGCGCTTGCTGACTCCTCTGCTGCGCCCGGTGCGCGGGCGCAGGTGGTCTCACACGTGTTCGGCACGTTCGGGCCCACCACGGTGACTCTGCTCTCGGCCGCGGCCCAGCAGCGGTGGTCGTCTGCGTCGGACCTCGTGGACGGGATCGAGGAGCTCGGCATCCGTGCCGCCGCGATCGCCGAGCCCGGAGCGGACATCGAGGGCGAGCTGTTCGAGGTGGTGCGCACGATCGCCGCCAACCCCGAGCTGGAACTGGCTCTCGGCAGCCGCCTCGGCGAGGCGTCGGCCAAGGGCAGGCTCATCGAGAGTCTGCTGCGCGGCCGCACCAGCGCCGCGACGACGCTCATCGTCTCGTCGGCGGTGCAGCAGACGCGCGAGCGTCGCGTTCGGCAGCTGATCAGCCGCGCGATGCGCCTGGTCGCACAGCAGCGAGGACGGTCGGTGGCCACGGTCGTCGCCGCCAAGCCGCTGAGCGCCCCGCAGGCCGAGCGCCTCACCGCCGCGCTGTCGCGGCGGTACGGCACCGAGATCTCCCTCAACATCGTCGTCGACCCCTCGGTCGTCGGCGGCGTGCGGGTGGAGATCGCGGACGACGTCATCGACGCCAGCGTGGCGAGTCGTCTGCACGACCTGCGCCAGAAGCTGGCCGGTTAGAGCTTCCCGCTCAGCGGAGCGGAGATTTCGGGGCCGCGAGGTCCCATGAACACGAAGGAAGACCATGGCAGAACTCTCCATCAGCCCCGACGTCATCCGTGACGCGCTGAAGGACTTCGTCGCCGCGTACGAGCCCTCCGGGGCCGCCGCGACCGAGGTCGGCACCGTCATCGACGCCGCAGACGGCATCGCCCACGTCGAGGGACTCCCCGGCGTGATGGCGAACGAGCTGGTCCGCTTCGCGGACGGCACCGCCGGCCTGGCGCTGAACCTCGACGAGCACGCGATCGGTGTCGTCGTCCTCGGCGACTTCTCCGGCGTCGAGGCGGGCCAGCAGGTCACCCGCACCGGCGAGGTCCTCTCGGTCCCCGTCGGCGACGGCTACCTCGGTCGCGTCGTCGACCCGCTCGGCAACCCGATCGACGGCCTGGGCCCTGTGGCAGCCGACGGCCGTCGCGCGCTCGAGCTGCAGGCGCCCGGCGTCATGTCGCGTAAGAGCGTGCACGAGCCGATGCAGACGGGCATCAAGGCGATCGACGCCATGATCCCGGTCGGCCGCGGCCAGCGTCAGCTCATCATCGGCGACCGACAGACCGGCAAGACGGCCATCGCGATCGACACGATCATCAACCAGAAGGCCAACTGGGAGTCCGGCGACGTCAACAAGCAGGTGCGCTGCATCTACGTCGCCATCGGCCAGAAGGGCTCCACGATCGCCGGCGTCAAGGGCGCGCTCGAGGATGCCGGCGCCATGGAGTACACCACGATCGTGGCCGCTCCGGCGTCCGACCCCGCCGGCTTCAAGTACCTCGCCCCCTACACCGGCTCGGCCATCGGCCAGCACTGGATGTACGGCGGCAAGCACGTGCTGATCATCTTCGACGACCTGTCGAAGCAGGCTGAGGCCTACCGCGCCGTGTCGCTGCTGCTGCGCCGCCCGCCGGGCCGCGAGGCCTACCCGGGTGACGTCTTCTACCTGCACTCGCGTCTGCTCGAGCGTTGCGCGAAGCTCTCCGACGAGCTGGGCGCCGGCTCGATGACGGGTCTTCCCATCATCGAGACCAAGGCCAACGACGTGTCGGCGTACATCCCGACCAACGTGATCTCGATCACCGACGGCCAGATCTTCTTGCAGTCCGACCTCTTCAACGCCAACCAGCGTCCCGCGGTCGACGTCGGCATCTCGGTGTCGCGCGTCGGTGGCGACGCCCAGGTGAAGTCGATCAAGAAGGTCTCCGGAACGCTGAAGCTCGAGCTCGCCCAGTACCGCTCGCTCGAGGCGTTCGCCATGTTCGCCTCGGACCTCGACGCCGCCTCGCGGCGCCAGCTGGCCCGCGGTGCGCGGCTCACCGAGCTGCTCAAGCAGCCGCAGTACTCGCCGTACCCGGTGGAGGAGCAGGTCGTCTCGATCTGGGCCGGCACCAACGGCAAGCTCGACACCATCGCGGTGGAGGACGTGCTGCGCTTCGAGCGCGAGCTGCTCGATTACCTCAAGCGCAACACGTCGATCCTCGACACGCTGCGTGAAACCAATGTCCTCGATGACGACACCGCTGCCCAGCTCGAGAAGCTGGTCGACGAGTTCGTGCTCGAGTTCCAGTCCGGCAAGGGCATGGCGATCAACAACCCGGGTCACGAGGAGTTCGCGGCAGCAGCCGCCGATGACGTGAACCAGGAGAAGATCGTCAAGGGCCGCCGGGGCTGACGACTCAGTAGGGGAAGCCAATGGGCGCACAACTGCGGGTCTACAAGCAGAAGATCAGTTCTGCTCAGACGACCAAGAAGATCACGAAGGCGATGGAGCTCATCGCGGCTTCGCGCATCCAGAAGGCGATGGCGCGCGTGCGCGCGTCGTCGCCCTTCGCGCGAGCCGTCACGCGAGCCGTCTCCGCGGTCGCGACGTACTCCAACGTCCAGCACCCCCTCACGACGGAGCGCGAGGTGATCCGCCGTTCGGCGATCGTCATCTTCGCCTCCGACCGGGGACTGGCGGGCGCCTTCAACTCCCAGATCCTGCGTGAGGCGCTGGAGCTCGCCGAGCTCCTGCGGTCCGAGGGCAAGGAAGTCTCGTACTACCTCGTCGGGCGCAAGGCGGTGGGCTACTTCCAGTTCCGCCGCATGCAGGCCGCGGGGGAGTGGGTCGGCGACACCGACACTCCGCACTTCAACACCGCCGAACTGATCGCGGGCGCCCTGCTGGACGCCTACGACCGCGGCGGCGAAGAGGGCGGCGTCGACGAGATCCACCTGGTCTACAACCGGTTCGTCAGCATGATGACCCAGAGCCCCGAGCGCGTGCGTCTGCTGCCGCTCGAGGTCGTCGAGGCATCCACCGACGAGTCGGCCTCCGGCCAGGTGTACCCCCTGTACGAATTCGAACCGAGCCCGGAGGTCGTCCTGGACGCACTCCTGCCGGTGTACGTCCAGAGCCGCGTCTTCAACGCCCTCCTGCAGTCGTCGGCGGCCAAGCACGCCGCCACGCAGAAGGCGATGAAGTCCGCCAGCGACAATGCCGACAAGCTCATCACCGACTACACCCGCCTGCGCAACAACGCGCGTCAGGCGGAGATCACTCAGCAGATCGCCGAGATCGTCGGCGGCGCCGACGCTCTGGCGTCGGGCAAGTAGAACCCACCGAAAGAGAAGACAATGACTCTCACCGCACCCGAGGCGACCACGGTCACAGGCCGCGTCGCGCGCGTCACCGGCCCCGTCGTCGACATCGAGTTCCCGCACGATTCGATCCCCGAGATCTACAACGCGCTGAAGACGACGATCACGATCGGCGACACGTCCACCGAGATCACGCTCGAGGTCGCTCAACACCTCGGCGACGACCTGGTCCGCGCCATCGCCCTCAAGCCCACCGACGGCATCGTCCGCGGCCAGGAGGTGCGCAACACCGGGGGACCCATCACCGTGCCCGTCGGCGACGTCACCAAGGGCAAGGTCTTCAACGTGACCGGTGACGTGCTCAACGCAGCACCCGGCGAGCAGATCGAGATCACCGAGCGCTGGGGCATCCACCGCCAGGCGCCGAACTTCGACCAGCTCGAGTCGAAGACCCAGATGTTCGAGACCGGCATCAAGGTCATCGACCTGCTGACCCCGTACGTGCTGGGCGGCAAGATCGGCCTGTTCGGCGGGGCCGGCGTCGGCAAGACCGTGCTCATCCAGGAGATGATCCAGCGCGTCGCGCAGGACCACGGTGGCGTGTCGGTGTTCGCCGGTGTCGGCGAGCGCACCCGTGAGGGCAACGACCTCATCCACGAGATGGAGGAGGCGGGCGTCTTCGAGAAGACCGCCCTCGTCTTCGGCCAGATGGACGAGCCGCCGGGGACGCGTCTGCGCGTCGCCCTCTCGGCCCTGACGATGGCGGAGTACTTCCGCGACGTGCAGAAGCAGGACGTGCTGTTGTTCATCGACAACATCTTCCGCTTCACGCAGGCCGGCTCCGAGGTCTCGACGCTGCTGGGCCGCATGCCCTCGGCCGTGGGCTACCAGCCCAACCTCGCCGACGAGATGGGTGTGCTCCAGGAGCGCATCACCTCGACGCGTGGTCACTCGATCACGTCGCTGCAGGCGATCTACGTGCCCGCCGACGACTACACCGACCCGGCGCCGGCCACCACGTTCGCGCACCTGGATGCCACCACCGAGCTGTCCCGCGAGATCGCGTCGAAGGGTCTGTACCCGGCCGTCGACCCGCTGACCTCGACCAGCCGCATCCTCGACCCCCGCTACATCGGCGAGGACCACTACCGCGTCGCCACCGCCGTCAAGCAGATCCTCCAGAAGAACAAGGAACTGCAGGAGATCATCGCCATCCTCGGTGTCGACGAGCTCTCCGAAGAGGACAAGGTCGTCGTGTCGCGTGCACGTCGCATCCAGCAGTTCCTCTCGCAGAACACCTACATGGCGAAGAAGTTCACCGGCGTCGAGGGCTCCACGGTCCCGATCAAGGAGACCATCGAGTCGTTCGACGCCATCGTCAAGGGTGACTTCGACCACGTGGCCGAGCAGGCCTTCTTCAACGTCGGCGGCATCGCCGACGTCGAAGAGAAGTGGGCGAAGATCCAGAAGGAGAACGGCTGACATGGCGATCTCCGTCAGCCTCGTCTCCGCGGAGTCGGAGGTCTGGTCCGGTGAGGCGAGCCTCGTCGTGGCCAAGACCGTCGAGGGTGAGATCGGCTTCATGAGCGGTCACGAGCCCGTGCTCGCGATCCTCGCCGAAGGTCAGGTGCGGATCACGACCGACGACGGCCGCAAGGTCGTTGTCGACGCGCGCGACGGCTTCCTGTCGATGGCGGCCGACGAGCTGTCCATCGTGGCGGGACACGCCGCGCTGGTCTCCTGACCCGCTGACAACGCACGAATGCACCGAATGAGCCTGCTCTTCGGTGCATTCGTGCGTCTCGGGGATGCTTCGGGGGCGAGATGCTGATCCTGCTGCCACCCTCCGAGACGAAGCGCTCCGGCGGTGAGGGGCCGCCGCTGGATGCCGCCACGCTCGCGCTGCCGCAGCTCGGGCCGCAGCGCACCGCCGTGATCGACGCGCTCGTGGCGCTGTCAGCCGACGAGCAGGCCGCCATGAAAGCGCTGAAGCTCAGCGAGCGTCAGCGCGGCGAGGTCGCCGTGAACGCGGCGCTGCGGACGGCTCCGACGATGCCGGCGGTCGACCGCTACACCGGGGTGCTCTTCGACGCGCTCGACGCGGCATCGCTCGACGCCGCCGCCCGAGGCTGGCTCGGCGCCCACGTGATGATCCACTCGGCGCCGTTCGGACCGGTGTCCGCTCTCGATGCGATCCCGGCCTACCGTCTGGCCGCCGGTGCGCGGCTGCCGGGGCTTGCGCCGCTGCGGCGGATCTGGGCGGAGCCCGTGGCCACGGCGATCGCCGCGGAAGCCCCGGCCTTCGTGCTGGATCTGCGCTCCGAGGCGTACGTCGCGCTCGGACCCCTGCCACCCGGCGTCGACAGCGCCTACGTGCGGGTGGTCTCCGCAGGGCCCGACGGTACGGTGCGGGCGCTCAACCACTTCAACAAGCGTGCCAAGGGTGAGCTGGTGCGGCTGCTCGCCACCGATCGTCCCGTCATCCCGTCCGCGGGGGCGCTGCGGGAGTGGGCCGACAGCGCGGGTCTGCAGCTGCGCCCCGGAGCGCCCGGTGAGATGGAGCTTGTCGCTAGCATGTGACTGCGGGGCGTGAGCTCCGTACGAGCTGCGCCCACCACCATCGTCCGACTGCGGAGGTCGACACCATGAGTCCCTACGACACCGACAGCGCCGCCGTCGCGGTGCTCGCGCTGATCGGCATCGGCATCGGCCTGCTCGTCGCCGCCGGCGCCTACGTGCTGACATCGCTGTTCATGATGAAGCTGTTCGACAAGGCGGGCGTGCAGGGCCGCTGGCGCGCGTGGGTTCCCATCTACAACACGATGGTCTTCGCGAAGCTCGGCGATCTGAACCCCTGGTGGCTGCTCATCGCGTGGGGTGCGGGGATCATCCTCGCGCCGGTGGGCGTCGGGTCTCTCTTCTTCCTCGCCGCCAGCGTCTACACGGTGCTCGCCGCCTACCGGGTCGGCGTGAAGCTGCAGAAGGAGCCCGTCTGGGTGGTGCTGTACATCTTCCTCTCGGTCGTGTGGCTCGGCATCCTCGCGTTCGACCGGTCACGGTGGAACCTCGCCCTGCCGCCGGCTCCCTGGGCGAACTCGTTCCTGCGCGACACGACCCGGTGGACGGGCATCCCGGTGCAGGCTCCGGCGCCGCAGTATGTCGCTCCCGGCTACGCCGCCTATCCGCCGCCCCCCACCGCCGCCGGCTATCAGCCCGCCGGCTACCAGCCGCCGGTGCCGCCCGCGGGCTACCAGCCGCCGTCGCCGCCCGCCGGCTACCAGCCGCCCGCGGCGACTCAGCCGCCGCCGTACGAGCCGCCGCAGCCGCCGACGGCTCCGCCCGACACCGAGCCGCCCGCGGCGCCCGAGCCGCCCCGGCAGCCGTGACGGCGCCGGCGCTGCGCCGCGTCGGCTCGTCCGGCCTGGTCGTCTCCGCTGCCGGCCTCGGCTGCAACAACTTCGGTCGCGCCGGCACCGCCACCGAGACCCTCGAAGGCACCCGCGCGGTGATCGATGCCGCCATCGACGCGGGGGTCACCTTCTTCGACACAGCAGACATGTACGGCAGGGAGCCGGGCCTGTCCGAGACGCTGATGGGGCAGGCACTGGGCTCGCGGCGCGAGCAGGTGGTGCTGGCGACCAAGTTCGGGCACTCCGGCGCGGCGATGCCGGGGCTCCCCACCGAGGCCAAGGGATCGCGCGCCTACATCCGCCGGGCGGTCGAGGGGTCGCTCCGGCGCCTGCGCACCGACTGGATCGACCTGTACCAGCTGCACACCCCCGACCCCGGAACGCCGATCGAAGAGACGCTCGACGCCCTGGGCGACCTCGTGCGCGAGGGCAAGGTCCGCTACATCGGCCATTCGAACCTCGCCGGATGGCAGATCGCCGAGGCCGCTCTCGTGGCCGGCGCCCGACACGACGTGCCGTTCGTCTCCGCGCAGAACCACTACAGCCTGCTGGCCCGGGCCGCCGAGCGCGAGGTGATCCCGGCGGCGGAGCGCTTCGGGCTGGGGTTCCTGCCCTACTTCCCGTTGCACAACGGCCTGCTCACGGGCAAGTTCCGCCGCGACGAGGCCCCCGCCGACAGTCGCATCATGCGCCAGCGCCGCCACGTCTACGAAGACGCGCCGTGGGATGCGCTGGACGCCTATCGCGCCTTCTGCGACGAGCGCGGGATCACCATGCTCGAGGCGACCTACGGCTGGCTGCTGTCGCGTCCAGGCCTGTCCAGCGTCATCGCCGGGGCAACCCGCCCCGAGCAGGTGCGGGCCAACGCCGCAGCTTCAGCATGGGTGCCGCTCGCCGAGGACCTCGAGGCCATCGACGCGCTGTTCCCGCTGGTGGAGGACCCGGCCGCGCGCGTCTGAGCCCGGTTCGCCCAGGGCGCACGGCCGCGTCTGGCACCGGGGCGGGGTGCAGGCGTAGCGTCGAGGTCGGTGCGCCACGCCCGGCGCTGGAGGGGGGACCGTGCTCGGCAAGCTTCTGGCCCGGTACACGCGACCCATGTGGCCGCTCGTCGTGGCGGTCGTGGTGTTCCAGCTCGCGCAGTCGGTGGCATCCCTGCTGTTGCCGACCCTCAACGCGGACATCATCGACGAGGGCGTGGTCACCGGCGACATCGAGGTGATCTGGTCCACGGGCGGCGTCATGCTGATCGTCAGCGCCGTGCAGATCGTCTGCGCCATCATCGCCGTCTGGTTCGGCTCGCGCCTGGCGACCTCCGTCGGACGCGATCTGCGTGCCGACCTCTTCCACCGGGTGGTCGCGTTCTCGCAGCGCGAGGTCGGCCAGTTCGGCGCGCCCTCGCTCATCACCCGCAACACCAACGACGTGCAGCAGGTGCAGATGCTGGTGCAGGTCTCGGCGACCCTCATGATCTCGGCTCCCATGCTCGCCATCGGCGGCATCATCATGGCCGTCCGGCAGGATGCCGGGCTGTCGTGGCTCATGGCCGTCTCGGTGCCGGCGCTCCTCATCATCGTCGGGCTGATCGTCGTGCGGATGGTGCCCGCGTTCACGCTCATGCAGCGGCGCATCGATCGCGTGAACCAGATCCTGCGCGAGCAGCTCACCGGCATCCGTGTCATCCGGGCCTTCGTGCGCGAGCGCGAGGAGCGCGCGCGCTTCTCCGGTGCCAGTGAAGACGTCATGGCGACGGCGCTGCGGGCCGGAAACCTCATGGCGCTGATGTTCCCCGCCGTCATGCTCGTGATGAACCTCTCGAGCGTCGCGGTGATCTGGTTCGGTGCGTGGGAGGTGCAGGAGGCCGGTGTCGAGATCGGCACCCTGTTCGCGTTCCTCAACTACATGATGCAGATCCTGATGGGCGTCATGATGGCGACCTTCATGTTCGTGATGATCCCGCGGGCGGCGGTCTGCGCCACGCGCATCGGCGAGGTGCTCGAGACCGGGCCGTCGGTGGCTGCGCCCGCAGCGCCCGTGGTGCCGCTGGGGCCCGAGGGGCGGATCGAGTTCGACCACGTCGGCTTCGCCTACCCGGGGGCCGAGGAGCCGGTGCTGCACGACGTGACCTTCACGGTTGCGCCGGGGACGACGACCGCCGTCATCGGCTCCACGGGATCCGGCAAGACCACGCTCGTGGGGCTCGTCCCGCGCCTGTTCGACGTCACCGCCGGCACCGTTCGGGTCGACGGCGTGGACGTGCGCGACATCGACCCCGACGACCTGTGGCGGCGCATCGGCCTGGTGCCGCAGCGGGCATTCCTCTTCTCGGGCACGGTCGCGTCGAACCTCCGCTACGGCAACGGCGAGGCCAGCGATCTCGAGCTCTGGGAAGCACTGGACACCGCGCAGGCCCGCGACTTCGTCGAGGCCATGCCCGGGCAGCTCGAGGCGCCGATCGCGCAGGGCGGCACGAACGTGTCGGGCGGTCAGCGCCAGCGGCTGGCGATCGCGCGGGCGCTGGTGAAGAACCCCGGCATCCAGATCTTCGACGATTCGTTCTCCGCTCTGGACCTGCAGACCGACGCGGCCCTGCGCCGAGCGCTGGACACCCGGCTGCCCGGGACGACGCGGCTCGTCGTCGCTCAGCGGGTGTCGACGATCCAGGGAGCGGACCAGATCATCGTGCTCGAGCACGGCCGCATCGTCGGCATGGGGCGCCATGACGAGCTGCGCAGGACCTGTCAGACGTATCGGGAGATCGTCGAATCTCAGCTGGCGGCGGAGGCCACAGCATGAGCGGCCCGGGCCCGCGCGGACACGGCGCGGTCGGCGCTCCCGTGCAGAAGGCACAGAATTTCGGGCCGAGCGCCCGGCGCCTGGCATCCATGCTGCGTGTGGACATGCCGCAGCTGATCACCGTGCTGGTGCTGGGCGTGCTCAGCGTGGGGCTGACCGTCACGGGCCCGAAGATCCTCGGCGAGGGCACGAACGTCGTGTTCGCCGGGTTCATCTCCCTGCAGGCGCCCTCCGGGGTCACGAAAGACCAGGTGGTCGAGGGTCTCCGCGCCCAGGGCGAGCAGCAGCAGGCCGACATGCTCTCGGCCATGGACTTCGTCCCCGGCGCCGGCATCGACTTCGAGCGGCTGCGGTGGATCCTCATGGCGGTGCTCGCCATCTATCTGCTGGCGGGCGTCTTCGGCTGGCTGCAGGCCCGCATCCTCAACGGGGTGGTGCAGCGCTCGATGCACCGGCTGCGGATGCAGGTGGAGGAGAAGGTGCACCGCCTGCCGCTGTCGTACTTCGACCGCGTACAGCGCGGCGAGCTGCTGAGCCGCGTCACCAATGACGTCGACAACATCGGCCAGACCCTCCAGCAGACGCTGTCCCAGGTGGTCGTATCGCTGCTGACGGTCATCGGCGTGCTCGTCATGATGTTCGTCATCTCGCCGCTGCTGGCCGTCATCGCGCTGGTGACGATCCCGCTGACCGTCGTCGTGACGCTCCTCATCGCGCGCCGGTCGCAGAAGCTCTTCGTCGCCCAGTGGAAGGCGACCGGCGTGCTCAACGCCCGCGTCGAGGAGACCTTCTCGGGTCACGCGATCGTCAAGGTCTTCGGGCACCAGCGCGAGGTCGAGGCGGACTTCCGCCGCGAGAACGACGAGGTGTACCGGGCGACGTTCGGCGCCCAGTTCCTCTCCGGCGTCATCATGCCCGCGATGATGTTCATCGGGAACCTCGTCTACGTCGCCATCGCCGTCGTCGGCGGGCTGCAGGTCGCAGGTGGACGCATGTCGATCGGCGACGTGCAGGCGTTCATCCAGTACTCGCGGCAGTTCACCCAGCCGCTGAGCCAGCTGGGCTCGATGGCGAACCTGCTGCAGTCCGGCGTCGCCAGTGCCGAGCGGGTGTTCGAACTGCTCGACGAGGAGGAGCAGACACCCGACCCCGACCCGGCCCTCACCGTGCACGAGGATGCCAGCGACCTGGACTTCGAGGAGGTCTCCTTCCGGTACTCGCCGGACAAGCCGCTCATCGATGGGCTCGATCTCACCGCACGCCCGGGCAGCACGGTCGCCATCGTCGGTCCCACCGGGGCAGGCAAGACGACGCTCGTGAACCTCATCATGCGGTTCTACGACATCGACGCCGGGCGCATCACCCTGGACGGCCTCGATATCCGGAAGATGACCCGCGACGACCTGCGCTCGCGCACCGGCATGGTGCTGCAGGACACGTGGCTTTTCTCCGGCACGATCCGCGAGAACATCCTCTACGGGCGTCCGGATGCCACGGAGCAGGAGATGGTCGATGCCGCCTCGGCGGCGTACGTCGACCGCTTCGTGCACGCGCTTCCCGACGGGTACGACACGGTGCTCGACGATGAGGGTTCGAACCTCAGTGTGGGGGAGCGCCAGCTGGTGACGATCGCGCGGGCGTTCCTCTCCGACCCGCGGCTGCTGATCCTCGATGAGGCCACCTCGTCGGTGGACACCCGCACCGAGCTGCTCATCCAGCGCGCCATGTCGCGACTGCGCCAGGACCGCACCTCGTTCGTCATCGCGCACCGGCTCTCCACCATCCGCGATGCCGACCTGATCCTGGTGATGGAGCACGGCTCCATCGTGGAGCAGGGCACGCACGACGACCTGCTGGCGGCGAAAGGGGCGTACTGGCGGCTGTACAACGCGCAGTTCCAGGCGGCGGTCGATCCCGGGTCGACCGAAAGCGATGCCGCAACCGTCCACTAGGATGTGAAAACGCGTTCCGCAGCGGAGCGCATCACGTCGACAGGGAAGGGCGAGAGCGTGCCCGAGGCCACCACCCAGACACGCGTCGTCACGTTGCCCGACGGAGAGCTGTCCCTTTCGTGGGCCGCAGCCACCGATGTGGGCCGCCGCCGCGAGGTCAACCAGGACGCTGTTCTGGCCGAGTACCCCCTGTTCATCGTCGCGGACGGCATGGGCGGTCACATCGGCGGAGAGATCGCCAGCGCCAGCACCGTCGAGCGGCTCAAGGCCGTGGCCGGCAAGGATGCGGTCAGCCCCAAAGCCATCGAGAAGGCCCTCGCCCGCGCCGTCGAGGACATCGGCCGCCACGCCGGCACGACGGATGACGGCACCGGCACGACCGTGACGGGGGTGTATCTCGACGCCGCGCTTGACGAGCCGACCTGGGTGACGCTCAACATCGGCGATTCGCGCGTGTACCTGATGCGCGACGACAGCCTGATGCAGATCACGACGGACCACTCCGTGGTGCAGGAGCTCATCGCGTCGGGGCGCCTCAGCCCGGAAGAGGCCGAGAACCACCCGTACGGCAACGTGATCACCCGCGCGGTGGGTCCCACCGAGAGTGTCACGCCGGACTACGTGCGCCTCGACATCGTCGACGGCGACCGGTTCGTCATCTGCAGCGACGGTCTCACGAAGGAACTCACCGACTACGGCATCCTGCACTTCCTGCTCGAGCACGCGGACCCGGGAGAGGCAGTCGACTCGATGCTGAAGGCGGCGATCGAGAACGGCGGGCGGGACAACATCTCCGTCATCGTGCTGAACGCTCGCCTGTCCGGCGGCGCCGGCATCGACGACGACACCGCCGAGCGCCCCCAGGTGGCGGCGCAGACGACCCCCGTGCAGCGCCCGGACATGTCCGCTGCGAACGGCGTGGATACCGCAACGGCGAGCGACGCCGGCTCCTCCACAAGCGCGGACTGACGCGGGACCTCCTCGCGAGAGGGCTGCCCGCCGCCGCCGTCGAGCGTGATGCGGTGTGCTGGAGGGGTGATCCCCCCTGCTCCGGGCCCGGAGTGGCCCGACGAGGTTCGCGGCGAGCCGCTCGCGCTGCCCGCGGCCGCCGAGCCGCCGCCGCGCCCCGCGCTCCCGTTCGCCTCGGCGCTGCTGCCGGTGGCGGCGTCGGTGGTGCTCTGGCAGGTGACGGGGTCCGTCATGTCCCTGTGGTTCGCGGCGCTCGGCCCGCTGCTGGCCGGCGGCGCCGCCCTCGATGGGCTCCGGGCCGCCCGTCGGGACCGTCGCCGGGTACGCCGGTCGCAATGCGGTGCCCGCCTGCGGATCGCTGAGGCGGTCAGTGCTCGTCACACGGCGGAGCGCGATCACCTGCACCGTCGGCATCCCGACGTCGCCGCCTTCGTGGCGCGACCGGACGAGATCTGGCGTGTCGTGCCGGGGCGCGCCGGGCAGCTGCGGGTCGGGGTGGGCGAGGTGCCGAGCCGGGTGCAGGTGACAGGTGGGGATGCCGGCGGCGACGACGCCGCACTCCGGGCGGGTGCGGCACGGCTGACCGGGGCGCCGCTCACCGTGCCCGCCGCCGATGGGGTGGCCGTCGTGGGCCCGCCGGTGGCGGCCGCGGCCGTCGCGCGGGCTCTCGTCGCGCAGCTGTGCCTGGCCTCCGCGCCCGGCGACGTGAGACTGGTCGGATCTGCGGCGGTCGACGGCGGATGGACCGCCGGCATGCCGCACCGCCGGGCCGTCGCCGGCACCGCAGTGCAGCTCTGCCCGCCCGGTGACCGCGTCGAGCGGGGAGTGGACGCGCCGATCGCGGTGGTGGGCCCCGGCTTGCCCCCGCCGCCGCGCTGCGCCGCGGTGCTGACGCTGACCGGCTTCACCACTGCGCGCCTCGATCACGCCGGCATGACCCGTGCCGTGGCGGTCGAGGCCCTCGGCCGGGAGCAGGCGGCGCAGATCGCGGCCGCGCTGGCCGCCCGCGCCCATGACGTCACCGGGGCACTGTCGGTGCAGGCGGGCGACCTCGCCGGCCTGCTGCCGTCCGCCCCGGCCCCCGCGCCCGGCACGCTGCCGGCGGTCATCGGCCGCGACGGTGGTGAGATGGTGGTCGTCGACCTCGTCGTCGACGGCCCGCACGCGATCGTCACGGGGGTGACGGGCGCCGGCAAGAGCGAGCTGCTGACGACCTGGATCGCCTCGCTCTGCGCCACCCACACCACCGCGCAGGTGGCGTTCCTCCTGGCGGACTTCAAGGGAGGGCGGGCCTTCGACCGCCTCGCAGGGCTGCCTCACGTGACCGGAGTGCTGACCGACCTCGACGAGGCGGCCGCCCTCCGCGCGATCCAGAGCCTGCGTGCGGAGCTGCGCCACCGCGAGCAGGCGCTCGCCGCCGTCGGTGCCCGCGACGTCGGTGAGGCCGGCGACCGCCTGCCGCGGCTGGTGATCGTCGTGGACGAGTACGCGGCGCTGGTGGGCACGCAGCCGGAGCTGCACGAGCTGTTCGCCGACATCGCCGCGCGCGGGCGGGCACTGGGCATGCACCTGATCCTCGCCGGCCAGCGCGCCGGCGGGGTCTTCCGTGATGCCCTGCTGGCCAACTGTCCGCTGCGGATCAGCCTGCGGGTGACCGACCCCGGGGACTCGCGGCTGGTGATCGGGACGGACGACGCGGCCACGCTGCCGGGGGACCCTGCGGCGCGGGGACTCGCCCTCGTGCGTCGCGCCGCCGATCGGGTGGCCCGCAGCACCCAGGTCGCGGTGTGCGGTGATGCGACGCTCACCGCGCTGGTCGCGGCCGACGCCGGACCGCCGCCCCGGCGACCGTGGCTGCCGGAGCTGCCGTCACAGGTGCCGCTCGCGTCGCTGGCGGCGGAGCCACGGCCCGGCGTGATCGTGCTGGGGCTGGCGGACGAACCGCACCGGCAGCGGCAGCGACCGGTGGTGCTCGCACCGGAGGACCGGGGACTGTTCGTCATCGGGGGTCCCGGGTCGGGCAAGACCGGCCTGCTGCGGCTGGCTGCAGCGCAGCACGACCCCGCGCGCACCCTGGTGGTGCCGCGCGATCCCGAGGGCGCGTGGGATGCTGTCGCCCGTTTCGACGAGCTGCCGCCGGGCACGCTGGTTCTGCTCGACGACCTCGACGCTCTGCCGGTGCCGTTCGGCCCGGATCACCAGGCCCACCTGTCGGAGCAGGTGGAGACGCTCGCCCGCGACGGGGCCCGGCGTGGCATCCGCCTGGTGGTCACGACCCACCGGCTCACGGGGATCGCCGCCCGGGTGGCGGCCCTGCTGCCGCGCCGGGCGATCCTGGCCCTCCCCACCCGGGCGGACCATGTCGCGGCGGGCGGCGAGGCGGCTGCCCATCGCCGGGATATGCCCGCGGGTCGCGGCACGCTGGACGACGTCACGGTGCAGTTCGCGCTCGTCGACACGGCGCTGCGGCCCAGGGACGCCGACGTGGCGCTGTACCGGCCGGAAGGGCTCACCGGCTTCGTCGCCCCGTCGTCGTCCGGCGCGCGGGCGGTGCGGGAACGGTGGGCCGCGGCCGGCGTCGACGTGGTCGCGCTGGGGGAGCAGGCCCCGACCGCGGCGCGCGGGCGGCCGCTGGTGCTGTGGGGTGAGCCCGAGACGTGGCTGCGCGAATGGCGCGCGCTGCAGGTGGTGCGGGCGACGGGGACGCTCGTCGTGGACGCCGCCTGCGCCGGGGAGGTGCGGGCGGTGACCGCGTCGCGGGTGCTGCCCCCGTACGCCGCGCCCGGCCGTGCGCGAGCGTGGGTGTGGGACGCCGAGAGCGCCGCCCGGCGGGTGCGGCTGGCGTGAGCGGCGGCGCTCGCCTATGCCAGGGCGTCGGACAGGGAAGCCAGCGGCATCCCGTGCGCCGTCGCGACGCCCGCGTTCACGACCTCGCCGGCGTGGGTGTTCAGACCCGCGGCCAGCGCCGGATCGGTGCGCAGCGCCTCACGCCAGCCGTGCGCGACGATGCGGCGGATGTAGGGGAGCGTGGCGTTGGTGAGGGCCGACGTCGACGTGTTCGGAACGGCGCCCGGCATGTTCGCGACGCAGTAGAAGACGCTGCCGTGCACCGTGAATGTGGGGTCGGCGTGGGTCGTGGGGCGGCTGTCCTCGAAGCATCCGCCCTGGTCGACGGCGATGTCCACGAGCACCGAGCCCGGCCGCATCCGCGCCACCATCGCGTTCGTGACGAGCTTCGGCGCCTTGGCGCCGGGGATGAGCACGGAGCCGATCACCAGGTCGGATGCCACGACCGCGGCATCCAGGTCGAGGGGGTTCGACGCGGCGGTCTTGACCCGCCCCTGGAAGTGGTCGTCGAGGAACCGCAGGCGCTGCACGTTCGTGTCGAAGATGGTGACGTCGGCGCCCATCCCCGCCCCGAGGAGCGCCGCGTTCGCTCCGGCTACCCCGCCGCCGATGATCGTTACCCGCGCGGGGCGGGTTCCCGGCACGCCGGACATGAGAAGACCCAGGCCGCCGGCCGAGCGCATCAGGGTCGAGGAGCCGACCATCGGCGCGAGGCGCCCCGCCACCTCGCTCATGGGCGCGAGGAGCGGCAGCCCGCCGCCTGGCAGCTGCACGGTCTCGTACGCGATCGCGGTCACCCGGTCGGCGACGAGGCGCTCGGTCAGCGGCCGGTCGGCGGCGAGGTGCAGGTAAGTGAACACCACGAGGTCGTCGCGGAAGTAGCCGTACTCGCTGGGGACCGGCTCCTTCACCTTCAGCAGCAGCTCTGCGCGCGCCCACACCTCGGCGGGGTCCTCCAGCAGCGTCGCGCCGGCGGCTTCGTACTCGGCGTCGGTCATCGACGATCCCGCGCCGGCGCCGCGCTGCACGAACACCTCGTGCCCGGACGAGGCGAGGTCGTGCACCCCGGCCGGCGTCAGGGCGACGCGGTACTCGTTGTTCTTCACTTCGGTCGGTACGCAGATCCTCATCGATCGCTCCTTCTCCGCGTCCCTCGTGGGGACACCGTCACACTGTCGGGCGGATCGCTCCGACGTCTTTGCCGCCGCCCTGGATGGTCAGCGGAAGAGATCCCAGCACCTGGGCGACGTGCGCTGCCGGCAGGGCGCCCGCCCGCACGAGGAGCGTGAGGGCGACGACCGTGGCTGCACGGGCGCTGCCGTCGAGCACCTTCAGCGCCACCGTGGTGCCGTCGGGCGCCGCCATGACGAGCACCCCCTCCGCGCCGGTCTTGGCGAAGACGCCGAGCTTCTCGATGACGACGGTGTCGGGCCGCCCGGGGCCGTCGATCGTCCACGGGTTGTCCTTCACGGCGCGCACGAGCGCCGCCGCGTGGCGGTGGAGCGCAAACGGGGAGCGCTCGGAAGACGTGGCGATGCGCTGGATGCCGCGGGCGAGTGCCGTCAGGCCCATGCCGTAGACCGGGGCCCCGCAGCCGTCGACGGCTGCGATGGAGAGCTTGGTGCCGGTCAGGCGCTCGGCCACCTCGCGGATGTGCATCTGCAGCGGGTGGTTGAGGTCGAGATAGGTCGCGGCATCCCAGCCGTTGACCGTGCAGGCCAGCAGCATGGCCGCGTGCTTGCCGGAGCAGTTCATGCGGATGCGGGAGGGCGCGCCGAGCTCGCGGACGATCTCGTCGCGCGTCGCCGTGTCACCGGGCCACGCCGGCGGGCAGCCCAGGTCGTCCTCGCTCTTGCCCGCGAGGTGCAGGATGCTGCGCACGACGTCGACGTGGCGGTCGGTGCCGGAGTGGCTGGCGGTGGCCAGGCCCAGGCGTTCGCCGTCGAGGTCGGCGCCGGCGGTGAGGCAGCCGAGCGCCTGCAGCGGCTTGAGGGTGGAGCGGGGGAGCACGGGGGCGTCGGCATCGCCGAGGGCGGTGCGCACCGATCCGTCGGGGGAGAGCACGACGGCGCTCCCGGTGTGGCGGGACTCGACGAAGCCGCTGCGTTCGACGACGGCGAGCTCCACGGCATCCTGGGCGGAGAACGTCTGCGGCACGCAGCAAGCCTACCGGGGAGGCGCTGGGAACCCGCGTGGCAGACTGGCGGCATGTTGGGCGAGCACAGGTACGTCGTGCGCACGGAGTGGACCGGCGACCGGGGGACCGGCACGAGCGGGTATCGGGACTATGACCGCACGGTCACGATCGAGGTCGACGGCAAGCCGACGCTGGCCGCCTCCGCCGACCGCCCGTTCCGCGGCGACCCGGCGAAGTGGAACCCCGAGGACCTGCTGCTGGCGGCGCTGTCGGAATGCCATCTGCTGTCGTATCTGCACGCGTGCGTGCAGGCCGGGGTCGTCGTCACCGCGTACCGCGACGAGGCGCGGGGCGTGCTCGTGCAGGACGGCCACGGTGGGGGAGCGTTCCGCGAGGTCGTGCTGCGTCCGCAGGTCACCGTCGCCGACCCGTCGATGGTCGAGGCCGCGCTCGCCGCGCACGCCCAGGCCCACGAGTGGTGCTTCATCGCGAACTCGGTGAACTTTCCCGTCCGCCACGAGCCGGTTGTCGCCGCCGAGTGAGTATTCGACGCGTCGAGTGAGTATTCGTCGCCGCGAGTGAGTATTCGCCTCCAGTACTCACTCGGCCACGTGAATACTCACTCGGTGACGTGAATACTCACTCGGTGACGTGAATACTCACTCGGGAGCGGGCGGGTCAGCGACGCTCGTGCGGCAGAACCTGCTTGATGCGCTCCACCGCGTTCTGCGCGGGCGCCTCGTTGTACGCGTTCGCGAGCTCCTGACCCGACAGGGCGTGGATGGCCGCCATGATCTCATCCGTCGCCAGGCGCCGGGCGCGCCCCGAGGATGCCGCGCCGTGGTGCGACAGATCGATCGGCTCCCCGAAGCGCACGGTCACGCGCGGGCGCAACCGCGGGAACTTCGCGCCCACCGGCATCGCCTCGTTCGTGCCGACGAGACCCACGGGAACGACGGGCGCTCCGGTCTGCAGGGCCAGGAACGCCACACCGGTGCGTCCCTTGTACAGGCGCCCGTCCAGCGAGCGGGTGCCCTCGGGGTATAGGGCGGTCGCCCATCCCGCCTCGAGCATGCGCTTCTGCTGATCGAGCGCGTCGAGCGCCGCCTGGCCAGCCCCCCGCTGCACCGGGAAGGCGCCGACCGCGTAGAAGAACTCACGGGCGAACCACCCCTTGAGCCCCTTGCCCTCGAAGTAGCTCGCCTTGGCGAGGAAGCGGACGGCGCGCGGCGACGCCATCGGGATCACGAACGAATCGATGAACGACAGGTGGTTGCTCGCAAGGATCACCGGGCCCTTGCGCGGCACGTTCTTGCGCCCCTCGATGCGCGGCCGGTAGAACAGGCGCGCCAGCGGGGCGATGATCCAGCGCCCGACGACGTAGGTGAGCCCGACTCCGGGCACCTCCGTGGCGTCGCTCGTCTGCTCGGGGGATGCAGGGGGCTGGGCGGTCACCCGTCGAGGGTACTCCCGTTCGCATGCGCGCTCGGGCATGCCGTCCGGGAGGTTCCCAGCCACGGCAAAGGAGAGTGCGGGAGGATGGCCGGGTCCCCCTTTCTCTCTCCGTGAGGATCCCCGTGCGCTTCCGCCCGCTCGCCGCCCTGTCCGTCGCCGCCGTTTCGGTGGTCCTCCTCGCGGGATGCACGGGTTCCGCGGATCCCGCCGAGTCCGAGACCGAGGCCGCGGATTCGTCCGCCCTCTGCGACGCGCAGCTCGACGCCGGTGCGGCGTCGGATGCCGTCAAGGCCGAGGGGCCCGTGGGCGAACCGCCCACCGTCAGCTTCTCCGCCCCGCTGGAGATCGAAGAGATGGAGACGTCGGTGCTCGTCGAGGGTGACGGCGACAGGGTCTCGGAGGGTGACTACGTCAACGTCGCCTTCGTGGGGCTGGATGCCGAGACCGCCACCGAAATGGGTGCGATCGGCTACGTCGAGGGGGAGATGCCCGTCCAGCAGATCGGCGCACAGACGGGGATCGGGCAGTTCCTCGGCTGCGCCACGGTCGGCACGCGCGTGGCGGTCGCCCTGCCCGCAGACGACGCCAGCGGCACCGCAGCCCAGGTGTACGTCATGGACCTGCTCGAGATCGTCCCCAGCGCCGCGTGGGGCGAGGAGCAGGAGCCGGTCGAGGGCATGCCCACGGTCGAACTCGATGAGAGCGGCGCGCCCACGGTGACGCTTCCCGAGGGCGACGCGCCGACCGAGTATCAGCTCGCCGTGCTCAAGGAGGGTGACGGTGACACCGTCGCCGAGGGCGACAACGTCGAGGTGCAGTACCAGGGAGTGTCGTGGAACACCGGCGAGGTGTTCGACCAGAGCTGGGGCAGGGGCCCCACCGCCTTCCCCACGACCGCGGTCGTGAAGGGCTTCGGCGACGCGCTGGTCGGTCAGAAGGTCGGTTCACAGGTCATCGCGGTGCTTCCGCCGGCCGTCGCGTACGGCGAGGGCGAGATCAACGAGCAGGACCTCGTCGGCCAGACCCTCGTCTTCGTCATCGACATCCTCGACATCAAGCCCGCGGCGACCCCGTGACCGTAGGCTGAGGCGCGTGCGACGCGTTCTCATCCTCGGCTCCACCGGCTCCATCGGCACTCAGGCCCTCGACGTCATCCGCGCCCATCCGGGCCGGTTCGAGGTCGTGGGCCTGTCGGCCGGTTCCCAGCGCGACGCACTGGCGCGCCAGGCGGAGGAGTTCCACGTCGAGCACACGGCGCTCGGGGCCGCCGAGGCCGAGCAGCTGGTGCGCGACGTGGAAGCCGACGTGGTGCTCAACGGCATCACGGGCTCCGTGGGTCTCGGGCCGACCATCGCCGCCCTCGAGGCGGGCCGCACCCTGGCCCTGGCGAACAAGGAGTCGCTCATCGTCGGCGGCGACCTCGTCACCGCGCTCGCCGCCCCTGGGCAGATCGTGCCGGTGGACTCCGAGCACTCCGCCATCGCCCAGGCGCTGCGCTCGGGGGAGCGCGGCGAGGTGCGCCGGCTCGTGCTCACCGCGTCGGGCGGGCCGTTCCGCGGCCGCACCCGCGACGAGCTGGCATCCGTCACGCCCGCCCAGGCGCTCGCCCACCCGACGTGGGACATGGGGCGGGTGGTCACCACGAACTCCGCGACGCTCGTCAACAAGGGCCTCGAGGTCATCGAGGCCCACCTGCTGTTCGGCGTCGACTACGCCGACATCGACGTCGTGGTGCACCCGCAGTCGATCGTGCACTCGATGGTCGAGTTCGTCGACGGCTCCACGATCGCCCAGGCGTCGCCGCCGGACATGCGCCTTCCCATCTCGCTGGGTCTGGACTGGCCGCACCGGGTGCCGGGCGTCGGTCGGCCGCTGGACTGGACCACCGCGACCACCTGGACGTTCGAGCCGCTGGACGAGCGTGCCTTCCCCGCCGTGGCGCTGGCCAAGCAGGTGGGGCGCATCGGCGGCACGTACCCCGCCGTGTTCAACGCCGCCAACGAGCAGGCCGTCGACGCGTTCCACGAGGGTCGGCTCGGCTTCACGGACATCGTCGACACGGTGCGCGCGGTCGTCGACCGGCACGAGGCACCCTCGGCGCTTTCGCGCGAGAGCCTCGCGGAGGCGGAGGAATGGGCCCGACGCACCGCCGACGGACTGATCGCGGCGGCTCAGTAGGTCTGAAGCCCCCGCGCGCGGAAGCGATCGCGCACGCTCTCGACGAGGTCCGCATCGGGCGGCTGCACGTCGGCCAGGGTGTAGTCGATGCCCAGGCGCTCCCACTTCGACGTGCCCATCTGGTGGAAGGGCAGCACCTCGACGCGCGCGACGTTCGGCCAGCGCTCGACGATGTCAGCCACGGCCTCGACGTTGTCGGGGGCGTCGGTCAGACCCGGAACGAGGACGAACCGGATCCACACCGGCACGCCCTTGGCCGCCAGGCGGTCACCGAAGTCGATCGTCGGCTGCAGCTCGCGGCCGGTCACCTCGCGGTACGTGTCCGGCAGGCCCGACTTCACGTCCAGCAGCACCATGCCGAGGTCGTCCAGGAGGGCGTCGGAGGCGTTGCGTCCGAGGTTGCCCGAGGTGTCGAGGGCGACATGGATGCCGAGCTCCTTCGCCTCGCGGGCCAGTCGCGTCACGAACGCCGGCTGCTGCATCGGCTCGCCGCCCGAGATGGTGAGCCCCCCGCCGGTGGCCTTGAACACGGGCAGGTACCGGCGCAATCGGGCCAGCACATCGTCGATCTCGGTCGGGATGCCGTCGCGCTGCTGCCACGTGTCGGGGTTGTGGCAGTACTGGCAGCGCAACGGGCAGCCCGCGAGGAAGAGGGTCATCCTGGTGCCGGGACCGTCCACGGAAGTGACGAGCTCCCAGGAGTGCACGCTCGCGACGCGACCCGCCCGCACGGCTTCGAGGTGGGCGTGACGTCCGTCGGAGTCAGGGCGTGCGGCATCGGGCGCCGGCACCAGGATGGCGGACACGGGAGTCAGATTCCCGTGTGGAACGTGCGGCTGATGACGTCGAGCTGCTGCTCGCGGGTCAGTCGCACGAAGTTGACCGCGTATCCGGAGACACGGATGGTCAGCTGCGGGTAGTTCTCGGGGTGCTCCATGGCATCCTCCAGCGTCTCGCGCGTGAGCACGTTGACGTTGAGGTGGTAACCGCCCGAGACCATCTGGGCGTCGAGGAGGCCCACCAGGTTGTGCACCCGCTCCTCCTCGGTGCGGCCGAGGCCGGCCGGGACCACCGTGGTGGTGAGCGAGATACCGTCCTGCGCCTGCTCGAAGGGGAGCTTGGCGACCGAGAGGGCCGCGGCCAGCATGCCGTGGGTGTCGCGCCCGTTCATCGGGTTGGCACCAGGGGCGAACGGCTGACCGGCGCGGCGTCCGTCGGGGGTGTTCCCCGTCTTCTTGCCGTAGACGACGTTGGACGTGATGGTCAGCACCGACTGGGTGTGCACCGCGTTCCGGTAGGTGGGGTGGCGGCGCAGCATCTCCATGAACTCGGTGACGAGGTCGCGGGCGATCGCGTCGACGCGGTCGTCGTCATTGCCGAAGCAGGGGTACTCGCCCTCCACTTCGTAGTCCACGACCAGACCCGACTCGTCGCGCACGGGGCGCACCGTGGCGTACTTGATCGCCGACAGCGAGTCCGCGGCCACCGACAGGCCCGCGATGCCGCAGGCCATGGTGCGCAGCACCTCGCGGTCGTGCAGCGCCATCTCGAGACGCTCGTAGGCGTACTTATCGTGCATGTAGTGGATGCAGTTGAGCGCGTCGACGTAGGTCTCGGCCAGCCACTCCATCGTCGTGCGGAACTTCTCCCGCACGTCGTCGTACTCCAGTACGTCACCGGTGACCGCCGGCAGCAGGGGCGTGATCTGCTTGCCGCTGACCTCGTCGCGTCCGCCGTTGATGGCGTACAGCAGCGTCTTGGCGAGGTTGACGCGAGCGCCGAAGAACTGCATCTGCTTGCCGACGGCCATCGGCGACACGCAGCAGGCGATGGCCGCGTCGTCGCCGCAGAGGGCGCGGATGTGGGCGTCGGACTCGTACTGGATCGACGAGGTGTCGATGGAGACCTTCGCGCAGAACTCCTTGAAGCCCTTGGGCAGGTCGTCGCTCCACAGCACCGTCAGGTTCGGCTCGGGCGCAGGACCCAGGTTGTAGAGCGTCTGCAGGAAGCGGAACGCGGTCTTGGTGACGAGCGTGCGCCCGTCCTCGCCGATGCCGCCGATGGACTCGGTGACCCAGGTGGGGTCGCCGGAGAACAGCGCGTCGTACTCGGGGGTGCGCAGGAACCGCACGATGCGCAGCTTGATGACGAGGTCGTCGACGAGCTCCTGCACGTCCTCCTCGGTGAGGATGCCGCGCGCCAGGTCGCGCTCGATGTAGATGTCGAGGAAGGCGGTGTTGCGCCCGAAGCTCATCGCGGCGCCGTTCTGCTCCTTCACCGCACCGAGGTAGGCGAAGTACAGCCACTGGATCGCCTCGCGGGCCGTCGCGGCGGGACGGGTGATGTCGTACCCGTACGAGGCGGCCATCTCGGCGAGCTCCTGGAGGGCGCGGATCTGCTCGGCGTTCTCCTCGCGCTGGCGGATGATCTCCTCGGAGGAGAAGTGCATGTCGAGCTCTGCGCGCTCGGTCTTCTTGCCTGCGATGAGCGCGTCGGTGCCGTACAGCGCCACGCGGCGGTAGTCGCCGATGATGCGACCGCGACCATAGGCATCCGGCAGCCCGGTGATGATGTGGCTGCTGCGGGCGCGGCGGACGGCCGGCGGGTACACGTCGAACACGCCGTCGTTGTGCGTCTTGCGGTAGGTGGTGAAGATCTTCTCGAGCACCGGGTCGATCTCGTAGCCGTAGGTCTCCAGTGCGCCCTTGACCATGCGCCATCCGCCGTACGGCATGATGGCGCGCTTGAGCGGCGCGTCGGTCTGCAGGCCGACGATCAGCTCGTCGTCCTCGGCGATGTAGCCGGGGGCGTGGGCGGTGATGCCGGCGGGCGTGTGGTTGTCGACGTCGTAGACGCCGCGCTCGCGCTCTTCGGGGAACATCCCCATGAGGGTCTGCCACACCCGCTCGGTGCGCTCGGTCGCGCCCGTGAGGAACGCGGCGTCACCGGTATAGGGGGTGTAGTTGGCCTGGATGAATCCGCGGACGTCGATGTCGTCCTGCCAAGGGCCGGGAGTGAATCCTTCCCAGGCCTCGGGCATGGCGTCGGCGCCGGAAAGCTGCGTGGGGGGAGTGACCGTGGTCATCGTTTCCTCAATCCTCTGCGAGTGATCGCCGTGCGGGTCTCGTCGGGACCCTTCGAGGCGTACCTCAAGGATACGGCGTGGTCTGACCACAGCTGCAGGGTATGCAGGAGACGCATAAGAAATTCGGCGCCCGGGCCGCATTGCATGTGGTCTGACCACAAACGGGGATATGCACGGCCGGTGTCTCTTGCGCCGGGGTCGGCGCGAGCGGTTCTCCGGGCCGTCAGTCCGCGTACGGAACGGGCCAGCTCGGCTCGGGCACCGGCCACCCCGCGTCGCGGAGGGCGCGGCGAGCGAGCTCCCGCGCCGAGTACGGTGTGCGCTGCCCGCGGATGTCGCGGTAGTCCTGGTGACCGGGACCGGCCCAGAGGATCGCGTCGCCCTCACCCACCAGCTTCACAGCCTCGACGATCGCACGCTCGGGCGGCGAGTACTCGTGGATCTCGGCGTCAGGCCGAGCCAGGCGCGCGCCCTCGATGAGGGTCGCCCGGATCGAGTCGGGGTCCTCGTAGCGCGGGTGGTGGTCGGTGATGACGAGGATGTCGCTGCCAAGCACGGCGGTGCGTCCCATGTCATGGCGCTTCGTGGCATCCCGGTCGCCGTCGGCGCCGAAGAGCATGAGCACCCTGCCCGGGGTCACCCGGCGCACGGCCGCGAGGGTCTTCTCGAACGCATCGGGGGAGTGCCCGAAGTCGACGTACACCGCAGGGCCGCGGTCACCCGAGACGAGCTGGGTGCGGCCGGGGAGATGCGCCCGGATGCCGCCGTCTCGCTCGAGCGCGGCGGTGATGGTCTCCCAGGCGTAGCCGCCCTCGAGCATCATGACGATGGCGAGCGCCGCGTTGGCCGCCATGTGCCGGCCGATGACCGGAACCGTCGTCTGCAGCGATCGACCGTCGGGACCGGTGAGGCGGAACTCGGTGCCGGACTGGCGCTCGTCGACGATCTCGACGATCCAGTCGGCGCCTGCTGCGACCTGCGGGTCGGCGGCGATGTCGGGCGTGCCGACGGTCGTGCACGGCACCTCGCACCGGGCGACGACCTCGGCGCCCGGCGCCGAGTCGAGGGAGACGACCGCGCGGCGCGACCGGTCGGCGCGGAACAGCGGCAGCTTCGCCTCGAAGTACTCCCGCATGTCGGCGTAGTCGTCGAGGTGGTCATGGGTGAGGTTCGTGAACGCCGCGACGTCGAACACGATGCCGTCCACGCGGTGACGCGACAGCGCCTGCGCCGACACCTCGACGGCGACGGCCTCGACGCCGCGCTCGCGCATGAGCGCGAGGAGGGCGTGGAACTCGGATGCCTCGGGGGTCGTCAGCCGCGACACGATCACCTGGCCGGCGATGTGACGTTCCGCCGTCGACGACAGGCCCGTGACGGCGCCGACCTGCTCGAGCATGCCTTCCAGCAGGTGCGACACGCTCGTCTTGCCGTTGGTACCGGTCGTGGCGAACAGCAGGGGCAGGTCGTCGTCGGGACCGGTGCCGTATACCCAGGCCGACAGGTCGCCGAGCATCGCACGCGGGTCGTCAACGACGACGATCGGCAGCCCGGCGTCGGCGGCGATGTCGGCCCCGGCCGCGTCGGTGACGATCGCGACGGCGCCCTTCTCGGCAGCCGCGCGGGCGAACTCCGCACCGTGGCGGGCCGCGCCGCGGATGGCCACGAACGCCTCGCCGGGTCGGAGGTCGGCGGTGGCGAGGGTGATGCCCGACAGGCTCACTCCGGCGACGTCGCCGCGGACGTCGACGCCGAAGCGGCGGGCGAGTTCGTCGAGCGCGCGCACCGGCGGGTGCTCCGGGCGCAGGACGGGCGGGAGATTGGTGGGGGCATCGGTGGGCATGGCATTTCCCATCCTCTCATCCAGCGTGGTCGAGACCCCACCGTGCGCGCAGATCTGCGGTCGCGGGATGCTGCCCCGCGACCGCAGATCACTGCCGAGCTCAGGCGGATGGAGGCGGGGCTCCGCCGGACCGGGGCCCCGAGCGTGTCGACGGCGGGGGCGTCGAGCCGGCCGCCGGAGACGCGGTCGTGCCGCCCGCAGCCTCATCCTCGTCGTGCGTGCCGTGCAGGGCCTTCTCCGCCGGGCTCCGACGATCCCAGCTCGGCTTGCGCAGCGCGTAGAAGACCAAGGGAGGTCCGCCGAGCACGACGATGACCAGGCCCACGATCCACGGATACGCCGCGACCGGGAACGCGGTGAACCCGTCGGGCGGGACGAAGGCCAGCACGAACGCCAAGAGGCACGCGACGAAGCCGACCCCGGCGACGAGGTTCATCGCCGGCACCCGGTAGGCGCGCTTGACGTTCGGCTCCTTGCGTCGCAGCACGATCGCCGCCGCGAACATCAGCATGTACATGATCAGGTACAGCGCCGCCGCCATGTCGATGAGCGCGACGAACGCCGCACTCACGTTCGGCACGATCACGAAGATCGCCGCCAGGAGCGTCACGATGGTGCCCTGCAGCATGAGGATGCCGGACTGCACGCCCGCCTTGTTCCGCTTCTGCAGGGCGGGCGGCAGCAGCCCGGTCTCTGCCGCGGCGAGCAGGCCCTTCGACGGACCGGCGATCCAGGTGATCACCGAGGCCAGTGCGCCGGCGGCGATGAGCGCCGACACGACCGCCGTCGCCCACCCCAGATCCCACTTGTCGAAGTAGGCCTGGAACGCGAGCATGATGCCGTTCGTGAGCCCGAGGTCTTTTTCCGGCACGGCGATCGAGATCGCAAGCGTCGGCAGGATGAACACGAGCAGGATGAGGATCGACGCCAGCAGCACCGACCGCGGATACCCGCGCCCCGGGTCCTTCATCTGGTTCACGTGTACCGCGTTGACCTCCATGCCCGCGTAGGCGAGCACGTTCGACACGATCAGCACGATCGAGGCGATCCCGGTGAACGGCGGGATGACGGCCGAGGGCTCCAGCGAGGTCTCGCTCCTCTCCCCGGTGCCGAGCCAGATGAACCCGAACACGATGAGCAGCACCGCCGGCAGCAGGGTGCCGAGGATGCCGCCCCACGATCCGAGCTTGGCGAACAGGTTGCCGCCGCGCAGGGTGATCAGCGTGGATCCCCAGTAGAGCGTCAGGATGATGATCGCGGTGTACAGCCCGGAGTTCGACAGCGAGGGATCGAGGAACACGAACGCGAGGGCCGCCGCGATGAAGGCGATCTGCGTCGGGTACCACACCACGTTCTGGATCCACTGCAGCCAGACCGCCGTGAACCCCCATCTGTTGCCGAACGCCTCACGCACCCAGACGTAGACGCCGCCCTTCCATCCCGTCGCCAGCTCCGCGGCGACCAGCGCCGTGGGGATGAGGAAGAAGATGGCCGGGATGATGTAGAGCGTGACGCTGCCGAGCCCGTAGACCGCCATCGCGGGGAGCGAGCGCAGGCTCGCGACCACCACGAGCGTCAGCATCGCGAGCTGGCCGACTCCGAGGAAGGCGGTGACGGCCTTGTGCGAGGTGAGCGGATGGTTGGATGCCGCCTTCGCGGCATCCGTCGCTTGGTTCGTTGCGTTGGTCGACATGGCTGCCGCCTAGTGGTGGAACGCGGGGTGCTGGCCCTCGACGGGCATGGCCGACTCGAGGGCGTCGAGGTACGCGGTCTCGGTCTCGATGTCGCCGAGCAGCTCGGCGGCGAGATCCATGCTCAGGCCGTTGCGCACCACGATGCGCTGCACGGTGAGATCGGCCAGATCATCCGGCATGGGATACGCCGGAACGAGCCAGCCCTTCATGCGCAGACGGTCCTGCAGATGGTAGAGGTTCCAGTTCTTGGTGTGCCCCTCCTTGAGGTACCAGGCGAACACCGGGATGTCGCTGCCGTCGTTCCACAGTTCGAACGCGTCGATCTTCGCGATGCCGGCCGACAGGTACTTCGCGACGTCCTGCGAGGCCTGCTGCACGGCGCGGTATCCCTCGAATCCGAGCCGGAGGAACATGTAGTACTGCAGCAGCACCTGCGCGCCGGGGCGTGAGAAGTTCAGCGCGAACGTCGGCATCTCCCCGCCCAGGTAGCTCACCTTGAACACGAGGTCCTCGGGCAGCCACTGCGTGTCGCGCCAGACGACCCAGCCGAGGCCCGGGTAGACCAGGCCGTACTTGTGGCCCGACGTGCTGATGGAGTGCACCCGCTCGAGACGGAAGTCCCACACCAGATCGGGCTGCAGGAACGGGGCGATCATGGCGCCGGAGGCGCCGTCGACGTGGATGGGGATGTCCAGGCCGGTCTTGGCCTGGATCTCGTCGAGGGCCTTGGCGATCTCGGCCACCGGCTCATACATGCCGGTGTAGGTGACGCCCATGATCGCGACGACGCCGATCGTGTTCTCATCGACGTACTTCTCCAGGTCGTACCCGTCGAGCGTCTTGTGCTCGAGGCTGATGGGAACGAAGCGAGGCTCGACGTCGAAGTAGTTGCAGAACTTCTCCCAGCACACCTGCACCGCGGACGACATCACGAGATTCGGCTTGGCGGTGTCCTTGCCCGCGGCACGACGCGACTGCTGCCAGCGCCGCTTGAAGGCGAGTCCGCCGAGCATGCAGGCCTCGGACGAGCCGATGGTGGAGGTGCCGATGCTCCGCGAGGCGTCCGGCGCGTTCCACAGATTCGCCAGCATGTGCCAGCAGTTGTCCTCGATGGCGGCGGTCTGGGGGTACTCGTCCTTGTCGATCATGTTCTTGTCGAAGGACGCCTCGTACACCTGCTTGGCGTCGTCGTCCATCCACGTGCCCACGAAGGTCGCGAGATTCAGCCGGGAGTTGCCGTCCAGCATCGTCTCGTCGTCGACGATCTGCTTGGCGGTGTCGGGCAGCGACTCCTGCTGCGGGATGACGTGCCGGGCGGCGACGGATGCCTCGCCGGGTCGTGCAAATCGGGGGGTGAGTTCCTCGTCCCCGGTGTTCGCTGTGCTCATCAGCCGCTCCCATCCTCGATGTCCGGCGCCCGCGGTGTGCGGGCCGCGAATGCGAAACACGAGCTGCGGTGCAGTTCGGTCCGCATCTGGGGGGGAAGTTACGCCGCGGGCCGCGGTCGGACAAGAGGCCTCGTGGCGGGCGGCTGTCGCTGTCGTATCGAGGACGTGCAGGGGCGCCGTCGGGCGTGCGGCGACGCCCCTGCCGGATCAGCTGCGGCGGGTGCGGCGCAGGGCGACGAGGCCCGCTGCCAGGCCCGCGGCGCCGAGGGTGAGGCCGCCCGCTCCCAGCGCGATGGGCAGCGCCGAGTCGTCGCCGGCATCGGCTGCCGCCTCGTCGGTCGCCGCGTCCTCGCCGTGACCGCCGTGGGCCTCGTCCGTCGCGTCGCCCACGGTGACCACCGGCGCGGGGGCGTCGAGGTCGTGCGGGTCCTGACCCTCTTCGGCGATGTCCGCCCAGGCGGTCGATCCATCGACGCACTCCTGCAGCACGGGGAAGGCCACCTGCTCGCCGGCGAGGTCGTCGGCGAACGTCACCTGCATCGAGACGGTCGTCAGCAGCCCCGACTCGATGGGTGCGTCGGCGGTGAAGACGACGTGCGTCGGCACGCCGGTGTCGGCGCCGACCCGCTCGATCGTCCAGCCCGCCTGCGCGTGCGGCGCGATGCCGGCGACGCCCTCGGGGATGTCGATCGTGAAGCCGGTGGTCGGCGACGCGTCGCAGCCGTGGCTGGACGAGAAGGTCAGCACGGTCGATCCGCCGGCCGTGGCATCGGCGGGGTCGACGTGGACGTGCGCGCTCGCCGCCAGGGGGGCGGCCAGGGCCAGCGCGGTGCCGGCGAGCACGCCGGCGGTCAGGCGCGCGCGACGGCGTGCCGGGGTGATGGTGGTCATGAGAGCTCTCTCGATTCGGGGGACGGCGGGCGCCGTCGGCGAAGGTGGCGCGTAGCGCCGGGGGTGTCAGCGGGCGGAGACCGGCGGACCCCGTCGGGAGAGAGGGGAGGGGGTGGGGCGGCGAGGGCGCAGGCGGGCGCAGTGCGCGGTCGGCGCGGTCGGCGCGGCCGGCAGCGGCCGCAGAGCGGGCAGGCGCCGAGACGTCAGACGCAGGATGCCGCGGCCCAGCCGCCGCAGCAGGCGCTCGCCGTGGCGCAGGGCCGCGATCGTCACCACAGCGGCGACGAGGTGGCCGAGCGGCATGGGGTCGACGGGTGTGACCGTCCCGACGGCGGAAGCGACGATGTCGCCGGTGTGATGGTGCGCGTGCCCGCCGCCCGGGAGCGCGCGGGCGTCGCCGGCGAGCGCGAACGCGCCGTGGAACAGGGCCTGCGCGGCGGCGACGACCAGCGCGGTACGCCAGAGCGATGAACGGCCGCCGGAGAGCAGCACGGCGGGAGGCGTGGCGAGGCAGGCGACGGCCAGGACGAGCAAGGGGTCGGGAGCGCCGCCGCCGGAGAGGGTGTGGGCCGTGGCGGCGACGAGTGTCGCGACGCCGGCAGCGGTCGCGCCGCGCAGCGTGCGCGCTTGTCGTGTCGTCATGCCCGCCTCCCCGGATCAGCGTACGGTGCAGGCGCGCCACGGCGAATTCAAAGGCGGTGGCGGTAGCCTGACCCGCTGTGACCGTCATCGCCTTCGTCATCGGAGTGCTCGTCCTCGTCGTGGGACTGGCCGTCTCGATCGCGCTCCACGAGCTGGGCCACCTGGTGCCCGCGAAGAAGTTCGGCGTGCACGTCGGCCAGTACATGATCGGCTTCGGTCCCACGCTGTGGTCGCGCCGGCGCGGCGAGACGGAGTACGGGTTCAAGGCGATCCCGCTCGGCGGCTACATCTCGATGTCGGGCATGTACCCGCCGTCCCCTGCCGCGGCGGAGCGCGGTGGCCGTGCCGGTGGCGGGCTCTTCGCCACCATGGTGCAGGACGCCCGCGCCGCCAACGCCGAGACGATGACCGACGTCGCCGAGGACCGGCTGTTCTACCGGCTTCCCGTCTACAAGCGCATCATCATCATGCTCGGCGGTCCGCTGATGAACCTGCTGCTGGCCCTCGTGCTGTTCACGATCATGCTCAGCGGCATCGGCGTGCAGACCGCCACCACCACGATCGCCGGCGTCAGCGAGTGCCTCGTGTCGGGTGCGTCCGCGCAGTCCGAGTGCACCGCGGACGACCCGGCCGCGCCCGCGGCTGCCGCCGGCATCCTCCCCGGCGACGTGCTCGTGTCCGTCGACGGCGTGCCGGTGGAGACCTTCGCCGAGGCGTCGCAGATCATCCAGGACTCGCCCGGCGAGACCCTCCCCGTCGTGATCGAACGGGACGGCGAGACCCGCACGCTTCAGGTGACCCCGGCGCTCACCGAGCGGGAGATCGTCGACGCCGACGGACAGGTGACCACCGCCGAGGTCGGCATGGTGGGCATGACCGCGCGCTCGGAGTACGTGCCGCAGCCGATCTGGGCCGGCGCCGAGATGACGGTCGACAGTGTGCAGCGCGTCGCCGGGGTCATCGTGCAGCTGCCGGTGCGGGTCTACGACACCGCGGTGGCGCTGTTCACCGGCGGTGAGCGCGACCCCGACGGACCCTTGTCGGTCGTCGGCGCAGGGCGCATCGCCGGTGAGGTCGCCGCGATCGACGCGCCGGTGCTCAACCGGGTGTCGGGGCTGCTGGGGCTGCTGGCGTCGCTGAACCTCGCCCTGTTCGTGTTCAACCTCGTCCCGCTGCTGCCCCTGGACGGCGGGCACGTCGCGGTGGCCCTGTGGGACGGACTGAAGCGCCTGGTCGCGAAGATCTTCCGCCGGCCGCCGCCCCGCCCGGTCGACACCGCACGTCTGGTGCCGGCGACGTTCGCGGTGGTCGTGCTGATGATCGGGATGGGCGGCATCCTGATCCTCGCCGACGTGTTCAACCCGATCTCCGTCTTCGGCTGACCCCGTCTCGGGGACCGACGACGCTCGTCAGGCCAGAGCGGCGGAGACGAGGCGATCGAGCGTGCGCATGCCGTCGCGCGAGAGGATCGACTCCAGGTGGCCCTGGACCGACGCGAATCCGGGACCGCGCAGCGCGTAGACGTCGCCGGATGCCGCATCGGCTGCCACCTCGGCCGTCCCGATCGCCGTCGCAGGCGCGAGACGCGCGGTGAACGTGTTGTAGAAGCCGATCGACGCCGGCTCGCCGAAGACGTCGACCGTCTTCTGCAGACCCTGGTGCGGTGCGTCCAGCGGCACCAGATCAAGGCCCAGCTCGTGGGCGAGGATCTGGTGACTGAGGCACACGGCCAGCAGCGCCCGGCCGCTGCGCAGCCGGTCGCGCACCACCTCGCGCATGCGGCGCAGGCGCGGGCTGTCGGGGTCGCGGGGGTCGCCGGGGCCGGGGCCGGCCACGACGAGGTCGGCGGCATCCAGCGTCGCGGGAGATGCTTCGGCCCACGGCACGATCGCCACGTCGAGTCCCAGGTGGCGCAGCTGGTGGGCGAGCATCGTGGTGAAGCGGTCCTCGGCGTCGACGACCACGGCCGTCCGGCCGGCGAACGGGCCGGGTTCGGCGTCGTCGCCCTGCGGGTTCAGCCAGAATTCCGCCAGCCGGGCGTTGCGCGAGGCCAGCAGCTCGGCGATGTGCGGGTCGTCCGCGAGCGATCGCGGTGCGGGTGCCGGCGCGTCGGTGTCCGGCGCGCCCGCCGTCACGGCGGCGGCTGCGGCCTCGGCCGCGGTGTCGCGGGGGATCGCGCCGATCGCGCCGAGCACGCCGGCGGCCTTGCCGTGGGTCTCGCCCACTTCGCCGTCGGGGTCGGAGTGGCGCACGAGCGTCGCGCCCACCGGCACGCGCAGCCGTCCGTCTTCGAGATATGCGGTGCGGATGAGGATGGGGGCGTCGAGGTCGTGCGTGACGTCGTCGCCCTCCTCCGTCGTGGAGGCCGCCTCGTCGCGCGGGGTGAACAGCGCGGCGACGCCCGAGTAGTACCCGCGCGGCGCGGTCTCGTGCCGGGCGATGACGGTGCACGCGTTCTGCATGGGGGAGCCGGTGACGGTGGGGGCGAACATCGTCTCGCGCAGGATGTCGCGGGGATCGAGTCGGCTGCGGCCCCGCAGCACGTACTCGGTGTGGGTCAGACGCGACATCTCCTTGAGGTGCGGACCGGTGATGCGTCCGCCGTCCGCGCAGACGGCGCTCATCATCTTCAGCTCCTCATCGACGACCATGAAGAGCTCCTCGGTCTCCTTGGTCGAGGCGAGGAACGCGCTGAGGGTCTCGGCCGTCGCGCCGCCGGCGGGGTGGCGGAAGGTGCCGGAGATGGGGTTCATGGTCACCACGCCGCCCTGAGCGCTCACGTGTGCCTCGGGGCTCGCACCGACGGCGACATGGTCGGGGGTGACGACGGCGAACGTCCAGTACGCGCCGCGCTCGTGCTCGAGCAGCGCCCGGAACCACGTGAGTGCGGCCGTGCGGGGGTCGGCATCCACCCCGGCGGTGAAGTCCCTGCGGATGACGAAGTTCGCGCCTTCGCCGCGACCGATCTCCTCGGCGATGACGCGGCGCACGATGTCGGCGTAGGCGTCGTCGGCGATGTCGAACCCCGCGTCGGCGAGCGCGATCGGCTCGGCGGGCAGCTCGGCCAGCGCTTGTGCCCGCGGCACGGAGGTGTGGCGGTCCACGATGAGGCACCGCAGCGGAGCCCCGTCGTCGTGACAGGCGAAGCCGCGTTCGCGCACCTGACGGAACGGCACCATGGCGAGCACCTCTCGGGGCGTGCCCGTGGCATCCGTCAGGGGGATGTCGGCGAGCAGCTCGACGTCGACGACCTCGCCGGAGAGGATCTCCACCGTGTCGGCGTCGCGGGCGATGAGGGCGAACGCGGGCAGCGCGGCCAGCGTGGCGGTGAGGGACGCGGTCATGGTCGGTCTTTCGTCATGGGAGCGGCCACCCCAAATGAAAAGACCGCCCCGCGGGCGGTCTGTCGTCACACGAACCCGCCGCCTATGCGGTGAGCCACCAGGTGAGGTTCGCGGACATGGGGCCGAAACTACCACACCGCTGTCCGCGGGCGGCGTTCGGCCCCTCTCCAGGTCGCCCGGCGTAGGGTGGGATCGTGCCAGCAGTCAACCTCGGAATGCCGCGAGTGCCGGAGCTTCTCGCTCCGCGTCGCAAGAGCCGTCAGATCCGCGTCGGGAAGGTCCTCGTCGGTGGGGACGCACCCGTGAGCGTGCAGTCGATGACGACCACCAAGACCACGGACATCAACGCCACCCTTCAGCAGATCGCCGAGCTGACGGCGTCCGGATGCGAGATCGTCCGTGTGGCGGTGCCGAGCCAGGACGACGCCGATGTGCTGCACATCATCGCGAAGAAGAGCCAGATCCCGGTCATCGCTGACATCCACTTCCAGCCCAAATACGTCTTTCAGGCGATCGACGCCGGGTGCGCCGCGGTGCGGGTGAACCCCGGCAACATCCGGCAGTTCGACGACAAGGTCGGCGAGATCGCCAAGGCGGCGAAGGATGCCGGCGTCTCGCTGCGCATCGGCGTCAACGCCGGCTCGCTCGACCGTCGTCTTCTCGAGAAGTACGGCAAGGCCACCCCGGAGGCTCTCATGGAGAGCGCCGTGTGGGAGGCGAGCCTGTTCGAGGAGCACGACTTCCACGACTTCAAGATCTCCGTCAAGCACAACGACCCCGTGATCATGGTGAAGGCCTACCGGCTGCTGGCCGAGCGGGGCGACTGGCCGCTGCACCTCGGTGTGACCGAGGCGGGGCCGGCGTTCCAGGGCACGATCAAGAGCGCGACCGCCTTCGGCATCCTGCTGTCCGAGGGGATCGGCGACACCATCCGTGTCTCGCTGTCGGCGCCGCCCGCCGAAGAGGTCAAGGTCGGCCACCAGATCCTGCAGTCGCTGAACCTGCGCGAGCGCAAGCTCGAGATCGTCTCGTGCCCCTCGTGCGGGCGCGCACAGGTCGACGTCTACACGCTCGCCGACAACGTCACCGAGGGGCTCAAGGACATGACCGTGCCGCTGCGCGTGGCCGTCATGGGCTGCGTCGTGAACGGTCCGGGCGAGGCCCGCGAGGCCGACCTCGGCGTGGCATCCGGCAACGGCAAGGGTCAGATCTTCGTCAAGGGCGAGGTCATCAAGACCGTGCCTGAAGCGGACATCGTGCAGACGCTCATCGAGGAGGCGAACCGCCTCGCCGCCGAGATGGGGCCGGCCGCACCGATCGGCACCGCGCAGGTCATCACGGCCTGATTCCGCCTCCCCGCCACAGGCGATCTCCCCGGAACAGGACGTTTCCCGGCGGATCGTCCTGTTCCCGGGAGTCCTCCTGTTCTGGGGAGACGGCCATTCCCCGGTCCGGCCGTGATCGAATCGTTCCAATCGGCCGCCCGCGGTTCCGGCAATATGCAGACATGCGCATCCTTCGCGTCCTCGCCCCGCTCGTGATCGGGGTCGCCGCGCTGTCGGCCTGTACGACGCCTCCGCAGACGCCGCAGACGTCGCCGTCGCCATCGGATGCCGGCCTCTCACCGGCGCCGACGCCGGAAGCAGTCGGGCCCGTTGCGGCGTTCGACGGCGACTGTGCGAACGTGCTGACACAGCAACAGGTCGAGTCGATCCTCGGCGTCGGCGCCACGGATCAGGCGAGCTGGTCCGAGGCCAACGCGGGCGCATCGGCGCGGCGCGGGATCGACCTGAATGCCGAGTCCACCGCCGGCGGCCTCGAGTGCACCTGGATGGGCGGGGAAGGGGCGGGCCTGCCCGAGGGCATGGACGGGATCTCGGTATACGCGCTTCCCGAAGCGGCGGTCACAGGCGTTGACTTCAGTGATCCGCGCTGCGAGCCGAGTTATGACTCCACCCTGTGCCGCATGTCGCGTGTCGCAAACGGTGTCTGGCTCATGGCCCGGGCCGGATGGCAACTGTCTGCCCCTCCTGTGGAACAGCTCGACGCGGCGCTGACCGCGGCTGCGGCCAACCTGGCATCCTTCCCGGCCCCCGTGTCCGCCACGCGCGGATCCACCTGGTGGGAGCTGCCCTCGTGCGATGACATCGCGTCGCACATCGGTCTGTCCGATCTCGCTGGTGCAAACCTCTACGGCGGCTTCGAGGGAGGGCCGTCACCGCAGCCGGAGGACGAATTGCTGGACGACGCGGGTGTCGCACGCCGTTGCGCCTGGTTCACCGATTCCGGCTCAGCGGACCCTGCAGGCAGATCCGCCAGCTTCGCCCTGGAGATCATGCCTGGTGGGGCGGGGTGGTGGGATGACGTGGCCGCGCATCCGGATGCCACTGCGGTGACCATTCCCGGTGCCGAGGGGGCGATCGTCACGGGCGAGGAGGGGACTCACATCGCTGTCGCCACCGACGGCGTGAATGTGCTGCGCGCCGTGCACGGTCATCCCCCCGACAATGACTTCGCCCTGGTGGTCGAACTCGGCGAGCGTGCCCTCGCCGCGCTCGCGACCGCACCCTGACGCGCCCCAGCGAGGTGCCGGTGCCGCTGCCCGACCTGGCCGCGCGGGTGTTCGCGGCGCTGAACTGACCGCCTCAGCGCATCACCGGTGCAGGAAAACTCCCCGGTACAGGACGTTTCGGCTGAAATTCTCCTGTACCGGGGAGTTCTCCTGTTTCCGGGAGGCGGGCTCAGCCCCGGCGATCGCCGGCACGGTCGCGCGCGAACCAGGCGGGCGCAACGTAGAGCAGGCGCAGCACCGGCACCCGCTCGCAGCCCGCGGCGACGAGCAGACTCAGCGCGATGGCGATCGCCGACATCAGCACCGGCATCACGGGCTGCAGCATCGTGAGCACCCCGGTGTCGGCGGACGGCACCAGCACGCTGGTGAACGTCGACAGCAGCAGGATGTGGGTGACGTACACCTGCAGCGTGCGCCGGCCGAGGTGCTCCAGCGGCCGCGAGAGCGGCCGGGTGAACGGGGTGCGGGCGAGATTGCGGGACAAGCACAGGCCGAAGGCGACGGCGACGAGACCCACCGGCACCGCCGTGGCGGCATCCACGAACCATCCCGTCGCACCGCGCAGCGCGATGGCCGCCGCGAACACGACCAGCAGTGCGACCGCCGCCGGCCACCGGCGGCGGTGCACGAAGCGGATGATCGGCTCCCGCAGGTACAGGCCGAGCATGAAGAACACGAAGTACTTCATGATGCCGTCGTACGTGACGTTGCCGAAGGTGAACCCGCCGTGCGCGACCGACGACGCCACCGTCGCGATGGCCAGCACGATCCAGCGGTTCACCCGCCCGTGCAGCGCCTTCGCCGCGACGAGGAACAGCGCGAGCGCGAACAGGAACCACAGCCCGTTCGAGGGGCGCACGATCGACAGGACGAAGTCGAGCCAGCTGGACTGGTTCAGATCGATCGGTTCGGGGATCACCTGGTAATACGCGAACCGCAGCACCGTCCACACCACGAAGACCCACACCAGCACCGCCAGGCGCGTACGCCACAGTGCCGGCCAGGAGCGTTGCACCGCCCCGACGGCGAGCATGCCCGCCACGAGGAAGAACAGCGGCATGCGCAGCAGGGCGAACACGAGGTTGAGCGGTTCCCACCACGGCGAGGCGAGCCCGGTGGGCACCGTGAACATGCCGGCGTGGAAGAGCACGACGAGGATGATCGCGATGCCGCGGGCACCGTCGAGCCAGGTCACCCGTTGGGTGGCGCGCGCGGTGGTGACGGGGTGGGAGGTCTGCATGGGAGTCCTTGCGATGAGTCAGGCCGCGGCGGGCGCGGGCTCGTCCGCGAGGGTGCGGATGAGGCGGGCGGGCACACCGCCGTAGACGGCGCGGCCGGGCAGATCCCGTGTGACGACGGCGCCCGCGGCGACGACCACATCGTCGCCGATGGTGACCCCGGGGAGCACCGTGACGTTCGCGCCGAGCCAGCACCGGTCGCCGATGGTGACCGGTGCGCTGTCGCGATCCTTGGACACCCCGTCCGGGCCCACCCCGTGGAAGCTCGTGATGATCGTGACGAACATCGCCAGCTGGCAGTCCTCGCCGATGCGGATGGGCGCGACGGCCTCGAAGTAGCATCCGACGTTGACGAACGTGCCGGTGCCGATGCGGATGTCACGGCCTCCCGTGAACGTGCAGCGTGACGAGAGGTTGGGGGTCTGCACGTCGAAGCCTCGAGCGCGGAGGATGCCGTAGCGCACCGCCCGCGGGCAGAGCACCGAGCCTGCGACGCTGTTGGTCACGAACGATCGCCACCCCCACGACGCGTCCTCCGCGAGACTGCGCGCCAGCATCGCGACGCGGCCGCCGACACGGCCGCTCACGGGACCAGCGTCTCGGTCTCGTCGGCCGGTGTGTAGGCCATCCAGTCGATGAGCATCTTGTTGACCTCCGGCGTCGTGGCATCCGGGTCGCCTGGCCAGTTGCCTCCGACGGCGAGGCTGAACAGCACGTGCGTGGGCTCGTCGAACACCCAGCGCCCCGTGAGCGGGATGTCCCACTCCTCGACGTCCCACACGACCTGGCCGTCGATCGCCATGATGATGCGGCCGGGCTGCTTCTCGACGGTGTAGACGTGGTAGTCATCGGCGAGCGGCGCCGGCATGTCGACGCCGTGGTTCACCGACCAGTGCTCGGTCCACCCGATCGGCCCGTGCAGGTGGTGTCGGCTGCGGGAGGTGTCGTTGGGGGTCTCGATGATGTCGACTTCGCCGGCATTGGGCCATCCGACGCGGTCGATGCCGTCTCCGAGCAGCCAGAAGGCCGGGAGCAGTCCCTGCCCCTCGGGCAGCTTCACGCGCGCGGAGAGCTGGCCGAAGCTGAACGACCATTTGTTGTGGCTCGTGATCCGTGCCGAGGTGGGGGTCGAGCCATCCGAGGGGATCGTCGCGGTGATGACGAGGTTGCCTTCGCCATCGAGCGCCACGGCGTCCTCGGTGTACTCCTGCAGCTCGTTGTTCCCCCAGCCGCCGCCGCCGGTCTGGATGCTCCAGAACGCGGGGTTCGGCTTGGACCCGGCGGGCCCGTCGAAGTCGTCGAAGAGGGGCTCGTCGTCGCCGTAGCGCGGTGCGAGGAAGGAGAAGCCGGTGAACCACCAGACACCCGTGATGACGAGGACGATCACGAGGATGCCGGCGGGGATGCCGAGGGTGAGCCAGCGGCGCCGGCGCCGGGGCCGGCGCGGGGTCGGGGCCTCGGTGGGGGGAGGGGCGGTGATGGTCAAGGCAGTAGTCCCTTCGGGTCGCGGCACAGCAGCTCGCAGGCGGCGGCGATGGTCGAGCGGTCGTACAGGGAGGCGTCGAAGCTCATGGAGACGTTGAGGCGGCGCTGGAGTACGGCGGTGAGCGCGGTGATGCCGTTGCGGCCGGCGGGGTCCACCGACACGCGCACGGTCCCCTCGCCTGCCCACGGCAGCGGCTCGAGGGCACGGAGGAAGCCCATGTCGCTCACGATCGGTTTGGCGGCGGCGGGCGCGCTCGCCGCGGGCGGGCGCCGCCACCCGCGGGTGAGCAGCCCGGCGGTCAGCGCCGCAAGCGGGCGACCGGTGTGCAGGTCGCGGCTGAAGCCGGCGCCGGCGGCATCCAGCCCGGCCGCGGTGTCGATGGGGTGGCCCACGACGAAATTCGCCAGCGTCGAGCGCCCCGACGGCAGGTAGCGGCGCAGGTCGACGAGGATCGAGCCCTCGTCCATCACGGGCAAGCCGACGCGCCGCAGCGCCTCGCGCAGCGCGAACATCATCGCGAGGGTGGGGGGCACGCGTCCCCGGCTCCAGGCGGCGATGGATCGGTAGGTGTCGGGGCCCATGATGCCGGTGACGAGGTCGAGCGAGCCGCGTTCGGCCGGGACCGTGTCTCCGGTGTAGGCCGGGCGCGGGGTGCGTCGCTCGGCGAGCCGGTCCCGTACGACGTCGACCGCGCGCCCGGGGTGATGCAGGAACGTGGCGTTCAGCGCGGCGGGCAGCGGGTCGGCGTCGCGGGCCGAGGCGAAGACGCCGGGCGCGCCGCGGCCCGAGAGGATGCCGGCGGTCAGCATGACACCGAGGAACCCGTCGCCGAGCCTGTGGTCGATGCACAGCGAGGCGCGGTCGTCCCCGAGGAAGACCATGAACGGGAGGTCGGGGGTGATCGCCTCGCGCAGGCGCGGCAGCCCGGCGTCGCCCGCGTACGCCGCAGGCAGTTGCCGCACCATGCGCTCGGCCTGCCCGTCGAGGGCCTCGGGGTCGTACCGCCACCGGGCGCCGTCGAACGTGCGGCCGGCGCGGGCGGCGGCGCCCATGCCGATGAGGGTGCGCACGGCATCCACGACCGCCGCCCGCTCGGGGACGACGAGCGGGGAGAGCTCGACGCTGATGTAGACGCCCGCCGACAGCCGGTCACGGCCCAGCACGCGCCCCGACGCCGCACCGCGCGCCGCAACCAGCCCGGGTCCGCGGACCTCGGCGCCGGTCTCCTCGTCGCGTGCGATGACCATGGTTCAGACCATCGCCGTCGCTGTCGGCAGATCCGGGGCGAAGCTGAGCGGGAGGTCGAGGTCTTCCAGCCAGGTGCCGGCGTAGCTGGTGAGCTTGCCGTTGGCGTTGTCGATAGCGATGACCCTGCGCCCCATCTGCAGCCCCACGAGCATCGCGTGCAGGCGATCGGTGACGATGGTCTCGCCGGGCGACAGCAGCGCGACGCCGGTGGCCAGGCGCGTGGCGGCATCCGCGAACCACCGCTCGGTCGTGCGGTTCATACGGCGCGTGACGGCCCCCTCGAAGAAGGTGCGGCGCAGGCGCTGCGCGAGGCGGTCGGTGAACGTCATCGCCGGCCAGTCGACCGCCGTCGCCCCGACGCCCGCCGGAAGGGCGCTCTCGTCGTCGCGGCGCAGCAGGTAGACGCTCTCCCGGGTGGGAGCGGCCGCCTCCAGGCGGCCGAGCATGTGCACGCTGTCGGGCGCCAGCGTCACATCATCGACGAGGTCGCGCACGGCCGCGAGCGATGCGGTGTCGCGCACGGCCAGGCGCAGCCCGGGGCGCACCGCCATGCGCCGGGCGAACTCGGCGCGGTCGGCCTCGGAGGCGAAGTGCACCGACTGGGGCTCCTGGATGAGCAGCGTCTCGGGGCGCAGCCGCTCGGCCAGGCGGTAGCGGTGCTCGCTGTGCTGCGGGTAGAGCCCGCCGAAGTTGCCGCCGCCCTGGATGGCGACGGGCGTCGGCGAGTCGTACACCGCGGGGGAGATCGTGCCCCACGAATACGTGGCCTCCACGCGGATGCCGGCGCGGCGCCAGAACTCCGCCTGACCCAGCGCGATGACCGAGTCGCCGATGTTCTCGTAATCGGGGAAATCGGTGAGCACGAGCGAATCGACGCCGTCGTGCAGCGCCGTCAGCGCCGCGAACGAGCGCCGCTGCATCTCGTCGATGAATCCCGACCCCGACGGGCGAGGGTCGTGGGTGTTCTCGATGGGCATGGTCACGGGGAGTCCTCCAGGGTGCGGCCGGCACGGAAAGGAGCGGGCAGTGCCGCCCTCACCCGGGCACGCGTGGCCTTGTCGAAAGCGAAGAAGTAGTAGACGGTGAGCGCGGCGACCGCCCAGAGTGCGATGAGGGCGGCTGCGAGCGGCAACGGCGGATCGAGCAGGCTCGCCCCGTACAGCAGCGCCGCGAGCGGCGCGACGGTGGCGAACGGCATCACGAGGCATCGGATCGCGAAATCGCGCAGCGACAGGTCGAGGCGGCGCAGCGTGATCGCGATGTAGAACGGCTCCAGCACGACGATCGGCAGGGCGAGCCCCAGCGCGATGCCGGCGAGGCCCAGGGTGTTCCCGAGCGCGAGCGCGAGGAGGGTGCCGGTGACGGCCCAGATCGTGTGCAGCACGGCGAAGCCCCGCAGCGACCCCTGTGCGGTGAGGATGGGCACGGCCAGCAGATGGTTGTTGTTGGCGAACATCGACAGCACGAGGATCTGCGCCACGATCGCGGCGCCCGGGCCGGCCTCGCCGAGCCAGACCTGCATGATCTGCGGCATGAAGATGACCACCGGCACGAGCACGAGCGTCATCAGCATGTTCGCCAGGCCCGTGCCGCGCAGGTACAGGTGTCCGATCGGGGCGCCCTCGGCGCCGCCATGGCGCATGGATGCCGTCGGCAGGAGGGCGACGGCGAGCGAGCCGGTCACCTCCTTCACGAGCAGGTAGATCCGTTGCCCGGCGGCATACATCGCGGTGAAGGCGATCGGCAGCAGCAGCGCCGTGAGGATGCCGCCCACCTGCATGACCACGACGCCCGCGATTCCCAGCACCATCAGCTGCGAGGAGACGCGGAACAGCTCCCGGAACACGTCCCAGCGGAAGTCGGAGACGCGCGCGGTGATGCGCGGCGCGCAGCGGCGGCGCAGCACGTAGGTGGCGATGCCGAAGCCCAGGATGCCGAGCACGTCGACGACCGCGACGGCGACGATGCCGAGATCCAGCACGCACACGATCACCGTGAAGACGACGCGGAACGATGCGAGTGCGATCAGCAGGTAGTTCACGATGTGAAGGCGTCCGATGCCGGCGAGGATCTGGCGGTTGGCCGAGAACACCAGCAGCAGGAAGACGTTGCCGACCCCGAGGATCGCCAGCGCCCAGGCGGTGGACTGCAGGCTCTCGCTGAAGTCGGCATTGGGGATCGTCACGGCGAAGGCGATGGCGGTGGCGGATGCCAGCACGAACGCCGCGCCGAAGTAGAACACGTTGCTGGCCGAGGCGACCCGCCGCATGCGCGCCACGTCGTCCGAGGGCACCGCGACCCCGATGAACCGGGTGGTCGCGTCGCCGATGCCGAGATCCTGCTGGAACAGCGCGCCGAGCGCGACGGTCAGCATGTAGAGGCCGTACGACTCCGCGCCGAAGGCGCCCAGCACGAGGGGCAGCAGTGCGACGTACGCGATCATCGACGACATGCGCGCCAGGTACGTCGTGATCACCGCGCCCGTGATGCCGCCGTTCGCGCCCGCCGTCGCGCGGCGCTGGCGCGGCGGTGTCCCGGTGGAGGCCGGCATGCTCAGCCCAGCCTCCTCGCGCCGAGGTCGAGGCGGTAGACCAGCGTCTCGTCGGACTCGTGCACCAGCTCCCAGCGCGGATCGTCCTCGAGGATGCCCTCGAACCGGTCGAGGGCGCCGTCGGGCAGCGTGCCGTAGTAGGCGCTGTAGTCCCGCATCTGCTGGGTGATCACCACGAGCGCCGGGCGCTGTTCCCACACGAGGCTGTCGGTGAGTCGGGTGACGCGGCGCGGGTCGGCGAACTGCTCCGTCTCCCAGCCCGGCCAGGAGGTCAGCCACATGTCGATGCCGGAGTCGAACAGCGCGTCGGCCGCCACGAAGTCGACGTACTCCGCGACGAGGCGTCCGGGGGCGCCGGGCGCGACGCCGATCGTGAGGGTGGAGGGATCCTCGTTGCGCAGCACCTCGGTGGTCAGGCGCACCGACTCGGGCGTGACGAGGTTGGCGAACCAGCCGCCGTAGTAGGCCTGCATCGAGGTGAGCGAGGCGATCACGGTGAGGCCCGCGACACCCACCTGGGCCCCGCGGCGCGCGCGGTCGAGCTCCCCGCGCAGCATGCGGGTGATGCCGGGCGCGAGGATCAGCATGCAGCCGGGGATGGAGTAGAGGAACACCCGGAACATCGCCTCGCCGCCGTAGCCCTGGCCGACCAGGATCAGGGCGGGCGAGAACGCGACGATGGCGGGAACGAGGGTGTCACGCCACGGGCTGCGACGCCGCAGGAGCCGGACGACCGTGACGAGCCCCGCGGACACCCAGACCAGAAGCGTCACGCCACGGGCTGCCCAGGAGTTCGTGAGCTGCCCGATGCTGGGGTTTCCGAGCGTCTCGTTGCGTGCGGAGGGAGTGAGGATATTGCTGAGGAAGTCGAAGTTCAGCAGCCGCCCGAACTGGCTGAGCACGTTCATGTGCAGCACCATGTAGCCGATCGCGATCACCGCGAACACGATGACGATGTACCGGGGGCGCACGCGCCCCAGCAGTGTCAGCAGGAGCACCGCCGCCAGCAGCCAGTACGGCGTGAGCTGGTGGGTGACGACGATCGCCGCGTAGATCGGCACCGCCACCCAGGCCGCCGCCTTCGTCGTGACCGAGGCCAGGATGAGCGCGACCACGACGATGCCGAGGGCGAAGGCGATCGCCTGCGGGGAGAAGTAGTCCTGGGCGACCCAGTTCACCGCGTGGGCGCAGAAGGCGGCGACGAGCGCGGTGGCGGGGTTCAGCCCGTAGGTGCGTGCCAGGAAGAAGATCGCGGCGGCCACGGCCAGCTGCGAGCCCACCGCGAACCACTGCGCGATGTCGATCGTCTCGGACCCCGTGACGGTGTTCAGCCACGCGATGAACGAGAAGGCTCCGGGCCAGTTGTGGTAGATGTCCACGTCCACATCGACCGTGCCGTAGCGCTGGATGTAGTCGATGGGACCGAAGTGCTTGTACGTCCACGAGTACAGCGGAGCGTCGGTGGAGATCGCGGTGGGCAGGCGCGTCATGAGGATGGTCGTCACCAGCGCCACCCCTGCGGTGCGGGTCGCCCGCAGCGCGATCGCCAGGCAGAACGCGATGACCGCGAGCGCGATCGAGACAGGGAACAGCGGACTCGCCGCGGCGAGGAGTCCGAACAGGTGCCACGGGGCGTCGCGCAGCGACGGGATCGCGATGAGCCAGGCGACGACGGCGAGGCCGAGGGTGATGGTCGGCAGCAGCCAGGGTCGGGAGGCACGTGCCGGCACGGGGCGGGCGGGGGAGCGGTCGGTGCGGGGTGCGGTGATGGTCATGCGGTCCTCCTCGCACCGAACGAGACGATGGCGCCGAGGCACGTGGCCCCGGCCAGGGCGAACAGCCACAGCACGGGGTTCCACCACTGCGCGTAGACGATGCCGGTGGTCAGCAGCAGCAGGGCCGAGATGCCGATGGCGGGGATGACGAGCGGGGCGAAGTGGGGCGGCAGCACCACCCACGCGCGGACGAGGGCGCCGGGGCCGATCAGGATGAACAGCGCCACGAAGGCGAGAGACAGGGCGGGGGGCAGCGGCAGCAGACCGAGCAGCCCGCACACCCCGCCGATGCCCGCCAGCGACGCCCAGCATCGCCGCTCCATCACGGGGCCGCGCGAGGCCGGCCCGGCGAGTGTGCCGGCTTCGCGCTGGGCGCGCCGCTCCGCGAAGTAGCTCGCCGGTCCGCCGAGGACGCTCGCCAGTTCGGTGCGCCCCACGCGCTTGGCCTCGGCGGAGAGCGTCGACGAGGTCGCTGCGTCGTCCACCGTCGACATGGGCTTGTTCACGAGGCGCGCCACGGCGCGCGGCGCCCGCCCCAGGGCGGCGCCGAGCATGCGCGGGTCGAGCAGGACGGTGGTCGCCCAGGCGCCGAACCCACGCCCGTAGCCGATCGCCTGCGCCGTGAGGGCGTCGAGGTCGGCGCGATGGCGATGCCACACGAGGGCGGCGGGCTCGACGACGATCGCCTGACCGTCGTAGAGCAGCCGCAGGAACATGTCGAGGTCCTCGCCGCCCTTCGTGCGCGTGCCGACGCCGAGCGCGGTGTCGAACCCGCCGAGGGCGAGCATGCCGTCGCGGCGCACCGCGAAGTTCGCACCGGTGCCGAACTCGCCCACGCAGAACGGGAACATCGGCAGGTCCGCCGGCGGATCGCTCAAGCGGAACTCGCGGGCGGTGGTGAGCTTGGACCAGCTGACGCGGGCATCGAAGTACGCCTGCACCTCGTTGCGCAGTTCGCCCGTGGGCACCACACCGCTGACGCAGCCGACGTCGCCGGCGCGCGAGAAGCCGGCGGCGATCGCCCACAGCCACTGCGAGTCCACGGCCACGTCGTCGTCGGTGAACGCCACGATCTGCCCGGCGGCGGCGCGCAGGCCGGCGTTCCGGGCGTGCGAGAGCCCTGCGGCATCCTCGCGGACATACCGGAACTCGGGGAACTCCGCCGCGAGCAGGTCGCGGGTCTCGGAGGTGGCGGGCGCGTTGTCGACCACGACCACTTCGTACGCGGGGTACTCGATGGCACGGATCGCCTCCAGCGCGTCCCGCAGCAGCCCGGCGCGGTCGCGGGTGCACACCACGACGGTCATGGGGAGGGGGGAGGTGCGCGGTGCCGGAGGGACCTCAGGCAGCGCCGCCACGGCGACGCGCAGGGCCTGCGCGTCGAGCGCGCCGGCCGTCAGCGGGAGCGTCACATACCCGCGTACAGCGCCGCGCTCGCGCACCAGCAGTCGGGCGCGGTCGAACAGCTCGCCCTCGGCGAGGGTGATCGTGTCGACGTGATCGGCGAGATCCGTCGCCTCGAGCAGGCCCACCCATATCGCAGCGGCGCGGTCCACATCGCCGTGCAATGGCATGGCGGGGATCAAGGTCAGTGTCGTCATGCGGCAACACCTTTCGGTTCGAGGGCGTGCGCGGGCGCGAGGTCACGCACACGGCGGAGTCCGACCGCGCCCACGGCCGCGAGGGCGCACGCGCCGCAGACCATGGCCAGCGCTGCGCCTAGGGCCCCGTGGGAGGGGACGAGCAGCAGCACGACGGTGAACAGGATGCAGACGTAGAGCAGGTTGCTCCACAGCACCGGCCGCACCCGGTGCCGCGCGCGGGCGAGCGCGGACCAGATGTCGTAGCCGGGACGAATGAGGCTCGCCAGCGCGAGCGCGCCGACGACGGCCATGCCGTACAGCGGCGGGTAGCCCTTGCCGGCGATGAGGAAGAGCAGCGGCGTGGCGACGGTCGCGCACGCGCCCAGGGCACCCACCGCGAAGAACACGGAACGCGTGTACGACCGGGCGAGCACGGCGCTCGGGTCGAAGTCGGCCGCGGCGCTCTTGGCCAGCGCCGTCGCGACGCTGACGCCGACGAGGTCCAGCGCGACGCTGAACTGATAGGCGATGGCGAACACCGCGCCTTCCTCGGGCGAGGCGAGGGCCGTGACGACGAACGACAGCGACAGCCCTGCGCAGAGCACAACGCCGACGGCGAGGGCGTTCTGCGCGGTGAAGAGGGCGAAGGCGCGGGCGATCCCGGCGTCCCAGGTCTGCGCGCTCGGCCGCCGTGCCTGCTCCCGTCGCAGGGCGCGCGGCACCAGCACGAGTGCGCCGACGGCGACGGCACAGACGGCGGGGGCGATCGTCGCCGTCACGAGCGGATGCACCGTGCCGGCCGCACCGAAGGCCAGAACCGCCAGCAGAGCGAGCTTCAGCAGGTTCGCGGAGCCGTTGAGCAGCAGCGTGCTGCGGGCGTCGGCGGCTCCCGCCAGCGCCTGGGTCTGCACGTTGAACAGCGCCCACACCACGGTGCAGAGGGTGACCACGGCCACCGTGACGACGACCGGCGGATCGGGTCGCAGCACCGCGGCCACGAGCACCCCGGCCACGAGTCCGGTTCCCGCACTGAGCGCCGTCGTCACGGCGTAGGCGCGACCCAGCAGCGACCACGCCGCCCGGCCGCCCAGCGGGAGCATGACGACCAGCGCGCTTCCCGGGCCGTTGGATGCCAGCGCGGCCGCGGCCATGATGACCGCGAGCGCCGAGGCCTCGAGGCCCAGCTGAGCCTGCGGTATCCACAGCGCCGCAAGCATCCAGAAGACGAACCCGGACAGCGAGGTGACGGCGTACCCCGCTGCCAGCCAGAGCGAGTCGCGCGTGATGCGCCGGCCCACCGCGGCGCCGGCGCCGGGGACGTCGGCGTGCCGGCGTCCGATGCCCGTCACGCCAGCGTCCGCCCTGTCAGCGAGCGGCGAGGGCTGCCGGCGCGCACGGGGGCGATGCTGCCGCGCAGGAAGCCCGCGCCGGCGAGCAGCAGGGAGAGCAGGATCGCCGTGGCGGCGGGTGCGCCCTGCGGGCCGCGGCGCAGCTCCCGCCAGAGGGCCGCGGGGAGCACGCGTGAGGCGTAGGCGGACTCGGCCGACAGCGCATCCTGGCGCCCGACGGTGCGCGCGATCCCCGCTTTGGAGATCCCCTCGCACCAGCTGCGATGGGCGACGTACGCCATGCGCGTCCGGTCTGGGCTGACATGGTGGCGAACGCGCGCCGACGGCTCGTACCGCACGGTGTGGGTCGGATCGAGCTGGCGCAGCTTGATGCACACCTCGGTCTCTTCGCAGCCGATGGGAAGCTTGCCCACGCGGCCGGTGTCGGTGTTGAAGCCGCCGACGGCCAGGAGCGGGTCGCGGCGGAAGGCCATCGAGCAGCCCATGACGTTGCGCACAGGGCCGGGGCGTGTGGGGAGTCCGCGATAGCTGCATCCGACGATCCAGAGCAGTTCCTCGGGGAGCACGGCGGGGGCGTCGCCCGGCCACAGCGGCACGGCGCTGCCGCCCACCGCGACGACCGACGGCGCGATGAATCCGTCGACCAGCGTTCGCAGCCATCCGGGCTCGGCCACCGCGTCGTCGTCGAGGAAGGCGACGATCTCGCCGTCTGCCACCTGCAGGGCGGTGTTCCGCGCGCCGGACAGTCCCTGCTTGCCGGTGTTGGCCAGCACGCGCGCCTCGGGCCACCGGGCCTGTGCGCGGCGCAGCAGCTCGTCGTTGTGATCGATGACGAGGATCGTCTCGTCGCCGACGCCCTGGTCCGAAACCGAGGTCATGGCCAGCGTCAGCTGATCCCAACGGTCGAGCGTGTACGCGCAGATCACGACACTGACCGACATCACCGGCCGATCGACTCCGCGCGCTCGGCGGGCGCCGGGGCGGCCGGTGTCGCCGTGAACCCGGCCGGGCCGACCGCGCGCTTGCGGCCCCAGCGCTTCATGCGCTCGTCGAGCACGGTGCGCAGCACCCGCAGCCCGTCGGTGACGGCGTTGAGATTGCTCTCGCCGTGGATGCGGGGAAGCTCCACGCTCGGGACCTCGACCACGTGCAGACGGTTCTCGGCCATGCGGCAGGTCAGCAGCGTCTCGATCTCGAACCCGTCGCCCCAGACCATCTGGCCCTCGGCGCCGGGGATGTGCGCGGCGGGCAGCTCGAGGGACGGGAGGATCCGGCGCCAGAAGGCGTTGTAGCCGTAGCAGAGGTCGGAGTGGCGGGTGCCGAGCAGGATGTTGGTCAGCAGGTTGAGGCCCCGGTTGCCGAGGTTGCGATGGAACGTGATGTCCTCGCTCGCGCCGCCGGCCATGTAGCGGCTGCCCTTGCTGACGTCGGCGCCCTGCACGAGCGCGTCGACGAAGCGCGGGATCTCATCGGGGTCGGCGGAGCCATCGGCGTCGAACATGACGATGATGTCGCCGGTCGCGTGCTCGAAACCGCACACCAGCGCGTTGCCCTTGCCCTTGCGGGTCTGGGTGATGACCTCGACACCGGGTCGGACACGGCGGGCCACCTCAGCGGTGCCGTCGACGGAGTGACCGTCGACCACGATGATCTCGTGCACGTCGGGGAGCAGGGGAAGCACGATCTCGAGGTTCTTGGCCTCGTTGCGGGCGGGGACGATGATCGATATGCGCGGCGTGGTGGGCAGGGGGATGGTCACAGGGAGTCACCTTTTCGTCGAGGGGCGCGATGGGTTTCCGTTGGTCGGCGATGCCACGAGATCGGGCGGGGCGCATGCATGGCAGCGCGCCCTCGCACCCAGGGGGTCGTGTCCTCTTGTGGAGGCCCCGGCGGGGGAACCTGATGCTCCGATATCGATGGTCCGAGCGTTCCGGCCGGGTGTTACATCCCTGTGAACGCTACCGACGAGCCCCGTTACCAAATGGCCGAAACGTGTCCCCTCTTCGGAGGACATCGGCGGAATTCCGCGGTTTTTCGTCCCCCGAATGGGGGACAGTGGGGCCAGCTCGGCGCGTCACGTCCCCCATTCGGTGGACAAACAGGAATTGCAGTCCACAATGGTTCTCAGCGGCTGTCTGGGAGGACAGGGGACCCCGGATGACCGAGACCGGGGGAGTCCCGTCGGCCGAGGGAGGGACGAGACATGAGGAAGACCCCGAAGCGGACCGAACCGCAGTCGGACATGTGCGCGTGCGGGCACGTTCGCGAGGCGCACGAGCACTACCGTCCGGGGACGGAATGCTCGCTGTGCGATGTGCGCGCCTGCTCCGCCTTCACGGCCGTCACCGTCACCGAGTACACGCGCACACGCTGAGCCGAGGCCGTGGCGCCACGCCGGGGCCGCGGCATCCGTAGACTGACTCCTCGTGGTCACCCGTCTGTCGCACTTCTTCCTCCGTACCCTCCGTGAAGACCCCGCCGATGCGGAGGTCACGAGCCACCGGCTGCTCGTCCGCGCCGGCTACATCCGCCGCCAGGCGCCGGGCGTGTTCGCCTGGTTGCCGCTGGGGCTGCGGGTAAAGGGCAAGATCGAGCAGATCGTGCGCGAGGAGATGGCCGCCGCCGGCGCCTACGAGGTGCACTTCCCGGCGCTGCTGCCGCGCGAGCCCTACGAGGCCACCGGCCGCTGGGAGGAGTACGGCGACGCCCTCTTCCGCCTGCAGGACCGCAAGGGCGCCGACTATCTGCTCGCGCCGACGCACGAAGAGGTCTTCACGCTGCTCGTGAAGGACCTGTACTCGTCGTACAAGGACCTGCCGCTGTCGATCTACCAGATCCAGGACAAGTACCGCGATGAGGCGCGTCCCCGCGCGGGCCTGCTGCGCGGCCGCGAGTTCACGATGAAGGACGCCTACTCGTTCGACTACACCGACGCGGGGCTCGACGCCTCGTACGAGGCGCAGCGTGACGCGTACGAGCGCATCTTCCAGCGTCTGGGCCTGGAGTACGTCATCGTGCAGGCGGATGCCGGTGCCATGGGCGGATCGCGCTCCGAGGAGTTCCTGCACCCCACCCCGGTCGGGGAGGACACGTTCGTCCGCTCCGCCGGCGGCTACGCCGCCAACGTCGAGGCGTTCACCACCGTCGTCCCCGACCCGGTTCCGTTCGACGGACTCCCGGCCCCGGTGATCTTCGACTCCCCGAACACCCCGACCATCGACACGCTCGTGGCGCACTGCAACGCGCACCTCGACGGCGAGTACACCGCGGCCGACACGCTGAAGAACGTCGTGCTCGCGCTCACGCACCTCGACGGCACGCGCGAGCTGGTCGTCGTGGGGCTCCCGGGCGACCGCGACATCGACGACAAGCGCGTCGAGGTGGCCTTCGCCCCCGCCGCAGTGGAGCCGGCGACCGAAGCCGACTTCGCCGCGCACCCGCTGCTGGTGAAGGGCTACATCGGCCCGTGGTCCGAGAAGGGACCGATCCTCGGCGAGGAGTCGGCCACCGGCATCCGCTATTTCCTGGACCCCCGCGTGGTCGACGGCACGTCGTGGATCACCGGCGCCAACATCGACCAGAAGCACGTCGCCCGCCTCGTCGCGGGGCGCGACTTCACCGCCGACGGGTTCGTCGAGGTCGCCACCGTGCGTGCCGGCGACCCCGCCCCCGACGGCTCGGGGCCCGTGGAGCTCGCGCGCGGCATGGAGATCGGCCACGTCTTCCAGCTCGGCCGCAAGTACGCCGAGGCGCTGGGACTCAAGGTGCTCGACGAGAACGGCAAGCTCGTCACCGTCACCATGGGGTCCTACGGCATCGGCATCACCCGCATCCTCGCGATCATCGCCGAGCTCAACAACGACGACAAGGGCCTCATCTGGCCGGCCTCGGTCGCCCCGTTCGACGTGCACGTCGTGGCCACCGGCCGGGATGCCGCGGCGTTCGAGCTCGCCGAGAAGCTGTCGACCGACCTCGAGCAGGCCGGCTTCGACGTGCTCTACGACGACCGTCCCAAGGTCTCGCCGGGCGTGAAGTTCGGCGACGCCGAACTCGTCGGCGTGCCGCAGATCGTCATCGTCGGCCGCGGCGCCGCCGACGGCCAGGTGGAGCTGTGGGATCGCCGCACCGGCGAGCGCGAGGTCGTCGCGGCGGCCGACGCGGTCGCGCGCCTGCGGGCCTAGGAGCCGCGGCCGGCGCCGCCGCCGGGTCAGAGGGTGGCGTAGCGGGCGCGGAACAGGCAGAACGCGCCGTACGCGACGAAGCCCGCGCCCACGACGGCGACGAGCGCGGGGCCGAACATCATCCCGAGCAGGACCTGGAGTGCGCCGTCGAGTCCTCCCGCGGTCGACGGGTCGATCGTGAGGGCTGACGCCAGCAGCAGGATGCCGACGATCAGCAGTGCGATCCCCTTGGCGACGAACCCGACGACACCCAGCGCGACGACGGCGTGTCCGAGCGGCGTATCGGGGATGTCCAGCTTGCTGTGGAAGCTGCGCATCACACCCATGACGACGAACGAGATGCCGCCGACGGCGACCCCCAGCCCGACCAGGGTGAGCAGGATCGACCCGCCCGCGATGGTGAGCACTCCTTCGCTGGCTCGCTCCGCCGCCTCTTCGGCGTTCGGCCGGGCACCGAGCGCGACGGCTGCGGCGAGGAAGCCGATGGCCGAGAAGGCCGCCGCCTGACCCCACTCCGACGCCCGCACGCCCCACTTCTTCGCGGCGCCCTTGACATCGCCCTCCGGGGCGCGGGCGAGCACGCCCTCGGCCAGATGCCACGTGCCGAGCGCCCACAGAGCCACAGCGAGCACCCACAGCGCAGCGAATCCGAGCGGTGCCTCCGCGATGGCCTTCAGGGCGCCCGTCTGGTCGCTCTCGCCGGTGCCGCCGAACGCCACGACGAGCGCGATCGACCCGATGAGGCCGTGGACGACGCCGTTCGCGGCGTATCCGGCCCTCGCCCCGAAACGGGCCGCCGGGTGGTGGGCGACGTCGCGGGCGACCTGTCGGGTGGCAGGCGGAGAGGCGGCATCGGGCACCGCCACAGCCTAGGGGTGCAGGGTTCACGGAGGCGACCGCGGGTACGATTCCCGGGTGACAGGGCAAGCTGCGGGACTGCGCGCGGGGTGGGCGGCGCTCCCGCGGCTGCTGGTGCGCGCCCCCGCGCCGGCGCTGCTCGCGATGGGCATCGTCGTCGTCGCGCTCGGCCTTCTCATCGTCTTCCGCCCGCTGACCTCGCTGCTGCTGCTGGCGGTCTACATCGGCGCGAGCGCCGTGGTCGCGGGAGCGGTCGAGTTGATCGCGCCCCGTCACCGCCACCGGTGGAACCGGGCGGTGGGCATCGCCTGGATCGTCGGGGGAATCGCACTGGCCGTCTGGTTCGGCGGCAGGCTGGACCTGCTCCCCACCGCCCTGGCGGTGCTGCTGATCCTCGCCGGCGTCGCGTCTCTCGGTGACGCTGTCCGTCGCGGCGGTGTCAGCCGGCGGGTGCTGGACCTCGCGTGGGGCGGTGCCCAGATCGTGTTCGGCGTGCTGGCCCTGACATGGCCCGACGTCAGCGTGCTGGTCGTCGCGGTGCTCTTCGGTGTGCGCACGATCGTGTTCGGCGTCACGCTGGTCGTGCGGGGCGTCCGTGGCATCCTCGCCGACGGGCCCCGGGTCGATCCGGTGGACTCGCGCCCGCCCAGCCGCCGCAGTCGGGCGTGGGTCGCGGTGGGGCGCTACGCCATGGCGGCGCTGCTCGTCAGCGCGGCGGCGGGCGGATCCTGGCTGAACGGCTGGCTCGCCGACGGTGCGCCTGTCATCGACGCCTTCTACGACCCGCCCGCGGACGTACCCGATGGTCACGGCCGGCTCATCCGGTCGGACGACTACCTCGGAGCGGCGCCGCCGGGAGCCACCGTCCAGCGCATCCTCTACACGACCCGCTCGTCGCTGGGCGACCCCGCGGTGGCCAGCGGCCTCGTGATCGTTCCCGACGAGCCCGCGGACGGCCCCCGCCCCGTGGTGATCTGGAACCACGGCACCACCGGGGTCGCGCGCGGCTGCGCGCCGAGCCTCGCCGACGGCACCGCAACGCACTGGGCCATCCCCGACGTCAACCGGGCCATCGACAACGGCTGGGTGGTCGTGGCGCCCGACTACACCGGCCAGGGTGCGCCCGGGGACTTCCCCTACCTCATCGGCCGCGGCGAGGCGCGCTCGGCGCTCGACGCGGTGCTGGCGGCCGGTGAGCTGGACGACGACCTCGTGCTGTCTCCGCGCACCCTCGTGTGGGGGCACTCGCAGGGCGGGCACGCAGCGCTCTGGACGACGCAGATCGCCCCGGACTACACGCCAGGGCTCGATGTGCGGGGCACCGCGCTGCTGGCTCCCGCCGCCGACCCGCTCGCGCTCGCCGGGGAACTCGCCTCGGGGGAGGCCAACGCGCTGCTGACGGTGATGGTGTCGTGGGTGCTCGTGCCCTATGCGGAGACCTATGCCGATGTGCACCTCGAGGACTACGTCGCGGGGGGTGCCAGGCAGGTGATCCGCGAGATGGCGCAGCGCTGCCTCAGTGAACCCGGCGTCGTGGTGTCGGCGCTCACCGCGCTCGGCCTGTCGCAGGACGACCCGGTGTCGCTCCCCGACCTGACGACGGGCGCGCTCGGCGAACGCCTGGCGCAGAACGTTCCGGAGGGGCCGTGGGGCACGCCGCTGTTCGTCGGCTGGGGCGCCGACGACGAGGTGCTGCCCACCGTCCTGCAGCGGGATCTCGTCCGGCGCCTGTGCGGCGAGGGGGAGCGGGTGTTCTCCTGGGTCGTCCCCGACGGCGGGCATCAGGACATCCTCCAGCCGCGCTCCACGATGCTCCCGGTGCTGCTGCGGTGGAGCGAGGTGGCCCTGGAAGCCGAGACCGACACCGTGGCCGGAGCGGCGCGCGCCGACCGCGTGCTGGACTCCTGTCCGCAGTGAGGCCGACGCTTTCTCAGGCCGCGCCGGGCGGCATCCGGTAACGTATGGGGGATGCGGTCGCGCCGTTCGCGCGCCGCGAGAGAGCTGAATAGGGAGAACACCGTGGACATCGATCTCGGACTGTTGAAGACGATCGAGCGCGAGAAGGAGATCCCGTTCGATGAGCTCGTGCGCATCATCGAGCAGGCCATCCTCACCGCCTACGGCAAGCACGTCTCGCCCACCGGCGAGGTCCCCGCGGGCGCCCGCGTGGAGCTCGACCGCAAGTCGGGCCACGTCGGGATCTACGTGCCGCTGCTCGACGACGAGGGAGCGGTGATCGGCGAGGAGGAGACCACTCCCGAGGACTTCGGCCGCATCGGCGCGTTCGCCGCCAAGCAGGTCATCAGCCAGCGACTGCGCGACATCGCCGACGACGCCGTGCTGGGAGAGTTCCGCGGTAAAGAGGGCGACATCGTCGCCGGTGTCGTGCAGCAGGGCCCGAACCCCCGCATGGTGCACGTCGACCTCGGCAGCGTCGAGGCGATCCTCCCGCCCGAGGAGCAGGTCCCGGGCGAGTCCTACGCGCACGGTTCGCGGCTGCGGGTCTATGTGACCAGCGTCGCGAAGGGTCTCAAGGGCCCGCAGATCACCGTGTCGCGCACGCACCCGGGACTCGTGCGCAAGCTCTTCGCCCTCGAGGTCCCCGAGATCGCGTCCGGCCTCGTCGAGATCGTCTCGCTCGCGCGCGAAGCCGGCCACCGCAGCAAGGTGGCTGTGACCGCCACCGACCCGTCGATCAACGCCAAGGGTGCCTGCATCGGGGAGCTGGGGCGCCGCGTGCGTGCCGTCACCGAGGAGCTGGGCGGCGAGAAGATCGACATCGTCGACTACAACCCGGAGCTCGCCGCGTTCGTGGCGAACGCCCTGTCGCCGGCCAAGGTGACGTCGAGCTTCATCCTCGACGCGTCCACGAAGGCCGTGCGGGCGCTCGTGCCCGATTACCAGCTGTCGCTGGCCATCGGCAAGGAGGGTCAGAACGCCCGACTCGCCGCGAAGCTCACCGGCGCGAAGATCGACATCCAGCCCGACAGCATCCTGGAGGAGAGCTGATCCGTCCGGCGCGGCGGGGGCGTGGCATCCGCCCCGGCGCGCGGAGGGGGTAGGATGGATTCCGTTCGAACGTGCGTGGGATGCCGCGCGCGTGCCCCCCGGGCCACGCTCACTCGAGTCGTGGCGGTCGGTTTGCAGGTCGTCGTTGACGAGCGCGGATCGATGCCGGGGCGGGGCGCGTGGGTGCATGACACAAGCGAGTGCGTGGACGCCGCCATCCGGCGCCGTGCCTTCGGACGAGCACTGCGCGTGTCAGGCTCGCTTGACACGCAGACCCTTCAGAACCACTTCCAGCGAAACGGCTGAACGGCTATGGACTCAAAGTGAACGGCTCGAAATGAGACCCGTCCGCAACTAGTGGTCTGCTCCTGTCTGGGGCAGACCTTCAGACAGGAGAATTGTGGCAAAACCACGCGTGCACGAGATCGCTTCCGAACTCGGCGTAGACAGCAAGGTCGCCCTTGCGAAGCTGAAGGAGCTTGGCGAGTTCGTCAAGAGCCCTTCCTCGACCATCGAGCCTCCCGTGGCTCGCAAGCTCCGTCAGGCTCTGCAGGCCGACGGCGCCAAGCCGGCACCCGGCGGACCCGCCCAGGGTGCACCCGCTCGTCCCGCGGGACGTCCGGGCCCCGCCCGTCCGTCTGCGCCGACTCCGGCGGCCCCGGCCCCGGCGCCGGAGGCATCCGCCCCGGCCGCGCCTGCTCCGGCGGCATCCGCACCCGCTCCGGCGGCACCCGCGCCCGCGGCGCCCGCTGCGGCCACGCCCGCTGCGGCGCCCGCCCCGGCACCCGGCAAGCCTGACGCGGCACCCAAGCCCGGCGGCCCCGCTGCCGGCGGTCCCGCTGCCGGCAGCCCCACCCCGGGCGCTCCGCGTCCCGGTGGCGCGCCGCGGCCCGGTAACAACCCGTTCTCGTCGGCGCAGGGCATGGGACAGCGTCCCGCAGGTCCCCGTCCCGGCAACAACCCCTTCGCTTCGGCGCAGGGCATGGGGCAGCGCCCCACCCCCGGAAACATTCCGCGTCCCCAGGCGCCGCGCCCCGGCGCGCCGCGTCCGGGCGCTCCCCGTCCCGGTGGCGCAGGTCGCCCCGGCGGCGGTGGCGGTCGCCCCGGTGCACCGTTCCAGCAGCGTCCCGGCGGTCCCGGTCGTCCCGGCGGTGCCGGTGGCGGCTTCCAGCGTCCTGGCGGCGGCCCGCCCGCGGGTGGCTTCGCCGGTCGTCCCGGCGGCGGCGGTGGCCGTGGTCGTGGACCCGGCGGTGGCACCGCAGGTGCCTTCGGCAAGGGTGGCGGCAAGTCCAAGCAGCGCAAGTCGCGGCGGGCGAAGCGGCAGGAATTCGAGATGCGGTCGGCGCCGGTCGTCGGCGGCGTCAATGTCTCGCGCGGTAACGGCGAGATCATCCGCATGCGCCGCGGCGCATCGATCGCCGACTTCGCCGACAAGATCGAGGCCATCACCGGTTACACGGTGCAGCCCGGCACCCTCGTGACGATCCTGTTCAACCTCGGCGAGATGGCCACGGCCACCGAGTCGCTGGACGAGGCGACGTTCGAGGTTCTCGGCGAGGAGCTGGGCTACAAGATCCAGATGGTCTCGCCCGAGGACGAGGACAAGGAGCTCCTCGAGGGCTTCGGTCTCGACCTCGACGCGGAACTCGAAGCCGAGAGCGAAGACGACCTCGAGATCCGTCCGCCGGTCGTGACCGTCATGGGTCACGTCGACCACGGTAAGACGCGACTGCTCGATGCGATCCGTCAGACCAACGTGGTCGCCGGTGAGGCCGGCGGCATCACGCAGCACATCGGTGCGTACCAGGTGTGGACCGAGCACGAGGGCATCGAGCGGGCGATCACGTTCATCGACACCCCCGGTCACGAGGCCTTCACCGCCATGCGTGCCCGTGGTGCGCAGGTCACCGACCTCGCGATCCTCGTGGTCGCAGCCGACGACGGCATCATGCCCCAGACGGTCGAGGCACTGAACCACGCCCAGGCGGCAGGCGTTCCGATCGTCGTGGCCGTGAACAAGGTCGACAAGCCCGACGCCAACCCGGCGAAGGTGCGCCAGCAGCTCACCGAGTACGGCCTGGTCGCCGAGGAGTACGGCGGCGACGTGATGTTCGTCGACGTCTCCGCTCGCCAGGGCACCAACATCCAGGAACTGCTGGATGCCGTCCTGCTGACTGCCGACGCGGGGCTCGACCTCACGGCGAACCCGAACAAGGCCGCCCGTGGTGTCGCGATCGAAGCCAAGCTCGACAAGGGCCGCGGTTCGGTGGCCACGGTGCTCATCCAGTCCGGAACGCTGCGCGTCGGCGACGCGATCGTCGCAGGCACCGCCTACGGCCGCGTGCGCGCCATGTCCGACGAGAACGGCGATCCGGTCGAAGAGGCCTACCCGTCGCGCCCCGTGCAGGTGCAGGGTCTGAACTCCGTGCCCCGTGCCGGTGACACGTTCATCGTGACCGAGGAAGACCGCCTCGCCCGTCAGATCGCTGAGAAGCGTGAAGCCGCCGAGCGCAACGCCCAGCTGGCCAAGGCCCGCAAGCGCATCTCGCTCGAGGACTTCACCCGCGCTCTGCAGGAGGGCAAGGTCGAGTCGCTCAACCTCATCATCAAGGGTGACGTCTCCGGTGCCGTCGAGGCGCTGGAGGAGTCGCTGCTGAAGATCGAGGTCGACGACTCGGTGCAGCTGCGGATCATCCACCGCGGTGTGGGTGCCGTGACCGAGTCCGACGTGAACCTCGCCACGATCGACAACGCGATCGTGATCGGGTTCAACGTGCGCCCCGACGCCAAGGCACGCGAGCGTGCTCAGCGTGAAGGCGTGGACATCCGGTTCTACTCGGTCATCTACAACGCGATCGACGATGTGGAGCAGTCGCTCAAGGGCCTGCTCAAGCCGGAGTACGAAGAGGTCCAGTCGGGCGTCGCGGAGATCCGCGAGGTGTTCCGCTCCTCCAAGTTCGGCAACATCGCCGGTGTCATCGTGCGATCGGGAACGATCACGCGAAACGCCAAGGCCCGCGTCATCCGCGACGGCGTCGTCGTCGCGGACGGTCTGGCGATCGAGTCGCTGCGCCGCTTCAAGGACGACGTCACCGAGGTGCGTACGGACTACGAGGCCGGTATCGGCCTCGGCAAGTTCAACGACATCCAGATCGGCGACGAGATCGAAACCACCGAGATGGTCGAGAAGCCGCGAGGCTGATCACCCGGCGGGGGGTGCCACACGGCGCCCCCCGCCTTCCACCTTCAGGGAGATAACCATGTCGTCAGAGCGTCAGGCCCGAATGGCCGACCGCATCCGCGTGCTGATCGCCGAGCGCCTCGAGAAGGGGCTGCGCGACCCGCGACTCGGTTTCACGACCATCACGGACGTGAAAGTCACGGGCGACCTGCAGCACGCCTCGGTGTTCTACACGGTGCTGGGCACCGAGAAGGAGCGCGCCGACACCGCTGAGGCGCTGAAGGCCGCCACCGGTCTGCTGCGCAGCGAGGTCGGGCGCCAGCTCGGCGTGCGGCTCACCCCGACCCTCGAGTTCATCCCCGACGCGATCCCCGAGAACGCCGGGCACATCGAGGACCTGCTGCGCGAAGCGCGCGAGCGCGACGCCGCCGTGGCCGGTCTCGCCACCGGCGCCGCCTACGCCGGCGAGCCGGACCCCTACGTGAAGCCCCGCGACCTCGACGCCGAGTGAGTATTCGGGCTCGCGAGTGAGTATTCGCGGGCTCGAGTGAGTATTCGCGGGCGCGAGTGAGTATTCGCGTCGCCGAGTGAGTATTCGCCCTCGCGAGTGCGTCTCGTCGCGCCGTGTGCGCCATGTCAGGACGCCACCGCGCAGGCACAGTCGGATCGCGTGCACAACGTCGCCGATCCGCACCGCCCCAGGGCTTCCGCTGGCCCCGCAGCTCCCGCAGGCGTGAAGCGCCGACGTTGTGCCCGGTGGCGCCAGCTCACGCCGCGGCGGTTCGCCGCGGCGGCTCAGCGCGGCAGCGCGAGCATGCCCCCGGATGCCTCGACCAGCCCGTCCGCGACGAGCGAGTCGATCGCGCGGTCGCGCTGGTGCGCATCCGGCCAGTCGCCGATGACCGCGTCCGCCGGCACCGCGTGGGCTGCGGCCTCCCGCAGCACCCGCAGCACGGCCCCACGCGCCTGCCGGTCGCTGCCCTCGTACCGGGCCTGCCGTCGCCGACCGTCGCCGGTGTCGGGGTAGCCGGCGGCCCGCCACGCGCACACGTGCGCGAGCGGGCACGCCTCGCACCTCGGCGCGCGCGCCGTGCACACCACGGCGCCGAGCTCCATGGCCGCGGCGTTCACGATCGCCGCGCCCGCGTCGTCGCCGGGAAGCACCGCCGCCATCGCCGCGAGGTCGCGCCGCGCCGGCGCTCCAGGCTGCGACCGACCGTCGACCGCCCGCGCGAGCACGCGCCGGGTGTTGGTGTCGACGACCGGGTGCCGCTGGCCGTACGCGAACACGGCCACGGCGCGGGCGGTGTAGTCGCCGATCCCGGTGAGCGCGAGAAGCGCATCGACGTCCGCCGGCACGACGCCCCCGTGCCGGTCGCGGATCTCCACCGCCGCACGGTGCAGCCACAGCGCGCGGCGCGGGTACCCCAGGTTCGCCCACTGCCGCACCGCCTCGGCGGGTGGCTCGCCGGCCAGCGCGGCGGGGTCGGGCCAGCGTTCCAGCCACGCCTCGAGGTGAGGGATCACCCGCGCCACGGGCGTCTGCTGCAGCATGAACTCGCTGACGAGCACACCCCACGCGCCGAACTCCGGATGCCGCCACGGCAGGTCCCGCGCGTTCTCCCGGTACCACGCGATGAGCGGGGCGGCGAGGTCGGGCACCGCAAAAGCCTACGGCCGCTGCGTCCCGTGAGCGCGCCGCCGCCATCGAACTAAGCTGGAGGGATGCCCGAGACCACCGCTCCCGACCTCTGGCGCAGCCTGCGCGACGACGCGCGCCAGCATCACCGCCGGGGCCGGATCGTCCTCGCCGTCGACGGGTTCGACGGCGCGGGCAAGACCCGATTCGCCGACGGCTTCGCGACCGTCTTCGACGACGTTCCGGTCGTCCGCGCGTCGGTCGACGGGTTCCACCGCCCCCGTGCCGAGCGCTACGCCAGGGGCCGCACGTCGCCGGAGGGCTTCTACCTCGACTCCTACGACTACGCCGCGTTCCGCCGGGAGCTCATCGACCCGTTCCGCGCCGGCGAGCCCTTCCGCACCGCGGTGTGGGACGTCAACGCCGACGCCCCCGTCGACGTCGCCCCGCAGGTCGCGGGCCCCGACGCGGTGCTGCTGGTCGACGGCATCTTCCTGCACCGACCGGAGCTGCGGGGCCTCTGGCACTGGTCGCTGTGGCTCGACGTCCCGGTCGACGTCGCGTTCGCCCGTCTCGCGGAGCGCGACGGCACCGACCCCGACCACACGGCGGCCTCCAACGCGCGGTACCGGCAGGGCCAGGAACTGTACCTGCGCGACGCCGACCCCCGTCGCGCCGCGTCAGCCATCGTCGACAACACCGACTTCCGGCATCCGTCGCGCGTCTACCGGGACTTCTGCTGATGGGCGGCATCCTGCTCGTGGACAAGCCGGGCGGCATCACGAGTCACGACGTCGTCGCCCGCGCACGCCGAGCCCTGGGGACCCGCAAGATCGGCCACGCCGGCACGCTCGACCCGATGGCGACCGGTCTGCTGGTGCTGGGTGTCGACAGCGCGACGCGACTGCTGACCTACCTCGTCGGGCTCGACAAGACCTACGAGGCCACGATCCGGCTCGGGGTGGCCACCGACTCCGACGACGCCGACGGCACCGTGACGGCCACGGCGGATGCCGCGGCGGTCGCGGCCGTGCCCGACGCGGCGATCGCCGCGGGCATCGCCGACCTCACCGGGGCGATCTCGCAGGTGCCCAGCCGGGTCTCGGCGATCAAAGTCAACGGCCGCAGGGCGTACGACCTCGCCCGCGCCGGTGAAGAGGTGCAGCTGAACGCGCGCGCCGTCACCGTCTCGCGCTTCGTGGTGCGCGGGCGCCGCGACGGCGCCGGCGTGCTCGACCTCGACGTCGTCGTCGACTGCTCCAGCGGCACCTACATCCGTGCGCTGGCGCGCGACCTCGGCGCAGCGCTCGGAGTCGGGGGACACCTCACCGCGCTCCGGCGCACGCGCATCGGCCCGTTCGACGTCGCCGACGCGGTCGGGGTCGACGACATCGCCGCGGCGGCGCTCCTGCCGCAGGCGCAGGTGGCCGCGAGCGTTCTCGGCGCGTTCCCCGTCACCGCCGATGAGGCCCGGGACCTGCGCCACGGCAAGCGCCTGACCGGCGCCGCCGCACGGCTCGGCACCGAACGCGCGGCGGCGATCGACCCCGAAGGCCGGCTGGTGGGGATCGTCGAGCGCCGCGGCGACGACGTGAAGAGCGCGATGAACGTCTCGGAGGAGAGCTGATGATCCTGTGGTTCGCGGTGGTCCAGGTGGCTGTCGCCGTCGTGGCCGGGCTGCTGTGCGTGGTGCTCGGCCTCGCGGGCCGGCGACCGAGCGATCTCACGGTGGGTTCACTGGCCCTGGTCGAGCTGCTGCTGGTGGCGCAGGTCGTCGTCGGCCTCGCCGCCCCGCTGACGGGCAATCCGCCGTCGGGGAGCCTGCTGGAATTCTGGGTGTACCTCGTCTCGGCCGTGCTGCTGCCCCCCGCCGCCGTGTTCTGGGCGCTCCTCGAGCGCAGCCGCTGGAGCACCGTCATCATGGGCATCGCCGCGCTGTCGGTGGCCGTCATGGTCTGGCGGATGCAGGTCATCTGGACGGTGCAGGGCGCATGAGCCGGCTCGTTCCCGCGGCCCCTACACTGGAGCGCGACATGTCCCCCCGCCCCCGTATGGCCGGCATCGGCCGCGTGCTCGTGATCCTCTACGCGGTCATGGCGCTCGCAGCCAGCGGCCGCTCCTTCGTCCAGATCGTCGAGCGCTTCGACGAGGCGCCCCTGGCCTACTCGCTGTCGGCCGCGGCCGCCGGCGTGTACATCCTCGCGACGCTCGCGCTCGTGTTCGCCGGTTCCCGCACCTGGTACGTCGTGGCGTGGGTGGCGATCTGCTTCGAGTTGACCGGGGTCATCGTCGTCGGCTCCTTGACCTTCCTGCTCCCGGAGCTGTTCGACCACCAGACGGTCTGGCAGTGGTACGGGGCGGGGTACCTCTTCATCCCGCTCGCGCTGCCCGTCCTGGGCCTGTGGTGGCTCACCACGCATCGCCCCGGCCGCGTCGAGGAACCCGCTCCCGAACCCGTCGAGAGGTCGTCGTGGTGATCACCTTCCGCGATCCCGCCGAGATCCCCGCCGGCTTCGGGCCGTCGGTGGTCGTCATCGGAAAGTTCGACGGCGTGCACGCCGGCCATCGGGCGGGCATCGACCGCGCCCGGGTGGAGGCGGCCTCCGAGGGGGCCCGCGTCGTCGCCGTGACCTTCGACCGCAACCCGCTGAGCGTGCTGCGCCCCGAGGTGTGCCCCGAAGACCTCGTGAGTCTCGACCAGAAGCTCGCGCTGCTCGCGGAGACGGGCGTGGATGCCACCCTCGTGCTGCACTTCGACCGCGCGCTGGCCGACCTCGCACCCGAGGAGTTCGTGCGTCGGGTGCTGGTCGACGCCGTCGGCGCGGTGACCGTGTTCGTCGGAAGCGACTTCCGGTTCGGTCGCGGGGGAGCGGGTGACCCCCGCCTGCTGGCGGACCTGGGCCGTGAGCTCGGGTTCCGCGTGCAGGTCATCGACGACATCCGCGCGCGTGATGAGGGCCGCCGGGTGTCGTCCACATGGATCCGCACGCTTATGGCCGAGGGCGACGTGGAGACCGCCGCGCGCCTGCTGGGCCGCCCGCCGGCGGTGCGCGGCGAGGTGGTCCACGGCCTCAAGCGCGGGCGTGAGCTGGGCTTTCCGACGGCCAATCTCTCCGTCGACGCCGAGGGCTTCGTGCCCGCGGACGGCGTCTACGCGGGGTGGCTCGTCGACCACGGCGCGATCGAGGGCGCGGATGCCACGCCCTCACCGCACTCGACGACGCGGTACCCCGCGGCCATCTCGGTGGGGACGAATCCCACGTTCGACGACGTCGCGGTGCGCCAGGTCGAGGCGTACGTCCTCGACGAGACGGACCTCGACCTCTACGGCCACCGCGTCGAGGTGCACTTCATCGCCCGCATCCGCGGCATGGTCGCCTTCGAGGGGATCGACGCGCTCATCGCGCACATGACCGACGACGTCGCCCGCGTGCGCGCCGCGCTGCAGTAGGCCCGGTCAGTACGACGATTCGTCGACTGCGCCCGACGCCGCTTCGCCGGCGAGCACGGCACGCAGCTCGCCGAGGATCGTGGCGCTGGCGCTGGTGCCGAGCCGCGAGGCGCCGGCATCGAGCATCGCGAGCGCCGTGTCGAGGCTGCGCACGCCGCCGGAGGCCTTCACCTGCACGCCGGTGCCGACGTTCTCGCGCATGAGGCGCACGTGCTCGACGGTCGCTCCGCCGCCGGCGAAGCCGGTGGAGGTCTTGACGAAGTCGGCGCCGCCGGCCTCGGTGAGCCGGCTGCCCCGGGCGATCTGCTCCTCGTCCAGCAGGCTCGTCTCCAGGATGACCTTGGTGACCAGGCCCCCCGCGGCATCCACGACGGCGCGGATGTCGTCGACGACGACCTCGTCGAAGCCCGAGCGGAGGGCGCCGATGTTGATCACCATGTCGAACTCGGTGGCGCCGTCCTCGAGGGCACGGATGGTCTCTGCCACCTTCGCGGTGGTCGAGGTGGTGCCGTGCGGGAAGCCGATGACGGTGCCGACGGCAACGCCCGTGCCGTCGAGGCGCTGCACGGCGTAGGGGATGTCCGAGGGGCGGACGCACACGCTGAAGACGCCCCACTCAGCCGCGATGTCCAGTTCCGCGTCGACGTCGGACCGGGTGAAATCGGGCTTCAGGATCGCGTGGTCGATGGTGGCGGCGAGTTCGCGTTCAGTGAGACGGGGCATGGGTCAAGCGTAACCGCGCCGCAGGCGGATGCCGCAGGTCACGACCGTGCGACGCCCAGCCGCACGACCGCCCACGACACCGGCGGCAGTGTCGCGCGCAGCACGCCGTCGTCGATGCCGACGGCGCGCAGCGGCACCAGCCCGACGGAGTCCGGCGCCTGCTCGGTGTTGGCGGTGTGGCGGTCGCCGCCCTCGGGGACGGTCAGCACCTCGGCATCCTTCACGTCGGTGACATCCAGCCCCCGCAGCTCGAGCGTCACCTCGGCGTGCTCGTCCAGGGACCGGTTCGCCAGGAACAGCGCCACCTCGCCCGTCTGCTCGTCCCACGTCGCGGCAGCGTCGACCGCGTCGACGTCGCCGAACTTCACCGTCGGGATCTGCGCCGAATCCACCGCGAGGCGCAGGATACGACCGCGGGCGAGGTGGGCGATGCGGGCGAAGGGCCAGAAGATCGTCTGCCGCCACGCCGGGCCGTTCTCCTCGGAGCGGATGGGGGCGATGACGTTCACGAGCTGCGCCTGGTTGGCGATGCGCACGCGGTCGCCGTGACGCAGCAGGCTGTGCAGGAACGTGCCCACCACGACCGCGTCGGTGACCGAGTACGTGTCTTCGATGAGGCGCGGGTGCTCCCGCCACTGGCGGGCCACCAGGTGCGGCTGGTCCTCGGTCTGCAGACCCTCCTGGTACCAGACGTTCCACTCGTCGAACGAGATGTCGACCTGCTTGCGGTGCTTGCCGGCGGCTTTGACCGCGTCGATGGTGGACACCACGCCCTCGATGAACGCGTCCATGTCGACCGCTTCGGCGAGGAACGACGCGGCATCCTCGTCGCGCTCCTGGTAGTAGGCGTGCATCGAGATGTAGTCGACCTCGTCGTACGCGTGGGTGAGCACGGTGTGCTCCCACGACCCGAACGTGGGCATCTGGCGGTTCGACGACCCCACGGCCACGAGCTCGAGGTCGGGGTCGACGAACCGCATCGCCTTGGCGGTCTCCTGCGCCAGCCGGCCGTACTCGTGTGCGGTCTTGTGCCCGATCTGCCAGGGCCCGTCGAGCTCGTTGCCCAGGCACCACAGCCGGATGTCGAACGGCTTCTCGGCTCCGTTGCGGCGCCGCAGGTCCGACCAGTAGGTGCCGCCCGGGTGGTTGGAGTACTCCACGAGCGCGCGCGCCTCCTCGACGCCGCGGGTTCCGAGGTTCACCGCCTGCATCACCTCGACGTCGGCCTCCCGAGCCCAGTCGACGAATTCGTGCAGCCCGAACGCATTCGTCTCCACGGTGTGCCAGGCCCCGTCGAGGCGCCGCGGCCGGTCGGCCACGGGTCCGACGCCGTCCTCCCAGAGGTATCCGGAGACGAAGTTTCCGCCCGGGTAGCGCACGACCGTCGGTCCCATCTCCTTCACCAGGGCGAGCACATCCCGGCGGAACCCGCGCTCGTCGGCCTGCGGGTGCCCCGGTTCGAAGATGCCGGTGTAGACGCAGCGGCCCATGTGCTCGACGAACGAGCCGAAGAGCCGACGGGGCACGTCGCCCACCGTGAAGTCGCGGTCGATGACGATGCGGGCGCGGGGCATGGTTCTCCTGTCGATCGGGGGGGGGGTGTCGAGGGGAGCGCGGCTCAGGTGCCGCCGAAGCCGGTCGTGGCGACGCCGCGGACGATCTGCTTCTGGAAGATCAGGAACAGCACGATCAGCGGCAGCGAAGCAAGCACCGCCTGCGCCATGACCTGGGCGTACTGCACGCCGTAGGCGCTGATCACGGTCTGCAGGCCGACCGGCAGGGTCATGAGGTTCGTGTCGTTGATGATGAGGAACGGCCAGAGGAAGTTGTTCCAGGTCGAGATGAAGACGAAGATCGCGACGGCGGCGAGGATGCCACGCGACAGCGGCAGCGCGATGGACCAGAACACCCGCACTCGGCCGGCGCCGTCGACCCGGGCGGCATCCTCGAGCTCGATCGGCACCTGGTCGAAGAACTTCTTCAGGATGAACACCATCGCCGGGGCAACCACCTGCGGCAGGATCAGCCCGAGCGGGGTGTCGACGAGGTTGAACGCGAGCATCTCGTAGAAGAGCGGAATGATGAGCACCTGCGGCGGCACGACGATGGAGGCGATCACCGCGCCGAAGAGGAACCTCTTGCCGGGGAACTCCAGCCGTGAGAACGCGTAGGCGGCCATCGCCGAGATGGCCACGGTGATGGCGGTCACCGCAGCAGAGGTCCACAGGCTGTTGAACGCCCAGATGTAGACGTTCCCCTGGGCGAGGATCGCCGCGTACGCGTCGGTGGTGGGGCCGGACGGGCCGATCCAGCTGCCGCCGGAGGCGGCATCGGTCTCGGTCATGAACGAGGTGGCCACCGCCCAGAGGAACGGAAGCAGCCAGCCGATCGCCATCAGCGCCAGCGCGAGGAAGGCGAGGATGTTGAGCGGGCTGAGCCGTCGCGCACCGGGCTTGGTGTTGCGGTCGGGCCGGTTGCCGGCGCCTTCGGGCGTCGCCAGCGGGGCGCGCACCTGAGCGGTGGTGGTCATGACTGCTCCCCCCGGCGGCGCATGGCGAACGCCTGCACCACCCCGATGATGACGATGATGGCGAAGAACACGTAGGAGATGGCCGAGGAGTACCCGAACCGGTAGCCGACGAATCCGGCCTCATAGATGTACTGCACGATCGAACGGGTCGTGTCGCTCGCGACGCCGCCGAGCATCTGGTACGCCTGGTCGAAGAGCTTCAGCGACGCCAGCATCTGCAGGATGACGATGAGCACCGTCACCTGCCCCAGCTGCGGCAGGGTGATCGACCACAGCTGCCGCCAGGGTCCCGCACCGTCGATGGCGGCCGCCTCGTACTGCTGGGCCGGGATGTTCTGCAGCGCCGCGAGGTACAGCAGGAAGTTGAAGCCCACCGTCCACCACACCGTGGCGATGACGATGGCGTACATGTTGGTGTCGGGGCTCTGCAGCCAGGCGAGGGGCTCCAGGCCGAACCAGGCGAGCACCCGGTTGGCGGCGCCGATCTGGGGGTTGAAGATCCACACCCAGATCTGCGAGATCACGGTGGATGCCAGCAGGTACGGCATGAAGAACGACAGGCGCCACAGCCACTGGGCGGGGAGGCCCCGGTGCACCAGAAGCGCCATCACGAGCGCGAGGAGCACCAGCGGCACCGTCGAGAGGACGGTGAACCACACCGTGTTGCCGAGCGACCGCCACATCACCGGGTCGCCGAGCGCCTCGGCGTAGTTCGCGAACCCGACGAAACCGCCTCCGGCGCCGGTGAGGGACTGGTCGGTGAAGCTCAGGTACAGGCCGTGCAGCAGCGGCCACACCAGGAACAGCACGAACGCGATCATGAACGGGGTGAGGAACCCCCAGGCCGCCGCGGTCTCCCGGCGCTCGCCGCTCGCGCGGCGGATGCCGGGGTCCCGGCGGCCGGTCACGATGGTCGCCGTCGAGGTGGCGGGTGCCGTGGTGGTCATGACGCACCTCCGCGCGGGTTGGCCGGATTGGGTGTTCGCAGCTGGGTGTCCAGGCGGGAGCGGAAGCGGGCGATCGCCGCAGAGGGGTCATCGCCGGCCAGCAGCACGTTCTGCACCGCTGAGCCGAACTCCGCCTGGAAGCGCGAGCCGGACCCGGTGAACCACGCCGGGGGGTCATAGCGGACGTACTCCGCGGCGTCGGCGTAGTGGGCCTGCGGCAGCAGGTCCGCGTACTCGGGCGCCTCGGTGACGGGCAGGTATGCCGGGATGTGTCCGGCGCCGGCCCAATCGAACGATCCCTTGAGGATGTCGGCGACGAACCGGTAGACCAGGTCCCGCGTCTCGGGGTTCGGTGAGCTCTGATGCGGGAGGGTGAAGGCGTGGGAATCCGCGTAGACGCTGGGCGTGCCGAAGAGGGTCGGGATGATCGTGGCATCCAGCGGCAGATCCTGCTGCTGCATGGATCGCAGCTCCCACACGCCGGTGAGGAAGAGGCCGCTGCGGCCCGTCGCGAACTCGGCGATCGCGGACTGGTAGTCGTTCTCCCGCGCCGCGATCTCGCCGTCGAGCAGCTGCTGCATGAAGGTCAGCGAGGCCAGCGCCGCGTCGTCGTCCATCTCGGCGGTGCCGCCCTCCGGAAGCGCGATCTCTGAGCCGTGCTGGGTGTACAGCGTGTAGAACAGGCGCCACATCTGCGCGCCGTCGCCGAGGTACCCGTAGGACAGGCCGTGCCCCTCGGACTCGCCGGCGACGGCCCGGGCGAGCTCGAGGAAGTCCTCGGGGGAGGACACGGCGCGCAGGCGCCCGTCGCTGTCGAGCACGCCGGCGCGCTCGCAGATCTCGGTGTTGAACATGAGGATGAACGGGTGGGCGTCCAGCGCGACGCTGTAGAGGTCATCGCCGACGAACCCCTTCTCCCACACGGCCGCGGGGAACGAGCCCTCGTCGACGCCGAGATCGGCCAGGCGCTGCACGTCCCAGGGGTCCAGCAGCCCGCCGGGGGCGTATCCGACGACACGCGATGCGTGCATCACCGACAGGTCCGGTGCCCGTCCGCCTGCGGCGGCCATGGCGAGCTTGGTGTAGTACGGCTCACCCCACGACAGCACCGTCGGCCGCACGGCGTACGTGTTCTGCGCCGCGTTGGCGGTGTCGATGAGTCCCGACATCGTGACGCCGTCGGCACCGCTGAGGAGGTGCCAGAACTGCAGGGGCCGGGCGGTCGTCCCCGCGACGGCCGACCCGCTGCACGCAGCGAGCGCCGCCGTACCGGCGAGCATGCCCGCGAGGCTCAGGAACTGTCGTCGTGATACCGGGGCCGGTGGTGTCATCGTCACTCCTTCGTGACTCATCCGGGGAAAGGTGAAGGAATCATTACATCGATGTAACCCTCGGCGCAAGCATGCACCGTCCGCCCGGTGCGTCGATGGTCAGCGGCTCTGTGGGGAGAAGGCGGCCGAGCTCTCGCGGGGGACGATGCGATGGGGGATCGTGACGGCCTGGGCGGCACGATCGGCGTGGGCGATCCGCTCGGTGAGCAGCCGCAGCGCCTCGCCCGCCAGCGCCCGGCGATCGAAGCTCACGGTCGTCAGGGACGGCGTCGTGAAGCGAGCGACGTCGATGTCGTCGAAACCGGTGACCAGCACGTCCGCCGGCACCCGCAGGCCCGCCGCGGTCAGCTCGTGCACGACCCCCACGGCCAGGGAGTCGGTGAAGGCGACGACCCCGTCGACCTCAGCGCCGCGGTCGAGGATCGTGCGCATGGCGCTCGCGCCGGCGGCCATGCCCCACGGCAGCCTGTTGCTCTCCCGCGCCGGATCGACGGGGAGTCCCGCCTCGGTGAGCGCCTCGCGGTACCCGGCCAGGCGCAGGCGGCTCGTCGCTGTGGCGTGCTCGGGGCGTTCATCCCCGCCGACGGCGGCGATGCGGCGGGCGCCCTGGGCGATGAGGTGCGCCGTGGCATCCTTCGCCGCGGTGCGGCTGTCGATGAGCACCCGGTCGGTGCGGTGCTGCTCCACCTCTCCGATCACGACGACCGGCGGCAGGTGGTCGGTGCGGTCGATCACGCTGTCCTCCAGGCGCACCGGGTTGAGGATCAGGCCGTCGACGAGGTGCGCGCGCGCCCGGGAGAGCAGGTCCTGTTCGCGCTGGGGCCGCTCGGCCGTCTCCTCGATCTGCACGGCCAGGCCCCGCTCGTGGGCCGCCTCCACGAGGAAATGCATGAGCTCGGCCGAATACCCGGTGGCGAGGTCGGGCAGGGCGACCCCGATCGTGCCAGAGCGGCCGCTGCGCAGCCCCCGCGCCGAGAGGTTCGGCACGAAGTCCAGCGCGCGCATCGCCTCCTCGACGCGGCTGCGCGTCTCGAGTCGTACGTGGGCGGCGCCGGTGAGCACGTTCGACACCGTCTTGGGTGAGACGCGGGCGAGCGCGGCGACGTCTTTGACCGTCGCGCGGGGCGTGAGCATGTGCACAGGATAAGACGCCCGGCGGGGGCTCATCGCGCTATCGTCGGAGGTGATGCGCACTTCGGCTGAGACCTCGACCCGCCTACGCCGCACGGCCCTCATCGTGGCGGTGACCGGCATGCTCGTCGGGGCGCTGGCCGCCTGCCAGCCGGAGCCCTCGGCCTCGGAGCCGTCCGGCGCCACCCCGACGACCACGCCGACGGCGGGCACGGCGAAGCCGGATGCGACACCGGACGCCACCCCGGAGCCGACCCCGAGTGCAACCGTTCCCGCGCAGGACATCGCCCTTCCGGCATCGTGCGACGACATCTACTCCTCGGCGATGCGCGGCGAGCTCGAGGCGAACGTCGCGCCGATGAACGATCCGGGCGTCACGATGCCGTCGACCCAGAACGCCGATGCGCTGGCGCTGCTGGAATCCGGTGTGCCGACGCTGCGCTGCACATGGGGGTACCCCTCGGAGAAGGGCATCGCCACGACCGTCGCGCTCATCGAGCCGGCCGCGGCATCCGACCTCGTCGCCGCGCTGCGCAACGCCGGATTCGCCTGCGGTGAGGCGCAGGGCGGCACGCTGTGCCGGTTCAACGAGACGCTTCTCAGCTACGACGACAAGCTGGTGGAGAAGGGCGAGACGCACTTCTTCCGCGGCAACGGCTGGGTGGGCACCGTGTGGCTGAACTACGGCCCCGAGGGGTACACCGAAGACATCGCCTCGATGATCTGGGGCTGACCGGCGCATATGCCCTAGACTGGATGCCGGGGAAAGGCGCCTCCGCCGTATTCGGCCGCAGTGGGCCCGTGTCGCCACGCGCGATGTCCCCCTACCGCGGTCGTCCCGGCATCCGAGCCGCACGCGGTGACATGCAGATCGACCCCGCCCCGGGGCAGCCCCGAGGCTTCCGGCATCCACGCCCAGGAGGAGCATGCCGACCACGGCACCTGCCGCGCAGTCCACGTCGCGGCGCAGGAAGAACTCGTCGTCGCGACGTGACGACGACGCGCCCATCATCCCGATCCTCGCCCGCAAGGTGCGCGAGGTCGAGGCCAAGTCCCAGCGCGGAAAGCTCGGCCCCACCAACCGTTCCAAGTTCCAGGTGATCGCGTTCCTCGTGCGCGAGGAGCGGGCGCGGGTCAAGGCCGACACCGAGATCACCGACGCGACGCGCGCGGAGCTGCTCAAGCGCCTCGACGGGGTCGCAACGATCCTCGCCAAGACCGCGGCGCGCGACACGTCCCTCATCCAGCTGCTGGAGGTCGACCAGGCCACGTCTCCCGTCGCCAAGCGCATGCGTCGGGACTGGCTGCTCGAGTCGGGGGCCGAGCTCCCGCCGGACGAGCTCATCATCACCGACAGCGTCCCGCTGGCGGCCCCCGTCGTGCCGGCCGCCGTCAGCTCGCGTCAGGTCATCCCGCCGCAGATCGAGGCGCGCCGCGAGGCGAACCCGTTCCTCGCGCCGGATCTCTCCCGCAAGCTGCACACCGACACGCCCCGTCGTCGCCTCGACGGCTGGGAGCTCATGGGGCCGCTGTACAAGGCCTTCGAAACCGGTGCCGGTGGCACCGCGGCGTCGATGGACCTGCCCCCCATGCCGGAGTTCGACCGCCTGTCGCCCAAGGGCCTCGAGATCATGCCGCACCAGTCGCGGTTCCTCGAGGCGGTGCGCCACGGCCACCGCAGCTTCCTGCTCGCCGACGAGCCGGGCCTCGGCAAGACGGCCGAGTCGGTGCTCGCGGCGTCCGTCGCCGACGCCTATCCGCTCCTGGTGGTCGTTCCCAACGTCGTCAAGATGAACTGGGCCCGCGAGGTGCACCGCTGGACGCCGCAGCGTCGGGCGACGGTCATCCAGGGTGACGGCGAGAACATCGACGCGTTCGCGGACGTCTTCATCGTCAACTACGAGATCCTCGACCGGCACCTGACATGGCTCGGCTCGATCGGCCTGAAGGGCATGGTCGTCGACGAGGCGCACTTCATCAAGAACCTCTCCTCGCAGCGTTCGCAGAACGTGCTGGCGCTGGCGGGCCGCATCCGCGAGCAGGTGAGCGACCCGCTCATGCTCGCCCTCACCGGCACGCCGCTGATCAACGACGTCGAGGACTTCGACGCGATCTGGCGCTTCCTCGGGTGGACCAACGGCGAGAAGCCCGGTCCCGAGCTGATGGAGAAGCTCGACGCCACGGGGCTGACACCGGCGGACAAGGCGTTCTATCCCGAAGCGCGCGAGGCCGTCATCTCGATGGGCATCGTGCGGCGCAAGAAGAAGGACGTCGCCGCCGACCTTCCCGACAAGCTCATCGCCGACCTGCCCGTCGAGCTCGACGACGAATACGGTCGTTCGATCCGGGCCGCGGAGCGCGAGCTCGGCGACCGCCTCGCGGCGAAGTACCGCCGCATCCTCGAAGCGCGCGGCGACCGGGTGTTCCGCGGCGACTACGACGAGGACATCGTCCGGCTGGTCGCACACAACGAGCTGGAGGAGTCCAAGGCCGCCGGCTCCGGCTCCGAGAACGTCTTCACCATGGTCCGACGCATCGGGCAGGCCAAGGCCGTGCTCGCAGCGGACTACGCGGTGCAGCTGCAGCGGTCGGTGGGCAAGGTCGTCTTCTTCGCCAAGCACATCGACGTCATGGATGCCGCCGAGGCGCACTTCGCCGCGGCAGGGCTGCGCACCGTCTCGATCCGCGGCGACCAGACGACGCCGGCACGGCAGGATGCCATCGACGCGTTCAACAACGACCCGGGCGTCGGCATCGCGGTGTGCTCGCTGACGGCTGCCGGTGTGGGGCTGAACCTGCAGGCGGCATCCAACGTCGTCCTCGCGGAGCTGTCGTGGACGGCCGCCGAGCAGACGCAGGCGATCGACCGCGTGCACCGCATCGGTCAGGACGAGCCGGTCACCGCGTGGCGCATCATCGCCGCGCACACGATCGACACCAAGATCGCGGAGCTGATCGACTCGAAGCAGGGCCTGGCGGCCCGCGCGCTCGACGGCGAGGCGGCCGATGCCGTGTCGACCGACTCGGTGCAGCTCTCGGCGCTCATGCACCTGCTGCGCCGCTCGCTCGGCGGCAGCTGACCCGCTGGCATCCACACGGTCTGATCATCGACGCGGCCCCGCTTCCGGCGGGGCCGCGTCGCATTTCCCCTGGCCCGGGTGTGTGGCAGCCGGTCGCGTCCGGCGATAGTGTCGAGACAGGCAGCGTGGCCGCATCATCACTGACAGCTGACAGCAAGGACGTTCCATGAAGATCGGCATCCTCACGAGCGGCGGAGACTGCCCCGGACTCAACGCGGTCATCCGCGGCGTGGTGCTCAAGGGCACCACCACCTACAACCTGGAGTTCGTCGGCATCCGCGACGGCTGGCGGGGCGTCGTCGACGCAGACTTCTTCCCCCTCACCCGCCACGAGGTGAAGGGCCTGTCGAAGGTCGGCGGCACGATCCTCGGCACCAGCCGCACGAACCCCTACGAGGGTCCCCGCGGCGGCGCCGAGAACATCGCGAAGACGCTGTACGGCCACCGCATCGACGGCATCATCGCCATCGGCGGCGAGGGCACGCTGGCGGCGGCCAACCGCCTCGCCAACGACGGCATCAACGTCCTGGGCGTCCCGAAGACGATCGACAACGACCTGCGGGCCACGGACTACTCGTTCGGCTTCGACACCGCGGTCAACATCGCGACCGACGCGATGGACCGCCTGCGCACGACCGGCGACTCGCACCAGCGCTGCATGGTGGCCGAGGTCATGGGCCGCCACGTCGGCTGGATCGCGCTGCACGCCGGCATGGCCGCCGGCGCGCACGTCATCTGCATCCCCGAGGTGCCGATGTCGATCGACGACATCTGCGAGCAGGTGTCCAAGGCCCACGACCGCGGCCGCGCGCCCCTGGTCGTCGTGTCGGAGGGCTTCAAGCTGACCGGCATGGACGAGGCCTACAGCGACAAGGGCCTCGATGCCTTCAACCGCCCGCGTCTGGGTGGCATCGGCGAGCTCATCGCGCCCGAGATCGAGCGCATCACCGGCATCGAGACCCGCGCGACGGTTCTCGGCCACATCCAGCGCGGCGGTTCGCCGTCGGCGTTCGACCGTGTGCTGGCGACCCGCCTCGGGCTGCACGCCGCAGACGCGATCATGGACGGCGCGTGGGGGCAGATGGTGTCGATGAAGGGCACCGACATCGTGCGCGTCTCCTTCGAGGAGGCGCTCGGCGAGCTCAACACCGTGCCGCTGTACCGCTACGAAGAGGCCGCCGCGCTCTTCGGCTGAGTCGCGCGTCGCGCGTCACGGGGCGTTCGCGGCCTTCGCGGCGTTCGCGGCGTTCGCGGTTTTCGTAGCCGGGCGACCGTATGTTCCCGGGCGACCTTCCCGTTGCAGGAGGTCTCCCGGGAACAGGTCGTTCCGGGCTGCTTCGTCCTGTCTCGGTGAGTCTTCCTGCCCCGGGGAGGGATGCCGCGCTCGCGCCGCCGCGCCCCGCGCCGCCGCGCCCCGCCCCGCACCCCTCGCTCGCGCCGCCGGCCCGGCGCGCCGCCGTGGCTGCGCCCCCGGACCGGCATCCATATCCCGGGCGCAGGTGATCTCGCCGAGACAGGCTGTTTCGGGCGCTCTCCGTCCTGTTGCGGTGAGACTTCCTGTTCCGGGGCCAGGGTGGATGCCGCGCTCGCGCCGCCGCGCCTCCTGCACAGGCGGCCGACTCGCGAGTCCGTCCACGGCGCACGGGTCGGCGCCTGCGGGCCCGTGGCCGTGCCCCGCAGGATGACGGCATGCATCCGACATCGGAACTCGTCTCGTGGCTCGTCGCCCGCGGCGGGGCCGCCCATTCCAGCGCCGTGAAGGCCGCGGGCTTCACGACCCACGGCATCCGCCTCGCGGTCGAGCGCGGCGGGGTACAACGGGTGCGGCGCTCCTGGCTGGTCGCGCGCGACTGCCCACCGGACCTGCGCCGTGCGGCGTACGCCGGCGGGCGACTCAGCTGCGTGAGCGCGGCGGCGCACATCGGCCTGTGGACACCGCCGCACCAGCACGCCCACCTCGTGGTTCCGCCGACCTCGTCACGGCACGATGCCGACGGAGTGCGCCTGCATTGGGCCCGCGGGCCGGCGCCGGTCGGTCCGCAGACCCTCGTTGACCCGGTGCCGAACATCCTCTTCCAGGTCGCGCGCTGTGCGCCGATGGCCGATGCGCTCTGCGTCTGGGAATCGGCCATCCGGCGGAAGGTGGTGCCTCCCGCGGTGCTTGCGCGCATCCAGTGGCGGGGGGAGGCTGCGCGGGCGCTGGCGGCCGTGGCATCCGACCTGTCCGACTCGGGGGTCGAGACCCGGTTCGTGCTGCTGGCCCGCTCGAACGGGGTGAGCGTGCGCCAGCAGGCGTGGATCGACGGCCACCCCGTCGATGCGCTGATCGGGGAGCGGCTGGTCGTGCAGATCGACGGCTTCGCCCATCATCAGGGAAGGGACCGCCGCCGCGACCTGGCCGCCGACGCCCGGCTCATCCTGCTGGGGTACACCATCCTGCGCTTCGACTACCACCAGGTGCTTTTCGAACCGGAACGGGTGACCACCGTCATCTCGACGGCCATCGCGCAGGGACTGCACCGCTGAGGGCCTCCCCGGCGCAGGTGATCTCACCGACACAGGGCGGATGCCACGGAAGCATCCTGTTCCGGTGAGATCACCTGTAGGCGGGACCCAGCCCCGCCCCGCCCCGCCCCGCCCCGCCCCGCCCCGCGAATACTCACTCGGCGCCGCGAATACTCACTCGGCGCCGCGAATACTCACTCGGCGCCGCGAATACTCACTCGGCGTCGGCGGAGCCGAGGACGTCCAGCAGCCAGGCGAGTTCGAAGGCGCGTTCCTTCCAGGAGTTGTATCGGCCCGAGACGCCGCCGTGGCCGGCGACCATCTCGCACTTCAGCATCGCGTCGGCGCCGACTTCGCGCAGGCGCGCCACCCACTTGGCGGGCTCGACGTACAGCACCCGGGTGTCGTTGAGCGAGGTGACGGCGAGGATGCGGGGGTAGGCGACCCCTTCGCGCACGTTCTCGTAGGGGGAGTACGACTTCATGTACGCGTACACGTCGGGGTCGTGCAGCGGGTCGCCCCACTCGTCCCACTCGATCACCGTGAGCGGCAGGGAGGGGTCGAGGATCGTCGTCAGGGCATCGACGAACGGCACACCGGCGAGGATGCCGGCGAACAGCTCCGGCGCCAGGTTGGCCACCGCGCCCATCAGCAGCCCGCCGGCCGATCCGCCCTCGGCGACCATCCGGTCGGGCGACGTGTAGCCGGCGTCGACGAGGTGACGGGCGGCGTCGACGAAGTCGGTGAAGGTGTTGCGCTTGTGCAGCAGCTTGCCTTCTTCGTACCACTGGCGGCCCATCTCGCCGCCGCCGCGCACATGGGCGACGGCGAACACGACGCCGCGGTCGAGAAGCGACAGGCGCGCGACCGAGAACCCGGGGTCGATGGAGTGCTCGTACGAGCCGTAGCCGTAGAGGTGCAGGGGGCGGGGACCGTCGGTGGCGGGCGCGCCGAACGAGCGCTTCCATACGAGCGAGACCGGCACCCGGGTGCCGTCGGCGGCCGTCGCCCACACGCGCTCCTGCGCGTAGTCCGACGCGTCGTAGCCGCCGAGCACCGGCTGACGCTTGCGCAGCAGCAGCTCGCCGGTCGCGACGACGTAGTCGTAGACGGTGCCGGGGGTGACGTACGACCCGTAGCCGAGACGCAGCATGGGCGGCGCCCACTCCGGGTTGCCCGACAGCCCCGCGCTGTACAGCGGTTCGTCGAAGGCGATCTCCGTCACGGCGCCGGTGGCGTAGTCGAGCATGCCGAGACGCTCCAGCCCTTCGCGGCGGTACGCCGTCACGGCCCAGTCCCGGAAGGTCGACAGGCCCAGCAGCCGTCGGCCGGACTCATGGGCGATCACGGTCTCGCGGTCACCGGCGGGATCGGATGCCGCGACGCGCACCAGCTCGAAATCGAGCGCTCCGTCGTTGTGCAGGATGTAGAGCACATCCTCGCCGTCGACGACCGCGTGCTCTGAGGAGTACTCCACGCCCTCCCGCCGCGGCCAGACCACGCGCGGCGTGCCTCGGAGGTCATCGGCATCCAGCAGCCATTCCTCGGACGTGACCGACGAGCCCAGCTCGATCATGAGGTAGCGGTCACTGTGGGTGAAGCCGGCGCCCACCCAGTACCGCTCGTCCGGCTCGTGGAAGAGCCGGGTGTCGTCGGCGACGGGGGTGCCCAGCTCGTGCAGCCAGACGGTGTCGGGGCGCCAGGCGTCGTCGACGGTCGTGTAGACGATGAACCGGCCGTCGGGGGAGAAGGTCGCACCGGCGAAGGTGCCGGGGATCTCGTCTTGCAGGGCGGTGCCCGTCTCGAGGTCCCGCACGCGGACGGTGTAGCGCTCGTCACCCTCGGTGTCGACGCCGTAGAGCAGCGTGCGCCCGTCGTTGCTGACCTCGAAGCTGCCGAGCGAGAAGAAGTCGTGACCCTCCGCCTCGACGTTGGCGTCGAGCAGAACCTGCTCACCGGGTACGGGCACATCGGCAGACAGCACCGGCGGCGTCCAGTCCTCGGGGGAGGCCAGCGGGGCGCGGCACTGGATGCCGTACTGGCTGCCCTCCACGGTGCGGCCGTAGTACCACCATGAGCCGCGGCGCGTGGGGACCGAGAGATCGGTCTCGAGGGTGCGTCCCTTGATCTCCTGGAAGATCCGCTCCCGCAGGCCTGCGAGGTGGGCGGTGCGCGCATCGGTGTACGCGTTCTCGGCTTCGAGGTGCGCGATCACCTCGGGGTCGTCCTTGGCCCGGAGCCACTCATAGGGGTCCGAGAACGTGTCGCCGTGGTGCGTCCTGTCGACAGGGCGACGGTCGGCGACGGGGGGAGCGGGCGATGCCGGGGGCGTCTGGGTGGTGACGGTCACCACACCACGCTAGCCGTCGCCGGCCGCGCCCGCGCCCGTGCGCGGGCGAACGGCACGCATCACCCGCGCGGATGTGCGAGGATTTCTGTCGGCCCGGTAAACGGAGCACGAATCCTCGCTGAACTGTTCGTTCGCACGTCGACACCGTCGACACCCTTCCCCCCATCTCCCGACGGAAAGCGAACGGTGGAAACCGCAGCCCTCATCGTCGTGCTGGTCATCGCACTGGCCCTCTTCTTCGACTTCACGAACGGTTTTCACGACACGGCGAACGCGATGGCCACCCCCATCGCCACCGGGGCACTCAAGCCCAAGACCGCGGTGCTGCTGGCAGCGGTGCTGAACCTGGTGGGGGCGTTCCTGTCGACCGAGGTCGCGCGGACCATCTCGGGCGGCATGATCCGAGAAGACCAGATCTCGGTCACGATCTTCCCGTCGATCATCTTCGCCGGACTCATCGGCGCCATCACGTGGAACATGCTCACCTGGCTGCTGGGGCTTCCCTCCAGCTCGTCGCACGCCCTGTTCGGCGGTCTCATCGGCGCCACCCTCGTCGGCGCCAGCGCCGAGGCCATCAACGTGGGCGTCGTCATGTCCAAGGTGGTGCTGCCGGCCCTGATCGCGCCGCTGACGGCCGGTCTCATCGCATTCACGGTGACCAAGCTCGCCTACGCCATGACCCGCCGGTACGACTCCAAGCCCGACGGGCGGGACGGCTTCCGCTGGGGCCAGATCTTCACGTCGTCGCTCGTGGCCCTCGCCCACGGCACCAACGACGCGCAGAAGACGATGGGCGTGATCACGCTCGCGCTCATCACCGTCGGGTGGCAGTCCTCGGATCAGCCGCAGCTGTGGGTCATCTTCGCGTGCGCCGTGACGATCGCGCTCGGCACCTACATGGGCGGCTGGCGCATCATCCGCACCCTCGGCAAGGGCCTCACCGACGTCAAGCCGGCGCAGGGCTTCTCGGCCGAGGCGTCGACCGCGTCGACCATCCTCGCCTCGAGCGCCCTCGGCTTCGCGCTGTCGACGACGCAGGTCGCCTCCGGCTCGGTCATCGGCTCGGGTCTCGGCCGGCGCGGCTCGAAGGTGCGCTGGCGCACCGTCGGTCGCATCATGATCGGCTGGCTGCTGACGCTCCCGGCCGCCGGCGCCGTCGGCGCGCTCTTCGCACTCATCGTGGTGTGGCTCGGGCAGGTCGTGGGGGTGCTGGTGGGAGCCATCGCCGCCGTCATCATCATCCTGGCGATCTTCCTGCGCTCCCGCCGCAACGAGGTCAACGCCGCCAACGCGATGAGCGAGGTGGCCGAGTCCGGACGCGCCGTGAAGGTCAAGCGCAACCCGCCGCCCACCCGCCGCCACCGCGCGCTCCTGCGCGAGCAGGCAGGGAACGACACGACGGCGACGAAGGATGCCGCGACAGGCGCCCGCGCCGACGAACGGAAGGGCGACCAGTGAGCTTCTCGATCGATTGGGTCGCCTTCCTGCAGGTCTTCGCAGCGGCCCTGCTCGCCGCGGTGGTGGTCGTCGGCTTCTACGCCCTCGGGCTGCGGCTGCTGGTGCGCGCCGGGCGGGCTCCCGTCGTCGCCCCGGCGGAGTTCACCGACGCCATCACCGTCATCTCCGAGAAGCAGGCGCGCCGGGCGGCGAAGGCCGCAGCGAAGGCCGCGACTCGCAGCCCGCTGACCGATGGCCAGAAGCGTCTTGCGCTCGTCGGGGCGTACGCCTCGTTCGCGGTGTGCGCGGGCGCGGTGCTGTTCGGCCTGCTGCTCATCGTCTTCAACCACTGACCGGATCGGGCGTCGGAGCCCTCGCCTAGACTCGGCGCCATGCAGCCCCCGAAACCCGTGCAGTTCGGCATCCACCCGCCGGCCCGTCGAACCCTCGTGCACCTGAGCGACACCCACCTGCTGGGCGGTGACGCCAGGCTCGGCGGGCGCTTCGACGTGGGCCGTAACCTCGAGGCGACGCTCGCCGCAGTCGAGCGGCTGGGTGTGCGGCCCGACGCGCTGGTCTTCACCGGCGATCTCACCGATCTGGGGGAGCCCGAGGCGTATCGCGCCCTGCGGGCCGCGGTCGAGCCGGTCGCCGAGCGGCTGCAGACACCCGTGATCTGGGTGGCCGGAAACCACGACGAACGGCCCGAGCTGCGCCGCGACCTCTTGGGGCTCGAGGCGAGCGAGGAGCCGGTGACCGGCGTCTGGGACCTGGGCGGACTGCGCCTCGTCGCCCTCGACACCAGCGTGCCGGGGTGGCACCACGGCGACCTCGACGCGGCGCAGCTGGAGTGGCTCCGCGACGTGCTGCGCGAGCCGGCGCCGCTGGGCACCCTGCTGGCGATGCACCACCCGCCCCTCCCCAGCCACATCCCGCTGTTCGACATCCTCGAGCTGCGCCACCAGGACGCTCTGGCCGACGTCGTCCGCGGCAGCGACGTGCGCGGCATCCTCGCCGGACACCTGCACTACTCGACGCACGGCACGTTCGCCGGAGTTCCCGTCAGCGTCGCCTCGGCCACCTGCTACACGATGAACCTGCAGCGGCCGCCGGCGCAGGTGAACGGCATGGATGCCGGGCAGTCCTTCCACCTCGTGCACGTCTACGACGACACGGTGACCCACGCCGTCGTCCCGGTCGCCGAGGCGCCCACCGGCGACTTCTTCTCGCCGGAATGGGTCGCCGAGATGGCGCGGCTGACACCCGAGGAGCGGCTGCAGGCGTTCTCGCGCAAGCCCGCCCGCTGAGGGCGACCGGCGGGGGCGGCCGGCGCCCACAGGTAGGCTCGTGGCATCCCATCACACCGCTGTGAGCACCCACGAGGACGCATCATGCCACTGGACGACACCCCCGCCACCCGCACCGAGACCGACTCCCTGGGCTCGGTGGAGATCCCCGCCGACGCGTACTGGGGGGTGCATACGGCCCGGGCGCTGGAGAACTTCCCGATCTCGCAGCGGCCGATCTCGGTCTACCGCGACCTCGTCTGCGCGCTGGCGATGGTCAAGCAGGCATCCGCCCGCGCGAACGCCGAGATCGGGGCGCTCGACCCCGAGCGCGCCCGCCTCATCGACGCGGCGGCGCAGCGCGTCATCGACGGCGAGTTCCACGACCAGTTCGTCGTGGGCGTGGTGCAGGGCGGCGCCGGAACGTCGACGAACATGAACGCGAACGAGGTCATCACCAACATCGCGCTCGAGATGGCAGGGCGGCCGAAGGGCGACTACGCGTTCCTCTCGCCGATCGACCACACCAACCGCAGCCAGTCGACGAACGACGTCTACCCGACGGCCATCAAGGTGGGTCTGGGACTGGACCTGCGCACGCTGCTCGAGGAGCTCGACCTTCTCCGTCAGGCGTTCCTGGCCAAGGCGGTCGAGTTCCACGACGTGCTGAAGGTCGGTCGCACGCAGCTGCAGGACGCCGTGCCGATGACGCTCGGGCAGGAGTTCAACGGCTTCGCCACGACCCTGGGCGAGGACCACGCGCGACTGACCGAGAACGCCTCGCTGCTGTACGAGATCAACATGGGCGCCACCGCGATCGGCACCGGCATCACGACGCACCCCGACTATTCCCGCGCCGTGCTGCGGCACCTGCGCGAGATCTCGGGACTCGACCTCGAGACGGCCGTCGACCTCGTCGAGTCCACGAGCGACACCGGCTCGTTCATGTCGTTCTCCTCGTCGCTCAAGCGCAACGCCATCAAGCTGTCGAAGATCAGCAACGACCTGCGGCTGCTCTCCAGCGGCCCGCAGGCCGGGTTCGGCGAGATCAACCTGCCCGCGCGGCAGGCAGGATCGAGCATCATGCCCGGCAAGGTCAACCCGGTCATCCCCGAGGTCGTGAACCAGGTCGCGTTCTCGGTCGCGGGCGCCGACCTCACCGTCACGATGGCCGTCGAGGGCGGGCAGCTGCAGCTGAACGCATTCGAGCCGATCATCGCGCACTCGCTCTTCCAGTCGATAACCTGGATGCGCCGCGCCATGCGCACGCTGCGGGTCAACTGCGTCGACGGCATCACGGCGAACCGCGAACGCCTCGGAGCGATGGTGGGGTCGTCGGTGGGGGTCGTCACCGCGCTCACGCCCTTCATCGGCTACGCGGCATCCGCCGCTCTGGCCAAGACCGCACTGCTGACGGGCCACAACGTGGGGGATCTCGTGGTCGAGGCGGGCCTCATGAGCCGCGACGAGGTGGACAAGCAGCTCTCGCCCGCGCGGCTGTCGGGGCTCGAGGCGATCACGGCGGCCATCCCGGTTCAGCAGGCCGCCGATAGCATAATCGACGCCTGAATGGGGAGATTTGTCGCAATTTATCGGTGAACGCTAGCGTTTTCTCATCCGGGACACGCCGGCGCATCAAGGAGCAGACATGTCCGATCAGAACCCCCCTCAGCCGCCCACGCCTTCGGCCGGGCAGCCCCCGTACCAGCCGCCGGCGGCGCCGTCCGCATCCCCCGCGTACGGTGCTGCGCCCGCCTACGGTGCGGCACCGGCGTACGACCCGAGCGGTGCCCCCGCTGGCCCCGGTGAGCCCGTGCCCGGAAAGACGCTGGGCATCGTCGCCTTCGTGCTGTCGTTCTTCGCACAGCTGTTCGGCCTCATCCTCGGCATCGTCGCGTACGTGCAGAGCAAGAAAGCCGGCGTCAAGAACACGTGGGCGCTCGCGGCCATCATCATCAGCAGCGTGCTGATGGTGCTGAGCATCGTCATCGCCATCGTGGTCTTCACATCGGTGCTCGGCGCGGCTGACGCTGCGTGCGACGACCTCGGCCCCGGCGTCTGGCAGCTGGTCGACGGCTCGACCATCACCTGCGACTGACACCCGTGTCGATCGGCCCCCGTGCGCTGCGGCGTGCGGGGGTCAGTCGTTGATGCGGCAGTGCGTCGTGAGCTCGCCGATGCCGTCGATGCCCACGGTGACGGTGGAGCGGTCGCGCAGGAAGATCTGCGGGTCCCGGGAGTAGCCGGCGCCCCCGGGACTCCCGGTGGAGATGAGGGTGCCCGGCAGGAGGGTCGCCGACGACGACAGGTGCGACACGAGGGTGGCGACCGAGCGGATCATCTGCCCCGTCGTGGCATCCTGCACGATGCGGCCGTCGACGTTCGCCCAGATGTGCAGGTCCTGCGGGTCGGGGATCTCGTCGGCGGTCACCACGAACGGGCCGGTGGGGGTGAAGCCGTCGAACGACTTGCAACGCGACCACTGCGCCTCGGAGAACTGGATGTCGCGCGCGGTGATGTCGTTGACCACCGTGTAGCCCCACACGTGATCGAGCGCCGTCTCGGGTGAGACGTCCTTCGCGGGACGGCCGATGATGACGCCGAGCTCCGCCTCGTAGTCGACCGACTCGCTGAGGGAGCGCGGCCACGACGTCGTCGCCCGATGCGAGGTGAGGGAGTTCGGCCACAGCACGAAGACCGTCGGGGCGGTGTCGGCCTTGAGTCCGAGCTCGCTGGAGTGGGCGGCGTAGTTCAGGCCGATCGCCAGGATCACGGGCGGCGCCAGCACCGCGGAGGCGAAGGAGGAGCCGGCCAGCGGATGCCACGACGTGGCGGAATCGGCGGCGTCGCGCACGCGCGCGAGCAGGTCGTCGCCGCCGTCGATGAGGTTCTGTAGCAGGCGGGGCGCACCGGGGAACAGGTCCTCGGTGATGAGGGCCTCGTCGCCCCGGACGACGGCCAGCCGGGGCGGCGCGCCCGCGGCGGTGATCACGTGGGCGAAGCGCATCCCTTCAGGCTAGCGGTCTCGGCAGCGGGCGATCGGCGACCCGGCGCGCCCCTAGGCTGTCGGTCGTGCCGTACACCTCTGCGCTTTCCCAGCCGCATCCCGGGCATGCCGCGACCATCGCGCCCGCGCCGTCGTCGCCTCCCGCGCTGCCCGTGCCGCCGCGCAAGGGGCGAAGCGCCCCGATCTGGATCGTCGGCATCCTGGTGCTGCTGCTGATCGGACTGGCGGCCTACTTCCTGACCTTCCTCGGAACCGCAGCGTCCGTGATCGGTATGGTGCTCGCGGTCGTCCCCTTCGTCGGTGTGCTTCTCGCGGTACGCATGGTCGACCGCTGGGAGCCCGAGCCCCGCTCCCTGGTCGTGCTCGCCATCGCGTGGGGGGCGATCGCGTCCGTCGTCATCTCCCTCGCCGTGGACCTGGTGATCACCCTGGCGATCGGCAATGACGGGTCGCTGGGGCGCGAGGCCTTCTCGTCGGTCGTGCAGGCCCCCGTGGTGGAAGAAGTGGCCAAGGGGCTGGGTCTGCTGCTCATCTTCGCCGTCGGACGCCGCGCGTTCGACGGACCGGTGGACGGAATCGTCTACGGAGCGCTCGTCGGCGCGGGGTTCGCCTTCACCGAGAACATCCTCTACTTCGCCTCCAGCCTCATCGAGGGAGGCTTCGCCGAGACCACGGTGACGTTCTTCGTCCGCGGCATCCTGTCGCCGTTCGCGCACGTGATGTTCACCGCGGTGACGGGATACGCCCTCGGCCGCGCCGCCCGGAACGGGGCGTCGGTGGGTGCGGCGCTGGGTCCCTGGGCAGTCGGCCTCGTCGGTGCGATCCTGCTCCACGCCCTGTGGAACGGCTCCGCCCTGTTCGCGGATTTCTTCGCCCTGTACACGACCCTGCAGATGCCGCTGTTCGTCCTGTTCATCGCGGGGGTGCTGCTGCTGCGTCGCGAAGAGGCGCGGCTGACGCGTGCGCGGCTGGCGGACTACGCCGCAGCCGGCTGGTTCACCGCGGGCGAGGTCGACATGCTCGCCACGGGGGCGGGTCGTCGTCGCGCCATGGCCTGGGCGCGCACGCTGCCGGGAGGAAGAGCCGACACCATGAAGGCCTTCATCTCGGATGCCACGGCGCTCGCCGCGGCCCGGCAGCGGGCGCTGTCGGGCAGGGACGCGCACGCGGTCGAGGACGAGCACGTCTTCCTCGCCCGTGCGGTCGCGGCGCGGGCGGCACTGTTCGCGCGGTAGTCCGGCGGGCGGAGGGCGGTGGAGCCGACCGTGCCCGTCAACGGCTCAGCGCCCGGTGCCGCGGCGATGCCTGCGTGTCTCCCGAGCGCTGAGTCGATATATCCCAATGATCCCCCCGCCTGCGAAGGGTGTCAAGCGAGCGTGGCGCGTTGACCGCGCCCAGCGCCTCGGGTTGGATGGGGGGATGACTGACAACCGAAGCAAGCCCGAGTTCGACGCCCCGACGGGGCCGGCTCCCTCCGAGCTGGTCATCCGTGACCTCATCGTCGGCGACGGCCCCGAGGCGAAGCCCGGCGACACCGTCACCGTCCACTACGCGGGTGTGGAGTACGACACCGGCGAAGAGTTCGACTCCTCGTGGAGCCGCGGCGAGAGCATCCAGTTCCCGCTGCGCGGCCTCATCCAGGGCTGGCAGGACGGCATTCCCGGCATGAAGGTCGGCGGTCGTCGCGAGCTGATCATCCCGCCGCACCTGGCCTACGGACCGGCCGGGGGTCACTTCCTCGGTGGCAAGACCCTCGTCTTCATCATCGATCTGCTCGCCGTCGGCTGAGCACCGGATCGACCCTGCGGAGGGGCGGATGCCACGGCATCCGCCCCTCCTGTCGTGTCCGGGCGTGTGCAGGCCGGGACCTTGAGCGCATCCGGCACCGCGGGTACGTTGGCCCCCTGCGAGGCTGTTGGCATCGACCGGGTGAGTGAGGTGCACGTGAACTTCGGAATCAGCATCCTGTTCCGTGCCATTCCGCTCCTGATGGGAGCGGTCTGCCTCAGCTTCGGCTGGTACGTCTTCGCCGGGGGCGACGACCCTGCCCACCGGACGGCGGGCCATGTGCTGATGGCATTGACGGCTATCTGCATCGCGCTGTTCACCACCGCCGCGATGATCATCCGCCAGCTGACCCGCACCTTCGCGCCGATCTGGAAGGTGGTCCTGCCGGTGCTCGGCTACGGGGTCGCCGTCGCGACCGCTATCTGGGGGCTGGTCATCCGCGGCGGGGCATCGAACGCCGACTTCGTCGCCGGGCACGTCGTGTTCGGCGTGGGGCTGATCGCGGCGTGCGTCACGACCGTCGCGGTCGCCTCGAGCGCCTTCACCCTGATCACGGCCAATGCGGCACGCCGGCATGAGGACGGCGCTCCGTCCGGGGCGTACGGCAGGGCCGTCATGCTGGGACTGATCTGCATCCCGGCGACGGCTGCACTCGTGCTGGTCGTCTGGGCGGCGATCCTGCTCACCGATTCGGCCGAGGCGCCCCGCTACATCGCCGGCCACGTCATGATCGGCCTTGCGGCCATCTGCGCCAGCCTCATCTCCCTGGTCGCCACGGTCAGCAGGCAGGTGCGCAACGAGTTCGATGAGCCCGAGCGCTGGGCGTGGACGATGTGGGTGCTGGCCATGGGCAGCGTCGCCGTCGTCTGGGGACTCGTGGTGCTGTTCGCCTCGGACCGCCCCGAGCGCCTTGCGCCGGGCTGCGTCCTCATCGGGTTGGGCATGATCTGCTACAGCATCGTCTCCAAGGTCTTCCTGCTGGCGGCGGTGTGGCGGCGGCGTTTCGTGCTGGCGAACCGGGTGCCCCTCATCCCGATTTTCACCTGCCTGGCGTGCCTGTTCTTCGCGGCCTTCTTGGCAGAGGCTGCCACGACCGACCCCGGGCTCTTCATCCCCGCGCGCGTGCTGACCGGCTTGGGGGCGGTGTGCTTCACGCTGTTCTCCATCGTGTCGATTCTGGAAGCGGGCACCTCAGTGAAGTCGTGACGGCTGATTTTCATTCACGGGAATGGATATGGCGGCACCGTCGTTGGCTCCGGAAGACCGCCGGACAGCCCGGCCAGATGGAGGACACCATGACCGAAGCGACGAACGCGACCACGACCGAAATTCCCGGCTACAAGGCCGGCACCTGGGTGCTCGACCCCTCGCACAGCGAGGTCTCGTTCAGCGTGCGCCACATGATGATCTCGAAGGTGCGCGGGACGTTCGACGTGAAGAGCGGCACGATCGTCGCCCCGGAGAACCCGCTCGGTGTGCGCGTGACGGCCTCGGCCGACGTCGCCTCGGTGAACACCAAGGACGAGGGGCGCGACGCGCACCTGCGCTCGGCGGAGTTCTTCGACGCCGAGAACCACCCCACGCTCGACTTCGTCTCGAACGGTGCGCGCCTGGTCGACGGCGACTTCCTGATCGACGGCGATCTGACCATCCGCGGCATCACGCGCCCGGTGACCTTCGAGGTCGAGTTCGGCGGCTTCGGCACCGACCCGTGGGGCAACTACAAGGCCGGCGCCACAGCCAAGACCGTCATCAACCGCGAGGACTTCGGCCTCACCTGGAACGCCGCGCTCGAGACCGGCGGTGTGCTGGTCGGCAAGGACGTCACCATCACGCTCGACCTGCAGGGTTCCTTCCAGGAGTGACGAGCGGGGCGGATGCCGCACGCGTGCAGCTCATGCGGCATCCGCCCGCCGCCGCCCGAGGCGCAGGCGGTTCTGCGCCAGCAGGATGCCGAGGAACACCAGCACCGCCCCGGCGGGCTCGTTCCAGTGGAGCTTCTCGCCCAGCAGCGCCACGCCCAGAGCGACGCCCACGACCGGCGTGATGTAGGTCACCGTCGACGCGCGGGTGGGACCCCACGCGCGCAGCACGTTCTGGTTCCAGATGTAGGCGATGCCCGTTCCCACGCAGCCGAGGGTGACCAGGCTCAGCGTGATCCAGATGTCCAGGTGCACCGGGGTGCGGGCGACGACCGGTGTGAGAGCGAGCATGATGATCGCTGCGATCCCGATGTTGAGGAACGAGAAGACCAGCGCGCTCATGCCCGAGTCCGCGACGAAGCGGCGCATGTACGCGAGGCTGAAGCCGTAGCAGGCCGTCGCGCCGAGGATCGCGAGCTGCGCGAGCAGGCTCTGCGTCAGATCGAGCCCCTGCCATGGCGCGATGATCACCATGACCCCGGCGACGCCGACGAGGATGCCGGCGATCTGCGCGGCCTTCAGCCGCTCGACGCGGAACACCGCCCAGGCCATGAGAGCGGTCATGATCGGCGTCGTCGCGTTGTAGATGCTCGCGAGACCGGAGGTGACGAACTGCTGCGCCCACGAGAAGAGCAGAAACGGCACGACGCAGAACGACAGCGCCAGCACCGTCATGTGACCCCATACGCGGAGGCGACGGGGAAGGCGCTCTCGCCGCAGCGCGACGAACACGCCGAGGGTCAGCGCGCCGAGCACCAGGCGCGCCCAGACGACCTGCGCGGGGGAGACCCCCTCGAGCGCGACCTTCATGAAGAGGAAGCTCGACCCCCAGATGATGCCGGTGAGCACGAACTGCGCGGTCAGCGCTGCCGCCCCCGGTTGGCGCGGCGGCGTCGCGGGTGCCGCGGCGGGCGCGGCCGGGGCGATGATCGGAACGGGTGCGGTGCTCACGCGGTGACTCTAGACCCGGGGCGGGACACCAGCAGCCGGCGGCGGGTGCGACGACCGAAATCCGCCGACGAACGTCCGGATCCCTGCGGCGGGTCGTGGCGGCGCAGGCGGGACGCTGACGGTGCCGCCGGGCTGGTAGACTATCGAGGTTGCCGTTAGATCGGCCGCGGATAAAGAGAGCCCACGCATCAGGCGTCGGGCGCCGCGCAACGAGCAGAGAGGGGATCACCTATGGCACTGGAAGCAGACGTCAAGAAGGCGATCATCGAAGAGTACGCGACGCACCCCGGTGACACCGGATCCCCCGAGGTGCAGGTCGCGATGCTGACGCAGCGCATCAAGGACCTCACCGAGCACCTCAAGGAGCACAAGCACGACCACCACTCGCGTCGTGGGCTGTTCCTGCTCGTCGGTCAGCGCCGTCGTCTGCTCGGCTACCTCCAGGACATCGACATCGCGCGCTACCGCTCGCTGATCGAGCGTCTCGGACTCCGCCGCTAAGGCATCGCAGCCAGCGTTCAATCGCGCAAAACTTCTTGAGGGCCGTCCCAGGTGTGGGGCGGCCCTCGTCGTTCGTGACCGGCTCAGTCGCGTCGGCGCGGGCCGGACCCTCCCGATCGCGGCGCCTCGGGCGTGCGGCGTGAACCGGTGGGGTCGCTGTCGCGTCCCTCGCGGGCCGCGAGCGCGGGGTCGGCGAAGAGCCAGCGCGGCCGAGGCTCGACGAACGGGCGGAAGACCGTGCGCACGGGCCGCGTCGCGAGGCCGAGCGCGACCGCCACCGACAGCACCGCCACCACCGGCAGCCAGAACCACGTGGGATCCAGCTGCTGCAGCACCCCCGACTCGCGGAAGGGGTAGAGCACGAACGAGTGCAGCAGGTAGATGTACATCGTGTACTGGCCGAAGCGGGTCCACCACCGGTCCCGGCGGGGCACGAGCAGCAGGAAAGCCGCCGTGAGGATCAGCGCGATCCCCATGAGCAGCAGGCGCACACCACCCGCCCACCACTGGGCGGCGCCGAGCTCGGCATAGCCGGTGTCGTAGAACATCCACGCCCTCAAGTCGAGCGTGCGCCACTCTTCGACGAAAGACCACGCCGCCCAGGCCGCGACGGAGAAGACGGCGACCGCGCCGGCCACGAGCCACCAGGGCCGGGGGCGCAGCAGGTCGAAGCGCGCGATGACGTCGCGGTCGCGCAGCCACCAGCCGAGCGTGAAGAAGAACAGCAGCCCGAGGGTGCGCGCCAGCGAGAAGGTCGAGTCGAGGTTGGGAAGGTATCCGGCGCCGATCGAAATGGCCGCCGTCCACAGCAGAGGCCGTTTGAGCAGAGCCAGATAAGGCAGCACCACGCGGAAGATGCCGAGGGCCAGCAGGAACCACAGTGTCCACGACGGCTGCGTGGGATTGGGATTGGCGGCCCCTTCGACGAGCCACTTCGTCAGCGTCCAGAGGCCTTCGAAGATCAGGTAGGGCACCAGGATGTCGGTGATGACGCGCGCCATCTGGCGCTCGCCCGGCGCGCCGGCTTTGGAGAAGTAGCCCGAGATGATCGCGAACGCGGGCATGTGGAACGCGTAGACGAGCAGGTATGCCGCCTGGGCGAGGTCCGAATCGTAGGTCAGACGCTGCGTCGCGTGGCCGAACACCACCAGCACGATGCACGCGAAGCGGGCGTTGTCCCAGAAGGGCACGCGCCGCTTCGGTCGCGGGGCGCCCGCCTTCGGCCGGGCCGATGCCGATCCACCGCCGTCGTGTGCTGCCTCGTCCATCGCGGGCCACACTACCTGCGGTACTGCGGGCATCACCGGGGCGTGCGCACGCGGGAATAACCTGGTAGCGCACGCGTTGCACGCGATACATTCATTTGCATAGAACGGGTGCCCACCGGCATCCGGGAGCGGAGAGCGACCGTGGACGACATGAGCACCGGCACACAGATGCAGTTCGGCATCTTCACCGTGAGCGACATCACCCAGGACCCGACCACGGGGCGCACCCCCAGCGAGGCGGAGCGGATCCAGGCGACCCTGACGATCGCCGAGCACGCCGAGCAGGTGGGCCTTGACGTCTTCGCTCTGGGGGAGCACCACAACCCGCCGTTCTGGTCGTCCTCGCCCACCACGACGCTGGCGTACATCGCCGCACGCACGCGGCGGCTGATCCTGTCGACGGCGACGACCCTCATCACCACGAACGACCCGGTGAAGATCGCCGAGGACTACGCGATGCTGCAGCACGTCTCCGGCGGGCGCATGGACCTCATGCTCGGCCGTGGCAACACCGGGCCGGTGTACCCGTGGTTCGGCAAGGACATCCGGCAGGGCCTGCCACTGGCGGTGGAGAACTACGCCCTGCTGCACAAGCTGTGGCGAGAGGACGTCGTGGACTGGGAGGGGAAGTTCCGCACGCCGCTGCAGGGCTTCACGTCGACCCCGCGCCCCCTCGACGGCGTCGCGCCGTTCGTCTGGCACGGCTCGATCCGCACTCCCGAGATCGCGGAGCAGGCTGCGTACTACGGCGACGGCTTCTTCGCCAACAACATCTTCTGGCCCGCCGAGCACTACCAGCGCCTCATCGACCTGTACCGGCAGCGCTATGCCCACTACGGGCACGGCACCCCGCAGCAGGCGATCGTGGGCCTGGGCGGCCAGGCGTTCATGGCGAAGAACTCGCAGGATGCCGTCGCGCAGTTCCGGCCGTACTTCGACAACGCGCCGGTCTACGGTCACGGCCCGTCGCTCGAGGACTTCAGCGAGATGACCCCGCTGACGGTCGGCTCGCCGCAGCAGGTCATCGACCGCTACGCCGGCATGCGCGACATCTTCGGCGACTACCAGCGGCAGCTCTTCCTGATGGACCACGCCGGGCTTCCGCTGAAGACGGTGCTCGAGCAGCTCGACTTCCTCGGTGGGGAGGTGGTGCCGGTGCTGCGTCGGGAGTTCGCTCAGGGCCGGCCGGCCGACGTGCCCGATGCCCCCACCCACGCGGCCCGCGTGGCCGCGGTCTACGGCGACGCCGCCCCGCGCGAGGCGCGGCCGCGTGCCAATCGCGGCGACAACCTCAGCGGACCCTCGCCCTATCAGGACGCGCCCAGCGGCGCCGCCTTCGGCCTGAGCGGGGGCGCCCGATGAGCGACCGCCGCATCGCCGTGATCTCGGCAGGTCTGTCGAACCCGTCCTCGACGCGCATGCTCGCCGACAAGCTCGCCGCGGCCACCCGGCGCGAGCTCCTGGACCGCGGCGAGGATGTGCGCATCGACACCGTGGAGCTGCGCGATCTCGCCCACGACATCACGAACAATCTGCTGACCGGGTTTGCGCCGCCGGCATTGGAGGCGGCGGTGAACACGGTGGTGTCGGCGGACGGCCTCATCGCGGTCACGCCGATCTTCTCGACCAGCTACTCGGGGCTGTTCAAGTCATTCATCGACATCCTCGACCGCGACGCGCTCACCGGCATGCCCGTGCTCATCGGCGCGAACGCCGGCACCCCGCGCCATTCGCTTGCGCTCGACTACGCCATCCGGCCGCTGTTCACCTACCTGCACGCCGAGCCCGTGTCGACGGGGGTGTTCGCCGCGTCCAGCGACTGGGGCGCACCGGTCGACGACATCGCTCCGCTCGCGACGCGCGTGGACCGAGGGGCGCGGGAACTCGCCGAGGCGGTGGCGCGCCGCACGACGCGCGGCGAGGGGGACCCGTTCGACCCGGCCACGTACCTCGGCCGGGGTCGCTCGTTCGGTCACCTGCTGGGCGGGCTCGCGGGGGAGTGACCCGAACGACCGGCCGAGTGCTGCCGGCACGTCACTGGTAGCGTCGGGTCACGGTGTCCACCCGGACCGCGCAACGGGAAGAAGACGACCATGGCGACGCAGCACCTCACGTTGGGCGTCGTGGGCGCCTCGCTCAAGCCGGACGAGCGACGCGTGCCGCTTCACCCCGACCACCTCGAGAGGATCCCCGAGGACCTCCGCGCGCGGATGCTGCTGGAAGCCGGCTACGGCGAGCGCTTCGGGATCTCCGACGATGAACTGCGCCCGATCGTCGGCGCGATCCTGAACCGGGGGGAGCTGTTCGAGGCCGCCGATGTGCTCCTGCTGCCCAAGCCGCAGCACGCCGACCTCCGCGCGATGCGCGATGGCCAGGTGCTCTGGGGCTGGCCGCACCTCGTGCAGGACGAGGAGATGACCCAGCTCGCCCTCGACAAGCACCTCACCGTCATCGCGTTCGAAGCGATGAACCACTGGAATGCCGACGGCTCGTTCGGTCTGCACGTCTTCCACAAGAACAACGAGCTCGCCGGCTACTGCTCCGTGCTGCACGCTTTGCAGCTGTGCGGCTCGACGGGGGACTACGGCCGGCGACTGACGGCGGTCGTCATCGGGTTCGGAGCCACGGCCCGCGGCGCCGTGACCGCCCTGCGGGCTCACGGCGTGCAGGATGTGCGCGTGCTCACGAATCGGGCGACGGCGTCGGTCGCAGCGCCCATCCACGCCACTCAGATCATCCAGTTCGACCACGACGGACCCGACGTGAGCGAGGTCATCACCGATGAGGGACGCGTGCCCCTGGCGCCCTTCCTCGCCGAGACCGACATCGTCGTCAACTGCACGCTGCAAGATCCCAACCGGCCGCTCGTCTATCTCAAGACCTCCGACCTCGCCGCGTTCCGCCGCGGCAGCCTGATCGTGGATGTCTCGTGCGATGAGGGCATGGGCTTCGAGTGGGCGCGACCGACGAGCTTCGCCGACCCGATGTTCACCGTCGGCGGCTCGGTCAATTACTACGCGGTCGACCACAGCCCGTCGTACCTCTGGAACTCAGCGAGCTGGGAGGTCAGCGAGGCGCTGCTGGGGTTCGTGCCCGCCGTCATGGCAGGGCCGGAGGCGTGGTCCGCGGACGAGACGCTGTCCCGCGCGGTCGAGGTGAGCGGCGGTAAAGTGCACAACGAGGCGATCCTGGAGTTCCAGAACCGGCTGCCGGACGCGCCGTACGACGTGCGGCCGGCCGGGAGACCGGCCGCCGGCAACGGGCCCGCCCAAGGGTGAGGGGCCCGACCGCGCGTGCGGTGGGCCCCCCGGTTGCGGTGTGTCAGCCGCTCTTGCGGCGGAACTCGCGGCGGGTCACGGCGCCGTGGGCGCCGTGCACGGCGGAGTCGCCGTCAAGGTGCGCCTCACCGTTGCGGGTGTGTGCGTTCTTCTTGTCGAGCGCCTCCTTGAACTTGCGCTTCATCTCCTCGGAGGCTGCGGACGTGTCATCGGTGCTCATGGGACCAGCCTACGCAGGGCGCACCCGTCGCGGGTAGCGGGCGTACCGTCTCGCAGACGCGTGACAGGCGGCGCCTGCTAGGCTCGGTCAGGGTGCCCTTGTGGCATCCGCTCAATCGAATACTGAGCTCAGGGAGC